>SXKB01000309.1 GCA_005778215.1 Actinomycetota bacterium | reverse complement strand
GGCGTCGCGGCCCTCGAACAGGATGCACACCTTCGCGCCCGACTCCTGCGCCCAGCGCTGCATCTTCAGCATCTCGATCTGCAGTTGCGTGATCTCTGCCAGGTACTCCTTCGCCGAGGGCGTCGTGCGGGCGGGCGCGTGGTGCTCCATGTCGGTGATGGTGAGTCGCTTCGGCATCCCCTGACCTTACGACCTTCTCACCAGGTCAGCGACCCCGTGCCGTACGATGCGAGGGATGCCCGCGTCACCGCATGTGCCCCACGTCGAGACGGTGCCGGCCCGCCTGGCGCCGCACGAACCGTTGCGCCGACTGAGGTACACCGAGCGGGTGTGGTCGTCGTTGTGGTTCGTCCCGGCGGTGTGCACGTTCGCTGCCTACTGCGTGGCCCGTGTGGTGCTGGCCATCGACCTCGAGGTACAGGTGGTCGACGAGATCGGGTGGCTCACGGGAGATCGCGTGCAAGCTGCCTCCGAGCTCGCGAAGACGGTGTCGGTGGCGATGCTCACGTTCATGGGCGTGGTGTTCACCACCACGCTGGTCGCCATCCAACTCGCGGGCGGTCAGTACTCGCCACGGGTGGTGCGCGTGTTCGTGCGCTCACGTCTCACGCAGCTCACCCTGGGCTGCTTCCTGGCCACGTTCGTGTTCTCGTTGCACGCCACCGTCGCGTTGAACGATCGCGAGCAGGTGCCGTCGCTCACGGTGCTGGTCACCATCGGGATGCTCGTGCTGACCCTGGTGGCGTTCCTGGCCTTCCTGCACGGCATGACGCGCATGCTGCGCGTGCAGTACCTGCTCACCATGGTCACCACGTCGGGCCGCGAGTCGGTGGCGGCGTCGTTCCCGCTGGCAGTCGAGTACGCACCGGCACCACGCCCGGCCGACGTGGCGGGCGACGTGTTGCGCACCACCGGTCACACCGGCGTGGTGCAGGCCATCGACCGCACGGCGCTGGTGGCCTTGGCGGCCCGGTACGACGGGTGGATCGAGGTGCTGGTGGAGAGCGGCGAGTACCTGGGCAACGGCACCCCGGTGGTGCGCCGGCTCCACGCGGCGTTCGACGTGCTGGCCGGGTTGGCTCGCGAGGACCTGCACCCGACGGTCGAACGGCTGCGCACGATGCTCGACGAGGCCGTGGCCGTCGGCATGCCGTCGGCGTTCCGCGAGGTCAGCGCGACGCCGGATCGGCTGGGTCTGGGCTGAGTTCGGCCGTGGCCCGCCGCCGGCGGCGTCCGGCACGGGGCGACACCGTGGCCGGTTCGGGCACGTCGGGCGCCTTCCCGTGCAGCGCCAGGCCGATGATGGGGAACAGCACCACCGACAGCAGGCCCGCGCCCACCATCGCCGCGGCGTTGTCGGACCGCATCTGCCCCTCCTCCACACCGAGGCCGGTGATGACCACGATGAGGGGCAGACCTGCCGACAGCAGCAGACCGAGGGCGCGCACGTCGAGCGAGTGCAGTTCGCGGCGGTAGAGCAACGCCGGCAATCCGCGAACCACCAGGAACAGCACGAGGAACATCGGCACCTTGGCGAGTGTGCCCCACTGACCGAGTGCAGCGAGATCGAACTTCACGCCGCTCACCACGAAGAAGAGGGGGATGAAGAACCCGAAGCCGAGCGACTCGAGGCGGGTCTGCACCTCGTGCCGGTGATCGATCGTCGGTTCCTCCGACGTGGGCTCGGTGGCCTGCGAGACCAGGAACAGCCGGGCGATCATGCCTGCGGCGAATGCACCCAGCAGCACGTCGAGATCGAAGCGGTTCGCGACCCACACCAGCAGCACGCACAACAGCACCGACAGGCGCACACCGAGCTGGGCGCTGGAGTGCAACGTGGTGGTGATGAGCCGGATGGCGTGCGGCGGCGCGGGGCGTGCGGCCAGCGCTGCGGTGCCGAACGCAAGTGCCGTGAACCCGACGAGCACCAGCGTGGTGCGACCCGGGTTGTCGGAGGTGAGTGCGATGGAGATGGCCAGGATGGGGCCGAGCTCGCCCATCGCCCCACCGGCGAGCACGAACGCACCGAACCGAGTGGGCAGGATGCCTGCATCGCCCAGGATGGGCAACAGGGTGCCGATCGCGGTGGTGGTGAGGGCGATGGCCACGAACCGGATCCCGATGGTGACGCCGCCGGCATGCAGCAGCGTGGCGACGACGATGCCGATGACCAGCGAACACAGCCAGTGGCTGACCGCGAGCCGGATGGGCGACCCCTTCACCCGTTGCATGTCGATCTCGAACCCGGCGAGGAAGATGAGGAACACCAGGCCCATCTCCGCCAGCACTCGGACGACCTCGTCGAGTTCCACCAGCCCCAGCACGTGCGGACCGATGACGATGCCGAGGACGATCTCCACCACCACGCCGGGCAGGCGCGTCCAGCGCTTCGCGAGGTCGGAGACGAACGGGCTCAGCGCTGCGATGCCCACCACGAGCACCAGCGTCTTCAGGACGGATGACGACACGCACGAAGTGTAGGGACGCTGACACGGTCAGGAATCCATCGGCATCGGGAGTGCACACGGCGGCGGGGTTACTGTGCAGTCATGAACACTGACACTGCAGGGGCGCGGTCCGGGAGTTCGCTCGTGCTCGCCACGCTGGCCGCAGGCCAGTTCGTGATGGCGCTCGACTCGTCGGTGATGAACGTGTCGATGGTGGAAGTGGCCAACGACGTCAACTCCGACATCTCCGGCATCCAGACCGCCATCACGATGTACACCCTGGTGATGGCGGCGTTGATGATCACCGGTGGCAAGGTCGGCCAGATCATCGGCCCGAAGAAGGGCTTCATGATCGGCGCCAGCATCTACGCCGCCGGTTCGCTCACCACGGCGCTCTCCACCAGCCTGCCGATGTTGCTGATCGGATGGTCGCTGCTCGAGGGCATCGGTGCCGCGCTGATCCTCCCGTCGCTGGTGGCGTTGGTGGCCTCGAACTTCGCCCGCCCCGATCGTCCGAAGGCGTACGGCCTGCTGGCGGCCTCCGCCGCGGTGGCCATCGCCGTGGGCCCACTGATCGGCGGGTTGTGCACCACCTACCTGTCATGGCGCTACGTGTTCGTGGGCGAGGTGGTGCTGGTGGCACTCATCCTGTTCTTCGGTCGCAACATGATGGCGTCGCCGCCCGACAAGGGTGTGCGCCTCGACCTGGTGGGCACGGCGCTCTCGGGTTCGGGTCTGGGTCTGTTCGTGTTCGGCATCCTGCGCGCCGGCACGTGGGGATTCCTGCGGCCGAAGGCCGACGGTCCGGCGTTCCTCGGGCTGTCGTTGTCGTTCTGGTTGATGGTCGCCGGCGCGGCGTTGTTGTGGCTGTTCATGCAATGGCAGCATCGGATGGTGGCCAAGGGCGGCGTGCCGTTGGTCGATCCGGCACTGTTCGAGATCCAGCAACTGCGTTCGGGCCTGTCGGCGTTCTTCTTCCAGTTCCTGGTGCAGGGCGGCCTGTTCTACCTGGTGGCGCTGTTCCTCACCGTGGCCCTCGGTCTGTCGGCCATCGCGACCGGCGTGCGTCTGATGCCCCTGTCGATCGCACTGTTGTTGGCCGCCGTCGGCATCCCACGCAAGTGGCCGCAGGCATCGCCGCGCACGGTGGTGCGCACCGGGCTGCTGCTCATGGTGGGCGCCATCGTGCTGTTCATCGCCCTGCTCGACCTGGGCACCGGCCCGGAGATCGTCACCTGGCCGCTGTTCATGGGGGGCCTCGGCGTCGGATGTCTGGCCTCGCAGCTGGGCGCCGTGGTCGCAGGTTCCGTGCCCGACTCGCGCACGGGTGAGGTGGGCGGCCTGCAGAACACGGCCACGAACCTCGGTGCATCGGTGGCCACCGCACTGGCCGGGGCGGTGCTGGTGGCGTCGCTCACCACGGCGTTCCTCGACAACATCGCGAACAACCCCGACGTGCCGGCCTCGGTGGTGGAGGGCGCCACCGTGCAACTCTCCAGCGGCGTGCCGTTCGTGAGCGACCAGCAACTGCGCAGCGGCCTCGATGCCGCCGGTGTCGAACCCGATCTCGCCCAGGCCATCATCGACGACAACGCCGACGCTCGCGTCGAGGCGTTGCGCATCTCGCTCGCCATGCTCGCCCTGTTGGGTCTGGGCGCGGTGTTCGCCACCGGCCGCATCCCCGAACGGCCGACGGCGGCAGCGGCGGCCGGTGGATCGGCCTGATGGCCACGCTCGACGCCGCGACGCGCGAGCGCGTGGCCATGATGCTGGTGCTGGTGCGGCGGATGAGCCTGGTGTTCGACACCGCCATCGACCGCGCCGGACTGGGTGAGCTGCGCCAGAACGCCGAGGTCCGCGTGTGCCTGGCGTTGTACCGCGATGGCGCGTTGCGACCGCGCGACCTGCAGCAGGCGGCCGGCCTCACCAGCGGCGGCCTCACGAAGCTGCTCGATCGGCTCGAGTCGGCCGGCCTGGCGCACCGTGGCGCGCGGGGTGACTGCCGCGACGGCCGCGCCGTCGAGGTGGAACTCACCGATGCGGGGCGAGCAGCGATGGGGCGCTTCATCGAGGTCGTCGACGACGCGCACGACGACGTTCGGCCGATCGCGAAGGAGATCGTGCAGCTGGCCGAGGCGTGTGGGGGCGGTCCGTCGGCCGGCCTCGAGCCGTGTGGCGAACTCATCGCGTGTGTCGCTCGTCTGGGCACCACGCTGCGCGAAAGTGCCGCCGGCGAGGCCGGGTCACCCACGGCGATCGAGTTCTCCTCGCTCATCGTGCTCTGCCATGCGGAGCTCGAAGGCGGCTGTCGCCCGGGGAGCGTCATGGAGTTGCTCGAACTCTCGAGCGGCGGAGCCACGAAGCTGCTCGATCGGCTGGAGGCCAGCGGTCTCGTACGACGCGACTACGGCGCTGTCGACGGCGACCGGCGTGCAGTGGTGGTCACCCCCACGCCCACCGGGCGACGACTGATGGGCCACGCACTCGCCCGCGTGGCCACCCACCTCGACGAGCTGTGGCTGGTGAACCACTGGCTCGCCGAGGGCGTGTCGACCAGGCCGTGAGTGCGACTGGCGGCTGAACGGGTCAGATGTACTCGCGGCGCTGCAGCCACATGAAGCACAGCCAGCCCGGCAGGATGGGCATCCAGAACGTGGCGAGGCGGAACATGAACACCGCCGGCACCGCGACCGTGTTCTCGAGCCCCGCGGCCACGAGGCCGGCGATGAGTGCCGCCTCCATCGCGCCCAGACCACCCGGGGTCGGTGCTGCCGTGGCCACGGCCGCACCGGCCAGGTACACCGCGCCGACGGTGGCGAGCGGCAGTCCACCACCGAACGCCTCCACCGAGAAGTACACGCCGAGCAGGTAGCTCATCGTCACGGTCATCGACCCGAGCAGCAGCACCGCGAGCTTGCCGGGGCGCTTGAACACCTCGGCCATGCCGTGCACCGCGCGACCGATGATGGGCAGCAGCTTGGTGAGCACCAGCTTGCGAGTTGCCAGCACCGCCATCGCGATGGCTGCCAACACGGCAACCGCGGCGACGCCGATGAGGAGCCACTTCGGATCGGGCAGCGTGAAGCCACCGAACGCGTCGCGCCCAGCCCACAGCAGGAAGATGAGGATGAGCGACACGTGACCGACGAGGCCGGCGCCCGAGTTGAGGCCGACGCCCGACACCGCCACCGGCTCGTCGACGCCCTGCTTCTGCAGATAGCGCACGTTGAGGGCCATGCCGCCGAGGCCGGCCGGTGCGAGCTTGCTCGCGAACGACGAACCGGTCTGCGTGGCCAGCGTGGGCGCGAACGGCAGGTGGTCGGGGATGGCACCCATCAGGCTGGCCGTGGCACCGAGGTACGTGACCACCGACATCGCCAGCACCAGCGGGAACCACTTCCAATCGGCGTTCTTCACCTGCGACACGATGCTCGGCAGGTCGGCGAACTGGGGGATGAGCACCCAGGTCGCGATGGCGAGCACGGCGATCATGAAGATCGTCTTGCCCTTCACTCGCTGCAGTTGCTCGAACTGCACCTCCTGTACGCCGCACTGCGCGGCGACTTCGTCCTGCAGGCCCTTCAACCGTCCCTTCTGATGTTTCAGGGCGGTCTGCGTGGCGCCGCTGAGCGCCGGCATCTGCAGCCGGGGGAGCGCCGACGCGACGGCGTCCTTGCCGAGCACCTCGACGGCGCACCGCACCACGCGTTCGGGTTCGGCAACGACGGCGAACGACGCGAGCATCTGTGCCACGTCGGCCGAGAGCAGCGTGTCGGAGGCGGCGAGTTCGGAGAAGCCGAAGTCGATCATCCACGGCTTGCCGTCGCTGGCGATGAACACGTTCGCGCGGCGCAGGTCGCGGTGGGCGATGCGGTGCCGGCGCAGCAGCGCGATCTGCTCCCACGTGCCGCGCATGATGTCGTCGCTGATCTCGTCGTCGGGAAGGCCGTCGAGCGACTTCCCGTCGATCATGTCCTGGGCCAGCAGCATGGAACCGGAGCCCACGTCGACCACACCGCGCATGCGTGGCGTGAGGATGCCGACGTCGCGGGCGTACAACGACACGAGGGCTTCGTGCTCCACGGTGCGCCGCAGACTGGAGAACGGGCGGTCGTCACCGACGTTCTTCAGGCGCAGGAAACGGTAGATGCGGAACAACAGGTCGGCGGAGCGTTCCTCCTCGCCGAGCACCTTCACGAACACGCCCTGCCCGTCGTCGAGGGTGGCGAAGTACGGGGTGCTGCCGCGGGCGTCGACCTTCGCCTTCCGCACGCTGGCCACGGGAAGGCCCGAGTCGACGAGCGCGGCGCGCACGCCGTCGAGCGTGGGGCGACGGTCGGGTCGGCCCAGGGCGAAGAGGATGGCCGAGCCGATGGCCGCGCCGAGCGGCAGTGCGATGACCACGTTCGCCGGGAACACGGCGGAGATGAGGAACCGCACCACCACGAGCGTGGTGAGCACGATCGCCCCCGCCTTGCGCCACCGGCGGGGCATGAACACGCCGATGATGACGAACGTGCAGGCCAACTGCGCGATGGTGATGGCCGACGGGAAGATGTCGGAGTTCACGCCGCCGCGGCTGTCGTTGGCGAGGTTCAGCGCGTCGGGCTCGCGACGGTCGACGAAGCTCTCGACGTACCACATCAACCCGGCCGCGACCACGTTGCCGAGCACGATGTAGCCGAGCATGCGCCAGTTCTTGCGCATGATCGGCACGGCCAGCACGATGATCGCGATCACCAGCACGAGCACCTGCATCACGCCGTTGACGATGCGCTGCACCGAGTGCGGCAGGAAGTCGAGGAGGGCGACGATGTCCTCTTCGAATCCGCTGGTGGAGCCCTTCGCGTAGCGCACGATGAGCACGAGCAGCAACGAAGTGACACCGAACACCACCAACCGCAGCACGTCGCGGGGTGAGCGCTCGTAGGACACCGAGGATTCCTCGGTGCGGCCGGAACCGGTGACGTCGGTGTGGACTTCGTCGGGAGCGGTCTCGTTCATGGTGCCTCGGGTTGCTTGCAGGAGCGCGCGAATTGCTTCGTGGAGAAGAGACCTTAGTGACTCCGGGTACACCGTTTGTGCTGAACTGCCTTCGCATGACCACGACGCTCCACTTCGATCACCCCGGTCGCATCGCCATCGGCGCCGCCGTCGGTCTCGGTGTCTCGGGTGTGGTGGCCCTGCAGTCGCCGATCCCGGCGTGGGAGCTCGACCTCACGATGTGGATCAACGGGGCGCCCGATTGGGTGGCGTCGGTGCTGTACCCCGTGATGCAGCTCGGCACGGTGCTGGCACCGCTGCTGCTGGCCGTGGTGGTGCTGGTGTGGAAACGCGACACGTGGACCGCAGCGGCGGCGGTGATCGGCGGAGTGGCCACCTGGTTCGCCGCCAAGGGCGTGAAGCAACTGGTCGAGCGCGGTCGGCCGTTGCAGTACCTGCCGGAGATCGACGTACGCGAGGGCAGCGGCACCGGGCTGGGCTTCATCTCGGGCCACTCGGCCGTTGCTGCGTGCACCGCGCTGATCGCGATGACCGTGCTGCCGCGTCGTTCCCGGCCGGTGGTGGCGTTGCTCGCCGTGCTGGTCGGCATCGGCCGCATCGTGCACGGCGTGCACCTGCCCGCCGACGTGGTGGGTGGCTGGTCGTTCGGCGTGCTGGTGGGGCTCGCCACGGTGGAGGTGATGGGCCGCCTGCGTGCGCGGCTCACCGAACAGGAGGATGCGGCATGAGTCACGACGAGCAGTACGTGCACCCGTGGAACCAGCGCGACTGGTTGCTCGCGCTCGGTGCGAGCGCGCTGGTGGTGGTGCTCGCCGCCGTGGTCGCCTCCACCGGCGAGGTGCCGGGCTGGGAGCAAGCGATCTTCCACGGCATCAACGGCCTGCCCGACTTCTTGGAGAAGCCGATGTGGCTGTTCCAATTGGCCGGCCTGCTGTTCGTGCCGGCCGGTGTGGCGGTGGTGGCCGCCGTGTTCCGCAAGTGGCGGCTGGTGCTCGGACTGCTGCTGTTGATGCCGCTGAAGCTGTTCGTCGAGAAGCAGATCGTGAAGCAGCTGGTCGAGCGGCAGCGGCCCGGCACATCGATCTGCGCGGGCGACACGTCGTGCGGTCACTTCCGCGACGTGCCGATGGAGGGCCTGTCGTTCGTCTCGGGCCACGCCATCATCGCGTGGGGTGTGGCGACGCTGGTGTGGCCGTACCTGCCGGGCCGGTGGAAGTGGGTGCCGGTCGGCGTGGCGGTGCTGAACTCGATCGCCCGCGTGTACCTGGGTGCGCACAACCCGCTCGACGTGGTCGGCGGCGGCGCCATCGGCGTGCTGCTCGGTCTGATCATCGGCATGGCGGTCGGCGTCCCCGCCCGCCGCAACGCCCCGGAGCCGGCTCAGTCCTGAACAGGGGGTGACACGGCGGCCATCGCGATGGCCAACGCGTGCCCGAGGTTCAACGAGTCGACCCCGTGGTGCATCGGAATGCGCACGTCGTAGTGCGTGCGCGCCCGGGCCATCGGCGTGAGGCCCGGCCCCTCGGCGCCGGCCAGCAACGCCACCTTGTCGGGCATGCCCATCGTGAACAGGTTCTCGGCGTCGGCGTCGGGGGTGAGCGCCCAGGTCTCGAACCCCTGCTGCGCGATGAACTCCAACGGCTCTGGCCACTTCGTGCAGCGGGTGATGGGGAGATGGAAGATCTCGCCCATCGACACTCGCACACTGCGCCGGTAGTACGGGTCGGCGCACGACGGGTCGAGCACCATCGCGTCGAAGCCGAGGGCGCGTGCCGAGCGCGCCACCACGCCGATGTTCTCGTGGTCGTTGGAACCCTCGAGGATGATGATGCGCTTCGAACGCGACAGCAGGTCGCCGAGCGTGCGTTGCGAGGGCCGACGCGCCGAGGCGAGCACCCCGCGGTGGATGTCGAATCCGGTGATCTGCTCCATCACGTCGCGCTCGGCCAGATACACCGGCGCCGGCAGGGTGGCCGCGTCGATGGCCGGCTTCAGGCGGGCGTACCCCTTTTCGGTGAGCAGGAACGAGCGCACCTTGAACGTCGACGCGAGCAGGCGTTCCACCACCGGCGCGGTCTCGGCGATGAGGTACTGGTCGCTCTCCTTGCGGTCGCGCAGGCCCACGTAGTCGACGATGCGCTCGTCGTCGGCCGACTCGATGCGCACGGGTTCGAAGGGCTTGGGCACGGGGGCACTCTAGGGCCCCGCGACCGCCTCCTCCGTGCCGCGCTTGCGAACGTGTGTTCGACACGCGAGGATGGCCGACATGCCCGCCGTCGACGATCCCGCCCTCATCTGGCAGCAATGTCTCTTCGCCTTCGAGGAGCCCGCCGTCGACCACGAGTTCCTCGGCGTGGAGCGCACCCTGCTCGACGACGAGAGCTGGGTGGACCACGTGCCCGGCTGGTTGCACGGCGCCGACCTGGTGTTCGCCGAACTCGTCGCGAAGCTCAGCTGGCGGCAGCGGCAGGTGGTGATGTTCGATCGGCAACTGCCCGAGCCGCGGCTCACCGCGTGGTGGAGCAGCGAGCAGCCGCCCGCCCCATTGCCCGTGCTGCACGACGCACTGCACGCGCTCACCGTGCGGTACCACCGACCGTTCGACGCCATCGGCTTCAACCTCTACCGCGACGGTCGCGACTCGGTGGCGTGGCACGCCGACCGCGAACGGTTCCACCTCGAGAACCCGGTGGTGGCCATCGTCAGCACCGGCGCGCCGCGCACGTTCCAGATGCGCCCGAAGGGTGGTGGGGCATCGCGGTGGTGGCAGCTCGGGCCGGGCGACCTGTTCGTGATGGGCGGTGCGTGCCAGCACCAGTGGGAGCACTGCGTGCCGAAGACCGCCGCCGTGCAGGGGCCGCGCCTCAGCATCATGTTCCGACACCACCTGGCGCGATACTCGGTGGATGCCCACTGATTCCGAGCGTTACGCCTTCCTGCCGGGTGCCGTCGAGTCACCCACCATCGTCGACGGTGACGGCGTGCACCTCATCACTGCCGATGGCCGCCGCATCCTCGATGCCGCCGCCGGTGCCATCGTCGGCAACGTCGGCTGGGGCCGCACGTCGGTGGCGCAGGCCGCGGCCGCGGCGATGAAGATGGGCTACGTGGTGCCGCTGTGGCCCACGCCGTCGCGTCTCGCCCTGCACGACGAACTCGTCGACCACTGGCTGCCCGAGGGCATGAGCCACGTGTTCTTCACCAGCGGCGGCAGCGAGAGCACCGACTCGGCCATCCGCCTGGCCCGCGCGTACCAGGTGGCCAAGGGCCGGCCCGATCGGTGGAAGGTGGTGGGCCGCCACCCCAGCTACCACGGCATGACCCTGGGCACGATGGCGGCGGCCAGCCACCTCACCCGCCAGAAGGGGTACGAGCCACTGCTGCTGCCGTTCCCGAAGGTGCCCTGGGACGACCCCGAGCAGGTGCTGAAGGTGATCGAGCAGGAGGACCCGGGCACCATCGCCGGGTTCATCGCCGAGCCGATCACCGGCGCCGCCGGTGCCTGCCTCACCGCGAGCGACGAGTACTGGCAGACCGTCACCGACATCTGCCACGAGCACGACATCCTGCTCATCGCCGACGAGGTGATGACCGGGTACGGCCGTACCGGCATCACCTGGGGTCACCAGCACTTCCCGTTCGAGCCCGACGTCATCGTCGGCGGCAAGGGGCTGGGCGGTGGCTACGTGCCGCTCGGCGCGGTGGCCGCCACCGACGAGGTGGCCGAGACGCTGCGCGGGTCGGGCTTCATGTACTTCACGTTCACTGGCAACGACGGTGCCTGCGCCGCCGGCCTGGAGGTGTTGCAGATCCTGCGCCGCGAGTCGTTGGTGGCCCGCGCTGCGTCGATGGGTGCGGTGCTCGAGTCGCGACTGCGCGCCGAGCTCGGCGACCACCCGGCCGTGGTGGAGATCCGCGGCAAGGGCCTGTTCTGGGGCATCGAGCTGCGCTGCAGCCGCGATGCCGTGATGATGGCCGCACTCGAACGCGACATGTGGGTGTACCCCGCCGGGTCGGGTCCCGTGGCCGACGCGGTGATGGTGGCCCCGCCGTTCGTGGTGACCGAGGCCGACATCGAGCAGATCGTCACCCGGCTGCGGGCCTCGATCGACCAGGTGCACCCCGGCTGACGATTCACCCCTGTGACACCTGCCAGGCACCGGTCTGCAACCTGGCCTGGGTACGGTGATCCGGTGATGACCCCCCACCTCCTCCCCTCCATCGGCGACGACCCGCGGCGCCTGGTGCGGCTCGACGCGGTGCACAACTTCCGCGACATGGGCGGGTATCCCACGCTCGACGGGCGCACCACCCGTTGGCGTCGCCTGTTCCGCGCCGACGGCCTGTACCGGCTCACCGACGCCGACCTCGAGGTGGTGCGCGGCCTCGGCCTGCGCACCGTGATCGACCTGCGCACCCACGCCGAGCTCGACGAACGCGGCACCTTCCCGCGCGAGCACCACCCCGTGCAGTTCCATCACGTACCGGTCATCGACAGCACGTGGACCGCAGCGCAGGGCGAACACGCCACCGATGCCGCCGACTTCCTGGAGAGCGCCTACCTCGCGATGCTCGAGGAAGGCGAACGTCGCCTCGCCGAGGCCGCCGTGCTGCTGGCCGAGCAGGACGCGTTGCCCGCCGTGTTCCACTGCGCCGCCGGCAAGGACCGCACCGGCATGCTGGCCATGACCGTGCTGGGCTGCCTCGACGTGCTCGACGAGTACATCGTGGCCGACTACGCCCTCACCGAGGCGGGCATGCAGCGCATGCGCGACTGGTCGGCACGGGAGTTCCCCGAACTGCACGCACGCATCATGGAGGGCCCCGCCGTGTTCTCGGCCGCCGTGCCCGAGGCGATGATGCGGATGATCGGCCACGTGCGCCAGCGCCACGGCAGCATCTGCGAGTTCGCGATGGCCATGGGCGTCCCCGCCGATGCGGTCGAGCGGCTCCGCGCCGAACTCACCGAATAGTCGCCGCGCGCCGCGTACGCTCGGCGCCATGACCGGCACGATTGCACTGCAGGGCGGCGGCCCCTTCACCGCCAACGACGAACTCGACGCCCGCCTGCTGCGCGCCGCCGGCGCCACCGAGGTGGTGGTGCTGCCCACCGCCGACGCCTTCGAACACCCCGAACGCCTGGTCGCCACGGCGATGAACTGGGCCGAACGGCTGGACGTGGCGGTGGAGGCGTTGATGGTGCTGCGTCGCGGCGAAGCGATGGAGCCGGGCGCCGCCGAGGTGGTGCGCGCGGCGAAGGCCGTGTGGTTCGTGGGTGATCAGCCGCTGCACCTCAAGTCGGTGCTGAAGGACACGCCGCTGTTCGAGGCGCTCGACACGGTGCTGGCCAACGGTGGTGTCGTCGCGGCCACGGGCGGCAGCGCGGCTGCGATGTGCGACCCGATGGTCGATCCGCGCGGTGGAGCGTTCACGCTGGGGCTGGGCCTGGTGCGCGACCTCGCGTTGGTCACCGAGGCCGAGACGTGGTCGCCCGAACGACTGCACCGCACCCGCGACCTCGCCAACACCAGCGTGGGCGTGCTGCGCACCGGCGACGCGCTGGTGCGCACCGCCGACGGCTGGGAACGGGTGGGCAACGCCGAGGTGTTCGGCGAACTGCCCTGATCAGTAGCGCCTGAGCAGTGGGGCCCGATCAGCCGGCGGCCGGGACGATGTCCATCACGTCGACCACGAAGGTGAGTGACGCACCGCCCGGGATACCGGTGCGACCGGCGTCGCCGTAGGCGAGGTCGGCCGGGATGTCGAGCTGCAACTGGCTGCCGACCGTGGCGCCGATGAGCCCCTGGTCCCAACCCTCGATGACCTGACCGGCACCGAGCTCGATGGTGATGGGCTCGCCGCGGTCGTAGCTGTTGTCGAACTCGGTGCCGTCGGTGGACAGCACGCCCACGTAGTGCACGCTGATGGTGTCGCCGGCGGCGGCGCCGGTACCGGTGCCTTCACGCAGCACGGTGACCTTCAACGCATCGACGTTCGCGCCGGGCACCGACACCTCGGGCTTCGGCGGCGTCGTGGTGGTGGGAGCGTTCGGGTCCACCGTCGTGGTGGCACCGGCCGCGACCGTGGTGGACGCCGGCACCGCGGTGTCGTTGTCGTCGCCGCTGAACAGGTACACCGCACCCACCAGGGCGACCACGCCACCGATGGCCAGACCGATGCGCAGCCCGACCTTCTTCGACTTGTCCTTGCGGGCCTCCTTGGCGAGCTCCTCGAGACGGAGCTGACGGTTGGCCTTCTGACGTTCACGTTTGGCGGTGCCCACGAGTGGGGAAGGCTACCCGACCTCCACCGTCCTCACGCCGTCGCGGCCGGTTCAAGTCCACGCAGCGTGGCGCCGATGAAGAACAACAGAACCCGATGCAGTGAGGACGTAGCAAGGAATGAGGAGGAACGAGCACCTGGCAGCCCGCGTGCTCGCGGTCACCGGCCTGATCGGCGGTGTCGCGTACCTGGGTTGGCGTCTCGTGGCGTCGATGGACCACGCGCCGGCATGGCTGGCGGGTCCGTTCTTCGGGGTCGAACTGGTCGGCCTGCTCGCCACGGTGCTGCTGACCTGGGCGTTGTGGCCCAGTCCTGTCGCGGCGCGGCGCGGTCCGGTGACCGTGACGCCGGTCGACGTGGTGGTGCGCACCGACGGCCAGGCCACACACGAACTGCGGGCCACGCTGTTGGCGCTGCGCGACGTGCGCGGCTCGGCCCGTGTGGTGGTGGTCGATCACGACGGTCGCCCCGAGGTCGCGGCGCTCGCCCACTCGTTCGGCGCGCTGTACGCCGCCACCGACCCCGACGACCACAACGGTCTCGCCGTGGTGCGAGCCACGGTGCACACCGGCGAGTTCCTGCTGCTCGACGCCGGCGACGTGCCCACCGACGACATCGTGGAACGGTTGGCGATCGACCTCGCCGACCCCGATGTGGCCGTGGTGCAGGGCCTCGGTGTCACCATCGCCGACGACTCGCCCGAGCACGGGCCTGACGGCCGCCACGAACTCACCTTCGAACGCAGCGCGTTGAACCCGGCGCTCGGCCGCCGCGGTGTGGCCGTGTGGACCGGCGCCGGTTCGCTGGTGCGCACCCACGCCCTCGCCGTGGTGCCCGAGACGCTCGCCGGTCCGGTGGAGTCGTGCTGGCTCGCCACCGTGGCGCTGCACGGCGCCGGGTGGCGCATCACCGCCCCCGCCGACGTGCCCGTGCTGGCACACCGCGCAGAGCGCGACGCCGACCGTGTGTACCGCGAGCGCGTGCAACGAGTGCGCGGCGCCCGCCAGATGCTTTTCGGCGAGTACGGCGTGATGCGGCCGCGCTCGTTCACGGTCGACCAGCGCCTCGCTGCACTGGCGTGGTCGGTACGGCCGCTGTCGAGCCTCCGCCGCGTGGCGTTCCTGGCCGTGCTGTGCGGTGCGTTGCTCGCAGGTGAGGTGCCCTTCACCGGCACCGTCGCGGTGATGGGCGTGCTCTGGGCGCCGTACTTCGTGTACACCTCGCTCGCCGTGTCGTTGCTGAGCGGCTGGACACTGCGACCGGGTGACCGCACTCGCTGGAGCCTGCACAACATCGGTGCCACGTTCAACAGCGGCCTCGATCCGTTCACCGACAGCGGCCGGCCGCCCGTGGTGAACCTGCCCGCCCGCCAGTACGGGGCCAGCCTCGTCGGCGCCGTCATCATGGTGAGTGTCGTGCTGGTGCTGCGCGGTCTCAGCGATCGGGTCACGCACACGATGGGTGAGCTGCCGCAGCCGGCGCTCCTGGCCATGGTGGCCGTGGGGCTGTGGGTGCTGGCGCTGTCGCTCGACGTGCTGCGCGTGTTGGGTCGGCGGGCTCAGGTGCGCCGCGCCACTCGCGTGGGTGCCGCACTGTCGGCCAGCCTCGCCGAACGTGGCGTCACCCTGGTGGACCTCACGGCGCTCGGTGCCGGTGTGGTGAGCCATGCCGGGTTCGAAGTGGGTGAGCACGCCGTGCTCGAGGCCATCGTGCCCACCCGCACGGGTGTCACCTCGATGACCGTGTCCGCCGTGGTGCGCAACGTGGCCCCCACCGTGACCGGTGAATGGCGCCTGGGGCTCGAGTTCGTGGAGGTCGACGACGTCACGGCCGACGCGCTGGCCGAGTTCTGCGTGATCGAACCGGCGTGGGAGGAACTGGGCCTCGCTCCCGGCATCTCGGTCACCGACCCGATGCCGGTGGCGCCCGCCCCCGAAGTGGTGGCGTCGCCCGGTGCCGGCCGGATGGCGTTGCGACTCGTGTCGTTGTTCGCACTGGTCGGGGCGGTGGCCAGCTCGCTGCCGGCCCGCGCCGAAGCGTCGGCACTCACACCGCGGTGGAGCGGTGTGGTGGTGCTCGCCGCGGGCGGTGAGGGACTCGACGGCGTCGTGGTGAGTGCGGTGTGCCGCGACGCGCCGGGTCGCACCACGCGCGCCACCACCGACGCTGCGGGCCGGTTCTCGGTGCCGCTGCCGGGTCGTCAGTGCCACGGGTTCGTGGAGCCGCCCGAGGGCATGCGGGTCGCTGCCGACAGCACGTCGGCGGAGATCGCACTGTCGCGTGGCACGCCGCGCATCGAGTCGATCACCAGCGGCGTGCTCGTCGCCCAGGTGTTGGCCGTGGGCACCGCCGCCGACGACGACCTGCGCAACACCCTGTCGCTCGTGGTGATGGCGCTCATCGCCGTCATCGCCGGCAGTCTGTTGGTGGGCTTGCGACCGCGACAGGAACACGCGGTCACGTGACCGACGGTTCAACCCTCGTCGAGTTCGGAGTCGCCCGACTTCGCGATGAGATAGCCGATCGCCCGCTCTGCCTTCGGGTAACGCTGCACGAGACGCCAGAACTCGGGGCCGTGCCCGCGCACCTCCAAATGGCACAGCTCGTGCACGATCACGTAGTCGATCACCCAGTCGGGGAACGGGGCGAGCCGGTTCGAGATGCGGATGCTGGCCGTGCTGTACGTGCACGAACCCCAGCGGCTGCTCATGTCGTCGGCCCAGCGGATCTCGCGCGGGCGGGGCAACTGGTGTCGGCGCGCCAGGGTGGCGGCGCGCTCGGTGAGGTCGATGCGGTCGCTCGACAACTTGCGCTTGAAGCCGGCAGTCATCTTCGCCACCCAGTGCGACTCCTCGGCCGCGCTCATCCACGACGGGATGGCGATGTGCAACATGTCGCCACGGAGTTCGGCGCCGACGGTGCGCTTGCGGCGCGCGGATCGCACCACCTCCACGCGGAACGGTTCGCCATCGCGCGGGGACCGCGCATCGGCCGCGACCGGTTCGTCGAAGAGGGGGAGTCGCAGTTCGTCGTCCACGCCGTACCTTCGTGGTCAGAGCGTGTCGCGGAACGCGGTGGGCTCGACCAACTGCACCTGTTCGCCCACCACCACACGGCCGTCGGTGTGCACCGCGAACCAGGTGCCGCCGAGGTTGGGGAACCGCAGGTCGTGCTCGCCGAGCGCGCGGCACACGGTACGGATGAGGCCGGCATGGGTGACCACCAGCACCTCGCCACCCGAGGTGGTGGCGGCGATGTCGCGGAACGCGTCGAGGGCGCGGGCCACGACGGCCGCAGGGTCCTCGGCGCCGTCGGGACGGCGGTGCTCGGCCAGGTACCCGGGCCAACCGGCTTCGATCTCGTCGTGGGTGAGGCCCTGCCACGGCCCGAACGCTGCCTCCATCAGGCCCGGGTGCGTCTGCACCGGGCCCACGCCGATGGTCTCGGCGATCACGGCGGCGGTGTGTGCGGCGCGCTGCAGGGTGCTGGCCCACACCGCGTCGAACGTGCCCAGCTGCTGCGCTGCGGTCAGCGCTTGCAGCAGCCCGGTCTCGGTGAGCGGCGGGTCCTCCTGGCCCTGCCAGCGGCCGACGGCGTTCCATTCGCTCTCGCCGTGCCGCAACGCGAGGATGCGGGTGACGGGCGGATGAGCGGTCGACATCGCCGGGAGGGTAGCCGTCGCTGCGGAGATGCGCCCACTACCATCTGCCGCATGGCCACGCTCCGTCTGTTCGCTGCTGCCCGTGAGGCCGCAGGCACCGGGCATGCGGAGTTCGACGTGGCCACGGTGGGCGAGATGTTGGAACAGGCCGAGGCGGCGTACGGCCCCGGTTTCCGAGCGGTGTTGCAGAACTGCCGGGTGTGGTTGAACGGCGATCCCGCCGAACCGCACATGGCCGTGCGCACCGGAGACGAAGTGGCGGTGCTGCCGCCCGTGAGTGGAGGATCCACATGAACACCACCGAGTTCGACCCCACGGCCCTGCCGCTCGACGAACTGCGTGCCCTGCGCGCCCAACTGCAGCACGAGGACGACGCGGTCAGCTACGTGCGCCGCCTGGTGCAGGCGCGCCTCGACCTGGCCCGCGCCGAGCTGCGGCACCGGGCGGTGGGTGACGCCGACGCCAACATCACCGGCGAACTGCCGGCCATCCTCAGCTCGCAGCTCACCGGTGGCCCGGCGCGCCCGCCGCGGCCGGCCGACGACTACAGCCACCACCCGCTCGCGCAGGCACTCGAGGAACTGTGCTCCGACGCCGGTTCCAGCGACCTCGCGTCGATGTCGCTCGACGAGCTCGGCGGCTACATCGCCTCGTTGCACGAGTTCGAGCAAGCGCGGTCGTCGGAGCGCAAGGACCTGTTCGGCCGCATCGACGCGCTCAGCGCCGAACTCGTGCGCCGCTACCGCGACGGCGAGGCCGACGTCGAGGGACTGCTGGCCGACGATGACGACGACACCACTGACTGAGCTCGGCGACTTCATCCGCACCCAGCGCGAGGTGGCGCGCATGAGCGTGCGCCGCCTGGCGGAGACGGCCGGGGTGAGCAACCCGTACCTGTCACAGATCGAACGCGGGCTGCGCAAGCCGTCGGCCGAGATCCTCCAGCAACTCGCCAAGGCACTGCAGATCAGCGCCGAGACCCTCTACGAGCGCGCCGGCATCCTCGACCCCGACGCCAACGCCCGGAGTGTGCGCGAGGCCATCGCCGCCGATCCGTTGCTGACACCCGAGCAGCAGCAGGCACTGCTCAACGTCTACGACAGTTTCGTGTCGGCCGCCCGCGACCGCTGACGCAACACCGCGAACGCGAGCAGACCACTGATCAGCGACGCGAGCAGAATGGCCATCTTCGCATCGGCGATCTCGTCCTCGATCGGTGCGCCCAGGTCGTCGACGAACGCGAGCTCGGCGATGAACAACGCCACGGTGAAACCGATGCCGGCCGCGTTGCCGGCGCCCAGCAACTGGCGGGTGGTGGTGCCCTCCGGCCGGTCGGCGCGGCCGCTGCGGATGGTGAGGCGCGAGGCCAGCAACACACCGAGCGGCTTGCCCAGCACGAGACCGGCCATGATGCCCCAGAAGATGGGTGAGCGCAGCGCGTCGCGCAGGCTGTCGCCGCTGACCACCACGCCGGCGTTGGCCAGGGCGAAGATCGGCACGATCACGTAGCTGGTCCACGGGTGCAGCAGGTGCTCCAGCCACTCGACGGTGCTCACCGACGACCGGGCCATCTGCGCCGTGTGATGGGCCGCCTCGTACGAGCTGATGTCGGCCAGCTCGTCGGCGTCGATCAGCTCGGGCGCCACGCGCGGCGTGACCGGTGCCAGCAGACCCATGGCCACACCCGCGAGCGTGGGATGGATGCCGGCCTCGTGCAGCGCGAACCACACCGCTGTGCCGAGCGCGACGTAGACCATGATCTGGTGCACACCGAACTGGCGCAGGAACACGGTGAGCGCCACACCCACGACGGCGGCCGCCAGCCAGCCGAACGCCACGCCGGTGGAGTAGAAGACGGCGATCACCACGATGGCGCCGATGTCGTCGACCACGGCGAGGCCCAGCAGGAACGCACGCAGCGATGCGGGCACCGCTCCCCCGGCCAGGGCCAGCACCCCGACGGCCAACGCGATGTCGGTGGCCATCGGCACGCCCCAGCCCTTGGGTGCGGTGCCGCCGGCGATCACCAGGTACAGCACCGCCGGCACGACCATGCCGCCGAGTGCCGCGGCCACCGGCAGGGTGGCGGCACGCCGGCCCGCGAGGTGGCCGGTGGTGAGTTCGCGCTTGATCTCGAGGCCCACCACCAGGAAGAAGATGGTCATCAGGCCGTCGTTCACCCAGTGCTGCAGGTCGAGCACCAGCTCGTGGCTCCCCACGGTGATGCCGATCTCGGTGTGCCACAGGCGCTGGTAGCCGGCCTTCCACGGCGAGTTCGCCCACACCAGCGCGGCCACCGACGCGGCCACGAGCAGGATGCCGCCGGCCGCTTCGGTGTGCAGGAAGTCGCGCAGGGGCGACAGCACACGACGCAGGCGAGCGCGACGTTCGGGGAGCGAGCGGAACCGCATGACCTGCGATTCTGGCACGGCGGGGCCCGCGCGGGTCCGGGCCTCGTCATCCGGCTCGGAATGTTGACCGAACAGTTAGTGTTCCGAACCGTCGTGCAACGGGTCGCCGTGATCTCCCTCCACACCTCGCCCCTGGCGCAGCCGGGGTCGGGCGACAGTGGCGGCATGAACGTGTACGTGCGCGAGCTGTCGTCGGCGCTGGCCCAGGCCGGCGTGGAGTGCACCACGTACACCCGCCGCACGCACGCCGACCAGCCCGACGTGGTGCAGGTCGAGCCCGGTCACCGCGTGGTGCACCTCACGGCGGGTGCGTTCGACCTGCCGAAGGAACGCCTGCCCGAGGTGCTCGACGAGTTCGGCGACGGCGTCATCGACCACATGAAGAACCACGCCCCGGCCGACGTGATGCACGCCAACTACTTCCTCAGCGGCCTCGTCGCCCACCGGTTGAAGCACGAACTCGACATCCCGTTCGTCACCACGTTCCACACGCTGGCGAAGGTGAAGGCCGAGGGCGGCGACCACGAGAGCGAGTGGCGTCACGACGCCGAGGCGGGCATCATCCGCTGCGCCGACGCCATCTGCGTCAGCTGCACCGAGGAGGAGAACCAGTTCCGCCGCCTCTACGGCAACCCGCAGGGCCGCATCGAGATCGTCGCACCCGGTGTGGAGCACGCGTTCTTCGCGCCCGGCGAGCGTTCCGGTGCGCGCAACGCCCTCGACCTGCCGCTCGATGCGCCGGTGCTGTTGTTCGTCGGCCGCATCCAGCCGCTGAAGGCCCCCGAGGTGGCGGTGCGTGCACTGGCCGAACTTCGTCGCCCCGATGCGCTGCTGCTGGTGGTGGGTGGGGCGAGCGGCCAGGAGGGCAACGCCGAGGAGGACCGCCTCCGAGCGCTCGTGCACGAACTCGGGCTCGCTGCGCAGGTGCGGTTCGTGCCGCCGCAGCCGCACCACATCCTCTCCACCTACTACCGCGCCGCCGATGCCGTGGTGGTGCCCAGCCGCAGCGAGAGCTTCGGCCTGGTGGCGTTGGAGGCCTCGGCCTGCGGTGTGCCGGTGGTGGCCAGCGGCGTGGGCGGCCTGCTCACGCTGGTCGACCATGGCGAGACCGGCTACCTGGTGCCCGATCGCGACCCCGTGCTGTTCGCGCACTACCTGCGCGAGATCATCGAGCACCCGGGCCACGCGGCCGCCCTGGGCCGCCGCGGCGCCGAGCGCGCGCGTCGCTACACCTGGGGCTTCGCCGCAGCGCGCCTGCGCCGGCTGTACACCGACCTCGGGGCGCGCGAACGGGTGGCCTGCGGATGACCGACTACCACCTGCCACCGACGCTGCAGGAGTACGAGGCCGCCATCACAGGGTGGCTGCACGGCTTCGCCGAGGGCAACGACCTCGTGGAGGCCATCGACCGTGGCGACCCTGCCGACAGCGCCGAACCGCGCTGGTACGTGCGACTCCGCGGCGAGGAGAAGGAACACATCACCATCTGGCTCACGCTCGGCCAGCGCACGCTGCGGTACGAGGCCTATGTGCTGCCGGCGCCGCAGGAGCACGTCGCCGAGGTGTACGAGGCGGCGCTGCGCCGCAACGACCGATTGGTCGGTGCGCACTTCGCGATCGGTGTGGAGGACGCGTTGTTCCTGCGCGGTGAGTTGCCGTTGGCCGCACTCAACGAGGCCGAACTCGATCGCGTGATCGGCTCGCTGTACCAGTACGTGGAGGCCGCGTTCCCGTCGCTGCTGCGCCTCGCGTTCGCCAGCAAGTTCACCTGATTCTGCCGATCGTCGCGACTCGCCGTACCCAGTGTGGGTGCGGGCGGTCGGCGACGTCGGGGAAGTCGTGCCGACCGCCCGCAACGGCGACGTAGCCTGCCCGGCATGACGACGTACCGGCTGGCAGTGGTGGGTGGCGGCAACATGGGCGCAGCGCTCGTGGGCGGCCTGTTGCAGGGCGGCTGGCAGCCCGCCGACCTGGCCGTGGTGGAGGTGTCGGCGACGCGGGCGACGCAGTTGGCCGAGCTGTTCCCCGGTGTCGCCGTGGTGGCCGACACCCCGGCGTGCCAGGCCGCGCTCATCGCCGTGAAGCCGTACGACGTGGCCACCGCGTGCGCCGCCGCAGCGAAGGCCGGGGCCACGCGCCTGTTGTCCATCGCCGCCGGCATCTCCATCGATGCGCTGCAGGAGGCCGCCGGTCCCGACGTGGTGGTGGTGCGGGCGATGCCCAACACGCCGGCTCTGGTGGGCGAGGGCGCGGCCGCCATCTGCGGTGGCAGCACGGCCGACGACGCCGACCTCGAGTGGGCCGAGGGCATCCTCGGCGCCGTGGGCATCGTGGTGCGCGTGCCCGAGTCACAGCTCGACGCGGTCACCGGCCTGGCCGGCAGCGGACCCGCGTACCTGTTCCTGGTGGCCGAGGCGCTCACCGAGGCGGGCGTGCTGGCCGGCCTCAGCCGGGCGAATGCCGAGCAGTTGGTCACCCAGTTGTTCGTCGGGTCGGCGGCGTTGCTGGCCGATCGGGGCGACCCCGCCACGTTGCGCGCCAACGTCACGTCGCCCGGCGGCACTACCGCTGCGGGCCTGCGGGTGCTCGAGGAACACGGCGTGCGTTCCGCCTTCCTGGAGGCCGTGATGGCCGCCACGGCACGCGGCGCGGAGCTCGGCCGCCGCTGATCGTTCGCTGAGCAACGAATCCGCAGATCAGAGCATCCACACTTTTTCTTGCTGTGACTCTTTTCTCACGGCCGCGCGCGTGCCTATCCTTCGGCTCGGTCGCAAGACCACCGGAAGATTCATCATCCGGATGTCGCGCTCCCCACGGGGGGCTGCGCCGGAGAGGGCTGGTGCCATCGGGGGGTTGGCATCGGCCCTCTGCGTTTTTCCCGGTACGTTCGCGGCCATGCCGCACCGCTACGACACCATCTCGTTCCTCAGCGACCTCGGCGTCGTCGACGAGTCGGTGGGCCTGGTGCACGCCGTGGTCCGCGACCTCGCCCCGCAC
The DNA here is from genome assembly GCA_005778215.1 of Actinomycetota bacterium. GTDB lineage: Bacteria > Actinomycetota > Acidimicrobiia > Acidimicrobiales > Ilumatobacteraceae > UBA668. Next base: position 37,963 of record SXKB01000309.1, on the reverse strand, counting down.
GCCCGGGTGATCGACCTCACCCATCACGTCGCGGCGTACGACGTGCGTGCCGGCAGCCTGGCGCTGGCCCGCGCCATCGGGTACGTGCCGTCGGGGGTGGTGCTCGCCTCGGTCGATGCCGGCCCGGCGCTCGATCGCCCGCTGGTGGCCATCGAGGTCGCCGGGGGCGAGGGCGTACTGGTCGGGCCCGACAACGGGGTGCTCGCTCCTGCGGTGGCCATGGCCGGCGGTGCGGGGCGCGCGGTGGTGCTCACCGATGTGGGGTACCACCTCGCCAGCCCGGGTGGCGCGTGCCCCACGCGCGACGTGCTCGCGCCGGTGGCGGCTCACCTGTGCAACGGGGTCGACCTGCTCGAGTTGGGCGACGCCATCGAAGCCGACCTGCTGCTGCCCGGCACGGTGCCGCTGCCTCGTGACGTCGACGGTGGTGGTGTCACGGCCGACGTGCTGTGGATCAACCACGTCGGCGACTGCCAGCTCAACCTCGGCATCGACGACGTGGCGCCATGGGCCGACCGCGACGGCGTGCGCGTGGTGGTGCAGGCCGGCGAGGTCACGCGTGTGGCCGAGCGGGTGCGGCACGCCGGTCAGCTGGGCCCCGGCTCGGTGGGCCTCACCGTCGATCCGTTCGGCATGCTCGCCCTGGTGCTCGAGCGTCGGTCGGCCGCCGACGAGCTGCAGTTGGTCACCACCGATCAGGTCACGCTCACGCCGCTCGCCGAGGGCGACCGCGGCCCGGGCGCCACCAGCCCGGTCACCCTGCAGCCACGCCGATAGCCCGCGCCGCCGCACCGGTAGCCTGGCCGAATGCGCCCCGCGACCACGCTCACCCTCGGCCTGCTGCTCCTCGCCATCCTCGCGGCCGGCATCATCTCGCTGCTGCGGTTCTGAACCGTCCCGCGCGCGGGCCGGTGACCGGTGAGTAACATCGGGATCCGGCAGAGGGGGCCGTCCACGTGAATCTCGCGCACATCATCGACCCGCATCCCGCGGACCGCGTCGCCATCTTCAGTCGCGGCCGCCCCACCACCTACGGCATGCTCCGCGACCAGGTGGCCCACCTCCGCGGTGGGCTGGCTCGGCTCGGTGTGCAGCAGGGCGATCGCGTCGCACTGTTGTGCAGCAACGGCCGCTACTTCGTCGACCTGTACCTGGCCGCCCTCGGCCTCGGTGCGGTCGCGGTGCCGCTCAACCCGGTGAGTCCAGCGCCCGAGATCGAGCGCGAGCTGGCCACCGTGTCGGCGTCGCTCGTGGTGGTCGAGCCGTCGGCAGCTGCCGCGTGGGCGCAGGTCGATCGTGCGCAGCTGCCGTCGCTGCGGCACGTGCTGGCCACGGAGGCCGGCACCGTGCCCGAGGCCGACGCGTCGTTCGACGACCTGCTCACTGCCGACCCGGTCGACGTCGTGGAGGTCGACGAGCAGCACCTCGCCGCGCTCATCTTCACCAGCGGCACCGCCGGTTCACCCCGGGCCGCGATGCTGTCGCACGGCAACCTGCTGTCCAACCTCGACCAGGTGCACACCGCCAACGGTGGCGTCACCGAGGACGACGTGGTGTACGGCGTGCTGCCGGTGTTCCACATCTTCGGACTCAACGTGGTGCTCAACCTCAGCCTGCTGCGTGGCGCCACCGTCGTGCTGGTGCAGCGGTTCGACCCCTCCACCGCGCTCGACACCATCAAGGAGCGCGGCGTCACGGTCATCCCGGGCGCGCCGCCGCTGTGGTTGGCGTTCAGCCACTTCGACGAAGCACCGGCCGACAGCTTCACGGGTGTGCGCATGGCACTCACCGGCGCCGCGAAGATGCCCGAGGAGGCCACCAAGCGACTGCGCGACCGCTACGGCCTCGAACTGCTCGAGGGCTACGGCCTCACCGAGGCGTCGCCCATCGTCACCTCGTCGAGCGGGCTCGAGCAGCGCATCGGGTCGGTGGGCAAGGTGCTCGAGGGCATGCAGGTGCGCCTGGTCGACGAGCACGGCGACGACGCGCTGCAGGGCGACTCCGGCGAGATCTGGGTGAAGGGCCCGAACGTGTTCCTCGGCTATCTCGACGAGCCCGAGGCGACGGCCAAGGTGCTCACGGCCGACGGCTGGCTGCGCACCGGCGACATCGCGGTCACCGACGACGACGGCTACCTGTACCTGGTCGATCGAGCGAAGGACCTCATCATCGTCAGCGGGTTCAACGTGTACCCGGCCGAGGTGGAGGAAGTGCTGATGGAGCACCCGGCGGTCCACGAGGTGGGTGTGGTCGGCGTGCCGCATCCGCACACCGGCGAGGCCGTGAAGGCGTTCGTGGTGCTCGAGCCCGGTGCGTCGGCGCACGAGGACACCCTGGTCACGTGGTGCCTCGACCATCTCGCTCGGTACAAGTGCCCGAGCAAGATCCTCTTCGTCGACGAACTGCCGCGCAACGTGAGTGGCAAGCTCCTCCGCCGCAGCCTCGTCTGACTAACCGAGGGGGTAGCGCACCATCCAGGTGGGGAGTTCGTCGGGGGTGATGCCGCGGTAGCCGAACTTCTCGTAGAGGCCGTGGGCGTCCTGGGTGCGCAGCGTCTGCTGGCGCACGCCGGCCATGTCGGGGTGCTCGATGGCGCAGCGCACCAGGAACGTGCCGGCGCCAGTGCCGCGATGCGCATCGAGCACGAACACGTCGCTGAGGAATGCGAACGTGGCGCGGTCGGTGACCTGCCGGCAGAACCCGGCCGGCGACCCATCGGGCGCGTACAGCCCGAAGCACAGCGAGCCGTCGATGGCGCGGTCCATCACCTCGCGGGTGCGGCCCTTGGCCCAGTACGAGTCGTGGGCCAACCATCGCCATACGAACTCACGGTCGATGCGGTCGCGGTCGTCGCTGACCGAGTAGCCGTCGTCGCGTCGCCATTCGTGCGCGCCACCGTTCACGGCTCAGGCCACCGATCGCAGTTCGGGTGCGGCGGCCTTCCGCCGTGGCGGGGCCGACGCGACCAGGAAGCCGAGGAACAGCACGACGATGCCGACCAGCAGGGTGACGGCGAACGCGCGGTCCTTGCCCAGTCGGCCGGCCAGGGTGCCGCTGCCGCTGAGCACCAGGGTGCCGGTGGCGATGAGCAGGTTGCCCCACACCAGTCGTCCGGGGGCGGTGATGGTGCGCTGTCCGCCGAGCGACGGGTTGCGGCCGCGCCACACCCGCCAGGCACTCCAGAGCGCGCCGGCGATGATGACCACGGCGGCGACGCCGGAGCCGACGGCGGCCAGCACGCGGGGCGCGATGCCGAACACCTCCTTGCCGGTGGGCATCACGTCGCCCGACACGGGTGCGTCGGTGGGGGCGAATCCGACGATGCCGACGGTGAGGCCGCTGAGGAACACCAGCCACCACTTCACCCGGTCGCCCACCCGTTGGCCGGCCAGCAGGTACACGGTGCCGAGGGCCAGCCACGGCACGTTGAGCACGGCCCCGGCCATGTAGAAGATGCGGAACGCGCCGAGGCTCCAGCCGGCGCTCTCCGCCCACCACAGGGCGAGCGATCCGAGGGCGAACAGGGCGAGCGACACCGTCCAGGCCAGTTCGTGCGGCCGGCGACGGCGCAGCCAGCGGTCGAGCGTGCTGAGGCAGAACGCGAGCGCGACCAGCGTGGCGGCGGCGGCGAGTGCGGCGTTCATCGGCCGCAGGTTACGGCGTGCGGGGCCAGGTTTCTGGGCGCAATTCGTCCCGAATCGGCATCTGGCGGCGTTCCGTCCCGGAATCCGGGACGGAAACCTGCCAGAAGCCTCGGCGACCGGCGAACGGCGGAGCGCGCAGGGTGTCGGATGACACGTCGAATCTCGCCGGTCTCTCACCCGGCTGGCTTTGTGAACGTGTGCACGAGTGCCTAACGTTGGCGACGGTATGGCCCCCGACCGCAACCGCCGACGCATCCCCGATGCCACCGTGTCGCGTCTGCCCGTGTACCTGCGCATCCTCGGCGAGCAGGCCGACGAGGGCGTGGAGAGCATCTCCTCGGAGGGTCTGGCCGAACTGGCGGGCGTGAACGCCGCCAAGGTGCGCAAGGACCTCAGCTATCTCGGCAGCTACGGCACCCGAGGCGTGGGCTACGAAGTGGCGTACCTCGTGTACCAGATCCGCCGCGAGCTCGGTCTCACCCACGACTGGCCGGTCGTCATCGTCGGCGCCGGCAACCTGGGCCAGGCGCTCGCCGGCTACGGCGGGTTCGGCGAGCGGGGCTTCCCCGTGGCCGGCATCGTCGACATCGACGACGCCAAGGTGGGCACCGTGCTGGGCGGCACCCGCGTGCGCCACATCGACGAACTGCCGCAGATCGTGGCCACCCGCCGGGTGAACATCGGCGTGGTCGCGACGCCCGGCGCTGCGGCACAGGACGCAGCCGATCGCCTGGTGAAGGCCGGTGTGACCAGCATCCTCAACTTCGCGCCCGTGGTGCTGTCGGTGCCGCGGGCCATCGAAGTGCGCAAGGTCGACCTGGCGGTCGAACTGCAGATCCTCAGCTACCACGAGCAGCGCCGCGCCGGCGGTGCCATTCATGCCGTGCAGAATGGCAACGGCCGGTCGGCGAGCGCATAGGGTGGTCGCTGCATGAGCATCGTGGTCATCGGTGTCAACCACCGCACCGGCCCCATCGACCTGCTCGAGCGCGTCGCCATTCCGGGTGAGGCGTTGGGCAAGGTCATCACGGGCCTCGTGAGCCGCGCGAACATCCGCGAGGCGGCGGTGCTCAGCACGTGCAACCGCACCGAGGTGTACGCGGTGGCCGAGCGGTTCCACGGCGCCTACGCCGACATCCGTGACTTCTTCTGCGAACTCGGCGGGCTGCAACCCGACGAGCTGCACCCGCACCTGTACAGCCAGCACGACGACGCGGCGGTGAGTCACCTGTTCGAAGTGGCGTCCGGCCTCGAGAGTGCCGTGCTGGGCGAGAGCGAGATCCTCGGTCAGGTGCGTGGCGCCTGGGAGGCTGCGCAGGTCGAGGGCGGGGCGCGCACCACGCTGAACCTGCTGTTCCGTCACGCGCTCGAGACCGGCAAGCGGGCACGCACCGAGACCGGCATCGGCAAGCACACCACGTCGGTCAGCCACGCTGCGGTCGACATGGCCCACGACATCCTCGGCTCACTGGCGGGCCGCAAGGTGCTCGTGGTGGGTGCCGGCGAGATGGGCGAGGGCATCGCCGTCGCGCTCGTGGGTGCCGGTGCCACCGACATCACGGTCACGAATCGCACCGACACCCGCGCCGAGCACCTCGCACAGCGGGTGGGCGGTCGCATCGTGCCGTTCGCGCACTGGGCCGAGGCGCTCGACGACGCCGACGTGCTGCTCACCAGCAGCGGCGCCGGTACGTTCATCGATCACGAGCTCGTGGCCACGCACCGCGCCGGTGCCGCGTCGCCGTTGCTCATCGTCGACATCGCCGTGCCGCGCAATGTGGCGCCCGACGTGATGTCGGTCCCCGGTGTCACCCTGTTGAACCTCGATCACCTCCGCGACTGGGCGGCCCGAGGGCTGGCGCAGCGTCAGGCCGAGGCCGACAAGGTGCGCGACATCGTGGGCGAAGAGGTCGAGCGGTTCGGCATGGAGGCCACGGCCCGCCAGGCGGCGCCGCTGGTGGCCCAGCTGCACGAGAAGGCCGACGCGGTGCGCACCGCCGAGCTCGAGCGGTTCCACAACCGGCTCGCCGCGCTCGATCCGGCGCAGCGCGAGACGGTGGAGGCGCTCACCAAGGGCATCGTCGCCAAGCTGCTCCACCAGGTGTCGGTGCGGCTGAAGGACGACGCGGGTACGCCGCAGGGTGAGCGCAACGCCGCCGCGGTGCGCGAACTGTTCGATCTCGGCTGAGGCGGCCGTGACCGTGCTCCGTCTCGCCACGCGCAGCAGTGCGCAGGCCACTGCGCAGTCGCAGGCCGTGGCCGATGCGCTGATGACGGCGCATCCCGGGCTGTCGGTGGAGCTGGTGTTCGTGGAGACGTTGGGTGACCAGCGCACCGACGTGCCGTTGCACTCCATCGGTGGCCAGGGTGTGTTCGTGAAGGAGGTGCAGCGGGCTGTGCTCGACGGGCACGCCGACCTCGCCGTGCACAGTGCGAAGGACCTGCCGTCCATCACCGCTGACGGACTGCAGTTGGCGGCCTTCTGCGCGCGCCGCGACCCGCGCGATGCGTTGGTGGGTGCCGCGCTGTCCGACCTGCCTGCGGGAGCCACGGTGGCCACCGGGTCGGTGCGACGCCGGGCACAGTTGCAGGCGGTGCGGCCCGATCTGCAGTTCGTGGAGCTGCGCGGCAACATTCACACCCGCCTGTCGAAGCTGCCCGAGGGCGGCGCGCTGGTGATGGCGGTGGCGGCGATGGAGATCCTCGGCCTCACCGATCGCATCGCGCAGGCACTGTCGGTCACCGAGTTCGTGCCCGCGCCCGGGCAGGGCTGCGTGGCCATCGAGTGCCGTGCCGACGACACCGCGACCGCCGAGCGGTTGGCGGCCGTCGACCATGCCGTCAGCCGGGTGGCGGTGGAGGTCGAGCGTGCGTTCCTGGCCGAGCTGGGCACCGGCTGTTCGCTGCCGGTGGCGGCGCACGCGGTCGACGGCGTGCTGCACGGGTTCCTGGCCGACCCGGCGTCGGGACGGCACGTGGCGCGGTCCGTCGCGTTGGGGCCGCAGGGCACGGCCGAGGCAGCGGCGCTGGCCCGCGAGCTGCGCACCGAGCTCGGGGCGGGCTGAGGACGTGGCCCCCTCGTCCGGCGCGTTGCAGGGCCGGCGGGTGGTGGTGACGCGGTCGTCGTCGCAGGCCGGTTCGCTGGCCGGGTTGCTGGAGGCCGAGGGCGCGGTGCCGGTGGTGGTGCCGCTGGTGGAGCAGGTGGTCGATCCGGAGGCCGCCGCAGCGTTGCGCGCACTGGATCCGGCGGCGTTCGACTGGCTGGTGGTCACGTCGCCGAACGGTGCCGAGCAGTACGTGGCGGCGCACACCACCGCCCCCGCAGGGGTGGCGGCCGTGGGTGCCACCACCGCGTCGGCCCTGCTCAGCGGAGGTGTGACCGCCACTCTGGTGCCGGCCCAGCAGAGCGCGGCCGGGTTGTTGGCCGAGTTCCCGTCGGGCTCGGGTGCGGTGCTGCTGGTGCAGGCACTCGACGCCGAACCCACCATGGCCGACGGCCTGCGTGCGCGGGGTTGGCAGGTCACCGTCAGCACGCCCTACCGCACGGTGCCGGCGCGGCCCGACGCGCGTCTGCAACTGGCCGCGTTGTCGGCCGATGCCGTGCTGTTCGCGAGCGGTTCGGCGGTGCGCGCGTGGGTGGCCGTGTTCGGCACCTCCACCCCGCCGATCGCAGTGGCCATCGGCCCACAGACGGCGGCCGCAGCGGCCACGCTCGACCTCAAGATTTCCCTGGTGGCAACCGATCATTCACTGAGAGGATTGATCGACGTCCTGGTGACGTCCCTATCCTCCGAGACCTAGACTTCCTGGAAGTTCGCAACGACCGGGCGGGAGTGAGAACGCAGCATGTTCGGCACGCGCAGTGCGCGCCACTGGCTCTTCGTGGGCACGGTGGCTTCGGTAGTGGCAGTGGGAGTCACCCACGTCGCCGCTGATCGACGCGCGCCGGCAGCCGACGAGACCGAACTGTCGGCCACGCCGGTGGCGGAGGTGTTCTCGCAGACGCCCTCGGTGTCGGCCGATGGTCGCCTGGTGGTGTTCGCCGGTCGTCCGCTCGACGCCGCCGACACCCGCACCAGCACCACGTTCATCCAGGACCGCGCGGCGGGCACGGTGGCCGAGCTCACCACGCTGGCCGACGGCGTGCGGCCGGGCAACAGCGTGTGGCCGGTCATCAGCGCCGACGGGTGCAACGTGGCGGTCATCACCGAAGCCCCGTACGACCTGTTCCGCGACGACGACCAGGGCGACCGGTGGGACGTGTACACGCAGCGCCTGGTGGAGTGCGGTGGCGAGCCGGGTGAGTGGGACCTCGTGTCCACCACGCGTGGTTCGGGTTTCGAGTCCAGCGCCGCCGACAACGTGAGCCCGCTGTACCGCCCCGCCATCTCGGGTGAGGGTGCGGTCGTCGCCTACACGCACCGGTTCAGCATCGTGGCCCCCGAACTCACCGCCGTCACGGTGGTCGATCTCACCATCCCGCTCGGCGAGCCGGGACGGGCCGAGCCGGTGGCGGGCAGCCCCGGTGCCGCCCCCGACACCACGTTCCGCTACCGCGGCCTGCGCGAGCCGGCCATCAGCGAGGACGGCACCGTGGTGGCGTTCACCGCCGACGCCGATGCCAGCCTGCCGCTCGGCAAGTGGAGTTCGGGTCAGCAGCCAGGCGGCTACGCCACCTCGCACGTGTACGTGTGGGACCGGGCGAACCTCGATCGCAACACGAACGTGCGCCGCATCTCGTTGTCGCCGGCCGGTGAGTCGGGCGAGGCCGGCAGCGCGGCGGTGTCGGGCGACGGCCGGTACGTGGCGTTCGTGTCCACGGCCTCCAACCTGGTGCCCGGCGCCACCTTGCCGGTGTGCAGTCCCGACTGCCTGCCGCAGGTGTACCTGTACGACCGCACCGACGGCTCGCTCGATCTCGGCAGCCGTGCCCCTGGCGACCCGGCGCAGCCGCCGGTGGCCGCCGATCTCGGTGCCACCCAGCCGGCGCTCGGCCGGTCGGGTGACGAACTGTTCTACGTGAGCCGGGCCACCAACCTGTTCCCCACCCGCAACGGTGACCTCGGCGGCCAGTTCGACGGCGACATCGTGGTCAGCGTGCCGGCACTGGGCACGGTGCAGCGGGTGAGCACCCTGGCCGACGGCATCACGCCGGCACCGGCGGCGAACTCGCAGCCGCGCGTGTCGGCCAACGGTCGCGTGGTGGTGTTCGACACGCTCGCCGGTCAGGCGTTCGGCAACCTGCCGGCCGACGGTCGGCAGATCGCGGTGGTCGAGCATCGACCGGTGCTCAGCCTCGCGAACCTCGATCTCGGCACGGTGGCCGTCGGCTATCCGGGTCCCGAGTGGTACCTGGTGCTCGCGAACCGCGGACCGTCGTCGTTCATCCCGCACACCGTGGAAGTCGACAACCCCGACTTCCTGGTGAGCGGTGGCACGTGTGTCGACCAGGTCGACGTGCCGGTGCCGCCCGGCGGTGTGTGCACGGTGAACCTGATGCTGATGCCGTTCGCGGCGGGCCGCACCGAGGGCACGCTGAAGGTGGCCGAGGCCGGCTTCGGTGCGATGGAGATGACGTCCGAGCTCACCGGCTTCGGTGGCGACCCGGCGTTGGCGCCCAGCCCGGGCGGGGCCGAGGCGCACCCGATGGTGGTGGGCGGTCGCGACGAGCCGATGGTGTTCTCGATCTACAACGTGGCGTTCAACCCGGTGCGGGTGCGGTCGGTGAAGATCCAGGGTTCGAACCCGCTCGACTTCGTGGTCGGCAACGACGAGTGCAGCGGGCGCACGGTGCCGGCCGCCGAGACGTGCAACCTCGAGATCGTGTTCACGCCCACCGGCGCAGGTCTGCGCACGGCGAGCGTGGTGGTGGCCACCACCGACGGTGCGTACACCACGATGCTGGTGAGTGGCGAGGGCCACTACGAGCCGAAGCTCGCCGTCAGCAACACCGTGGCGGTGGCCCCCAGTCTCCTCACGGTGGTGGGTGCCGGGTTCGCTCCCAACACGCCGGTCACGGTGTCGTGGGCCGACGGCTCGGGTCGTCCGGTCTCGGTGGTCACCGATGCGATGGGTGGCCTGCTGGTGGAGTTCACGTTGCGCCCCAACGATCGTCCCGGGCCGCGCACGCTGGTGGCACAGACGCTCGACGGGCAGTTGGCCACGGCCGACGTGACGGTGATGGTGCCCCGCAAGCGGGCCGGCGCCAACTCCCCCCGCTTCGACACCGACTGACGGCCACTCCGGCCGATCGGCGAACGGGCCGGACTCAGGCGGGGACGAGGACGCCGCTGAGCAGCACGTTGGGGCTGCAGGCGGTGCCGGTGAGATCGCCGACGCCGTCGCAGGTGACGGTGACGGTGACCTGTTCGCCCGACTGGAACTCGAGCGGGGTGCGCAGCGGCTGATCGATGTCGGCGCCGAACATGTTGGTGAGGCTGTACGTGAACAGCGCGTTCGAGTTGCGGGCGAGGACCAGCGTGCCCTGATCCTGCTGCGGGTTCTGCACCACGATGTCGGTGATGCGCAGGGTCTGGCCGGCCGGCACCGTGTACTGGTTCGCGCCGGTCTGGCCCTGGGGCACCGAGACGGGCAGTGGGATGTTCACGATGGTGCCGTTGTCGGTGCTGCCACCGTTGCCGCCACCCGTGTTGGTGGTGTCGTCGGGGTTGGGCTCGACGCTGCTGGTGACCACGGTGGTCTGGGTGACCACCTGGTCGGCCACGGCATCGTCGGCGGCGTCGCGGATGGCGGGCTTGACGATGCCCACCCAGGCGAGCGCGAACGCGCCCACCACGAGCCCGGTGGCCACGAGGCGACCGATGAGGTTCTCGGGCACGATGGGTGCCTGCACGAACGTGGCCGGCGCGGTGGCGGTGGGGCTGCCGGGCTGGTCGGCGTCGATGCGGAACGGGATGGTGCGCGGGTGGCGGTTCCACTGGATGCCGGTGGCGCGCACCTTCATCCGCACCAGCGTGCTGGCGCCGGGTTCCACGCCGGCGGCGGGCGGGTCGAAGTCGCCCTCCAGTCGGCCGGTCGGGTCGACGAGGTGCATGCGGCACGACGCGAGGGTGTTGCCACGGTTCTCGACCATCAGGTCGTAGGTGGCGGTGCGGCGGCCACGTAGGGCGGGGGTGAGCACGTTGAGGCGTCGGTCGAAGCTCTCACCGATCACCAGCGTGGTCTCGGCGGTGCTGAGGTTGTCGGGGTCGCGCTGCGGCACGATGCGCACCGACAGTGCGGCGGGCCCGGCGATGGTGCTCGACACCAGCGGGGGCGACACCTCCACATCGACGATCTGTTGGGTGCCGCCGAACAGGGTGATGTTCGCGGGCCGCAGCGTGGTCCAGGCCGCGGGCATGCCGACGGGCGTGAGCACGAACGAGTCGGTGGTGTCGGACAGGTTCACCACGGTGAGCTGCAACACCACGGTGGTACCGGGGGCGACGTCGACGTCACCCGATGAGAACCATGCCTGTGCTGCCATTGGTGGGGAACCCTATCCAGTTTCCTATTGGATGATGATGCGGTCGCGGCCGGCGCGCTTGGCCTGCTGCAGCGCGTTGGTGGCCTGGGCCAGCAACTGGTCGGGTTCGGCGCCGTGGCTGCCGACGGTGAGGCCGACGCTGGCCGTGAGGCGCACGTCGGCCGGGATGCCGTGCCAGGTGCGCATACCGATCAGTTGGCGCACGCGTTCGAACACGGCGCGAGCGTCGTTGGGGGACGTCTCGCGCAGCACCATCACGAACTCGTCGCCGCCGAGGCGCACCACGGTGTCGCCGCGTCGGCAGACGCGCTCGAGCACGGTGGCCACTTCCTGCAGCACGCCGTCACCGAGCAGGTAGCCGTATTCGTCGTTGATGTGCTTGAACCCGTCGAGGTCGATCATGCCCAGGCACACCGGGGCGTGGGCATGGACGGCCTCAGGCAGCACGTGCGCGAGGTGGCGGCGGTTGGGCAGCCCGGTGAGCGGGTCGCTCTCGCTGATGGCGGCCACTTCCAGGTGGTCGGCGCCGAGCCGCACGTGCTCCCATCGCACGGCGCTCTCGTCGTGCTGGCGGCGCAGCGCGGCGCGCAGCTGCAGTTCGAGTGCCGCGCGGGCCTCGGTGTACTGGCCGAGCGTCCACAGCACTTCCACCTCCAGCTCGTGCAGTGGGCCGAGGTAGCGCTCGAGGTCGAGACCCTCGGCGGCGGCGAACGCCTCCGCGATCAGGTCGCGCACGCCGGCATCGCGGCTGAGGCCCCAGACGGCGAGTGCCTCACCGGCGATGGAGAGGGCGAGTTCACCGCGCAGACCATGCTGCGAGGCCACGTCGCGTGCGCGGCGGGCGTCGTCGACGGCCGAGTGGTAGTGGCCGATCTCGGCCAACATCATCGAGCGATGGGCGAGTGCTTCGCCGATGGAGAGCGCTTCGGTGGCGCCCTCGGGGTCGAGGGCCGCGGTGGCGGCGTAGAGGCCGTCGTGGAGCAGGCGATGCTGTTCCAACGGGTCGGTCTCCCGCTGTGCGGCGTCGTGGTACGCAGCCGACATGCTCGCGTAGGTGAACTGGCGGTCGCTGTCGTTGTCGGCCAGGCGCAGGGCCCGGTCGTACAGCTCGAGCGCGGGTTCCACGAAGCCGCAGTGGGCGTAGGTGTCGGCCATGTTCTGCAGCACTTGGTAGTACTGCGGGTCGTTCGGCAGCCGTTGCAGGATGTACACCGCTTCGGAGAGCGCCTGTGTGGCTTCGGCCCAGCGACCGGCGCGGGTGTGGTCGTCGACCAGCAGGCCGAGGGCGTCGGCCAGTTCGGCCAGGTGCCCGTCGGCGCGGGCCTCGTCGGCCACCACGCGGGCGAGCGCGGCGGCCTCCTCCAGCCGGTCGGCGGCCACCAGGCAGATCGCCTGGCGGATCTGCAGGTGCAGACGGGCCTGCAGGTCGGGCGCCTCGGCAGCGGCGGCGGAGAACAGTTCGGCGGCGCGTCGGAACTCGCCCGACTGACGGGCCTCGACGGCGAGCTGCTCGGTGCTGGTGGTCGCGTTCACGGGACGATTCCTGGGCTGGTGCGAATACGATGCGAGGCCGTGACCGGCAACTTTCCCGTCTCGCGGCCGCGGCGCCTCCGGAGCTCTGCTCCGTTGCGCGACCTGGTGGCCGAGACGCAGCTCGACGTCCGCCACCTGGTGGCACCACTGTTCGTGCGCGAGGGCATCGACGAACCGCAGCCGATCGCCTCGCTGCCAGGGGTGGTGCAGCACACGCGGGCGAGCCTGCGCACCGAGGTGCGGCAGTTGGCCGACCTCGGGGTGGGCGCGATCATGCTGTTCGGTGTGCCATCCATCAAGGATTCCATCGGCTCTGGAGCGTTCGACCCTGAGGGAATCGTGCAACTTTCCTTGCAGGATCTTGCCGACGACGTGGGTGATCGCATCGTGCTGATGGCCGATCTGTGTGTCGACGAGTACACCGATCACGGGCACTGCGGTGTGCTCGACGGGCCTGCGGGGCATCCGCACACCTCGGTCGACAACGACGCCACGCTCGAGATCTACGGGCGCATCGCGGTGGCGCAGGCCAATGCCGGGGCGCACGTGGTGGCGCCGAGCGGCATGATGGACGGCCAGGTGGGCGCCATCCGGTCGGCACTCGACGGTGCGGGCCACAGCGACGTGAGCATCCTCGCCTATTCGGCGAAGTACGCGAGCGGGTTGTACGGCCCGTTCCGCGATGCGGTCGACTGCGCCATCGTGGGTGGCGGCGACCGCAAGGCGTACCAGCAGGACTGGCGCAACGGCCCGCGTGAAGCGTTGCTCGAGGTGCAGGCCGACCTCGACCAGGGTGCCGACATGGTGATGGAGAAGCCGGCGCTCGCGTACCTCGACATCATCGCGGCGGTGCGAGCGCAGGTGAACGTGCCGCTCGCGGCGTATCACGTCAGCGGCGAGTACTCGATGCTGAAGGCGGCCGCGGCGAACGGCTGGATCGACCACGACGTGGTGGCCACCGAGCACCTCACCGCCATCAAGCGGGCCGGTGCCGACATCATCCTCACCTATCTCACCCGTTGGTTCGCGGAGGCCCACGCATGACCCAGTTGCCGCCCCTTCCCCTCGATCTGCCGCGTTCCAACGCCGAGCTGTTCGCCCGTTCGTGCGAGGTCATCCCCGGTGGGGTGAACAGCAGCATCCGTGCGTTCAAGGCGGTGGGTGGCACGCCGTACCTGGTCGAGCGTGCCGAGGGTCCGTACGTGTTCGACGTGGAGGGCACCCGCTACATCGATCTGGTGCAGAGCTACGGCGCGGTCATCCTCGGCCACGCCCATCCGGCGGTGACCTCGGCGTTGGCCGCGGCGGCCGCGAACGGCACGTCGTACGGAGCGCCCACGCCGGGCGAGTTGCTGTTGGCCGAGGCCATCTCGGCACGGGTGCCCAGCTGCGAGCGGGTGCGGCTGATGAACTCGGGCACCGAGGCCACCAGCACCGCAGTGCGGTTGGCGCGTGGGTTCACGGGTCGCGACCGCATCGTCATCTTCCACGGCAACTTCCACGGTGCCACCGACGCGTTGTTGGCGGCGGGTGGCAGCGGTGTGGCCACGCTCGGGTTGCCGGGCACGGCGGGCGTGCCGGCCAGTGCGGTGGCGTCCACGATGGTGGTGCCGTACAACGTGGTGCCGCAGCTCGACGACCAGGTGGCCGCGGTGTTCGTGGAGCCGGTGGCGGCGAACATGGGTGTGGTGGCACCTGCGCCGGGGTTCCTCGAAGGCCTGCGCGCCGAGTGCGACCGTGTGGGTGCGCTGTTGGTGTTCGACGAGGTCATCACCGGGTTCCGCCTCGGCACGGGTGGGGCACAGGGCCAGTACGGCGTGCGGCCCGATCTCACCACGTTCGGCAAGGTCATCGGTGGCGGTCTGCCCATCGGTGCGGTGGGTGGCCGACGCGACATCATGGAGACGTTGTCGCCGTTGGGCAAGGTGTTCCACGCGGGCACGTTGGCGGGCAACCCGTTGGCCACGGCCGCGGGTCGGGCGGCGCTCGGTGAGCTCACCCCCGAGGCGTACGAGTTGCTGCGCGGTCGTGCGGCGCAGTTGTCGGCGGTGCTCACCGCGGCGTGTGCATCGGCCGGGCTGCCGGCGTCGTTCCCCGTGGTGGGCACGTTGGTCGGCATGTTCTTCGGGCCGGGTGCGGTGCCCACGAACTTCGACGAGGCGAAGACCACCGACGAGCGGCTGTACGCGGCGTTCTTCCACGCGATGCTGGCCGAGGGTGTGGCGTTGGCGCCGGGTGCGTACGAGGCATTGTTCGTCGGGTTGGGTCACACCGACGACGTCATCGACGCCATCGGCGCGGCGGCCACGCGTGCCGCGGCCGTCGCGATGCGCGGCTGACCTACGCTCGCGGGCGTGCGCCAGTTCCTCTCGCTCCGTTTCTGGCTGTCGTTGGCGGCGCTGGCGGGGCTGTTCCTGGTGCTGATCCTGGTGTTCAACCGCACCACGCCGCCCACCGGCGTGCAGGCCAGCAGCGACGACGGACCGGTGACACGAGAGATCGATCTCATCTCGTGGGCGTTCGGCATCACGCCCGAGACCGGGTTCGCGTTCGACGAAGGGCGCACCACGGCCGATCTGGCGCTGCAGCTCGACGGTACGCGCACGATGGTCATCGAGGCGGGGACACCGGGTGAGATCGACTGCCCCGATCTGACGGCGGTGGCCACGTGCACGGTGGCGGCCGACCTGCTGGGTGATGCGGTGCTGTGGTTCAGCATCATCGAGGGCCCGCCCGGCCAGACGGTGGAGCTGCCGGCCGTGCGCGAGATGCTCGACGGTCCGTTCGTGTTGTTGGAGAACGACTGGGTGGTGCGACGTGCGGGCAAGGTCGACCGGTCGTGCCCGGAGGACACGTCGTCGCTCACCGACTTCATCAACACCTATGGCGCGGCCGCCACGTCGACGTTCAACTTCGAGACGCAGATGATCACCAAGGTCACGTGTCCCGACCCGGAGGCAGGGGGCACGTCCACCACGTCGACGTCGGTGCTGCCGGCCACGTCGGTGATCGTGGGCACCGAGACCGAGGACGTGGTCGACACCACGTCGCCCTAGTCGCGGGTACTTAACCCTTGCGGACGCGGTGGCGGGTGACCTCGTAGGTGGCCAGTGCGGCGGCGGCGCTCACGTTGAGCGAGCTGAGCCGGCCGCGCATGGGGATGCTCACGATGAGGTCGCAGCGTTCGCGCACGAGGCGCGACAGGCCGTTGCCCTCGGCGCCGAGCACGAGGCAGATGGCTTCGTTGGCCAGGTCGTCGAGCTCGAACAGGCTCTTGTCGGCCTCGTCGGCGAGGCCCACCACCCAGATGCCGGCTTCGCGCATCCGCTCGAGGGCCGAGGGCAGGCCGCCCACGAGGGCCATCGGCACGTGCTCCACGGCACCGGCCGCGCTCTTCGCCGCGGTGGGGGTGATGTGCACCGCACGATGGCGGGGCAGCACCACGCCGTGCACGCCGGCGCCTTCGCAGCAGCGCAGCAGGGCGCCCAGGTTGCCGGGGTCGGTGACACCGTCGACCGCCACCAGGAACGGCGGCGTGCTGCCGGTGCGCTTCAGCATCGCGCTGAGCTCCACCTCCTGCAGCGGGGCGGCGAACGCAAGCACGCCCTGCGGCGCTTCGCTGCGGGCCTGCGACTCGAGGCGCTTGCGGGCCACCTCGGTGACCTGCACGCGCATGCTGCGCGCGATCTCGATGATGTCGGCGAGGATCTCGGTCTCGGCCAGCTCGCCCGACACCCACACCTCCTTCACGCGGCGGTTGCCGGCGATGAGCAGTTCGCGCACGGCCTGGCGGCCTTCCACCTGCTCGCCGCCGAGGGTCTTCTCGCCGGGCTTCTTCGGGGCGGGGTCGCCGGGTGCGGCCACCCTGCCGGTGCGGCCGGCGCCGCGCGACGCGTACTGTCGGCCGCCGCTGGCCTTGGGGGAGGGGCCGCGGCCGGTGCCACCCGTGCCACCACCACTGCTGGTGCCGGTGCGCGGTGCGCCCGACGTGCGGGCCTTGCCGGTGCCGGCGGTGCGCTGACCGCGGGGGCCTCCCTGTGCGGGCTTCTTCGGCTTCACGAACCGGTCTCCTTCATGATCACGGCGTTCGCCCAGCAGGCGATGCCTTCTCGTCGGCCGAGGGCTCCGAGGCCTTCGGCGCGGCGTCCTTTCACGGTCACGGGTGCGCCGGCGGCGTCGCTGAGGCGACGTTGCATCTCGGCGCGGTGCGGTGCCAGTTTCGGTGTCTCGCACACCACGCTGCAGTCGACGTTGCCGATGCGCCATCCGGCGTCGCGCACGAGGCCGGCGGCGTGGCGCAGCAGCACCAGCGAGTCGACACCCTTCCACTGCGGGTCGGTGTCGGGGAAGTGTTCGCCGATGTCGCCCAGCCCGGCGGCGCCGAGCAGTGCGTCGGTGGCGGCATGGGCGATGGCATCGGCGTCGCTGTGGCCGTGCAGGCCGGGTGCGTCGGGGAACGTGACGCCGCCCAGCACGAGCGGACGGGCCGGATCGTCGCTGAAGCGGTGGATGTCGAACCCCTGGCCGACGCGGACATCAGTGTGCATGCGGTGCGTCCCTTCGGTGGTGGCGATGCGCTCGCGTGCCCAGCGCAGGTCGTCGGGGTCGGTGATCTTGCGGTTGGCGACGTCGCCGGCCACCACCACCACGGTGCCGCCGGCGGCTTCCACGAGTGCGGCGTCGTCGGTGGCGTCGGCGCCGCCGGCGTGGGCGTCGCGCAGGGCCTGGGCGCGGAACGCCTGCGGGGTCTGCACGGCCATCAGCTCGGCGCGGTTCGGGGTGTGCACCACGGCGCCGGCGTGGTCGATCTGCTTGATGGTGTCGGCCACGGGGATGCCGGGGATGGCGGCGTCGGCTCCGTGCTCGACGGCGTCGATGACACGGGCGAACACGTCGGGGCCGGCGAACGGGCGGGCTGCGTCGTGCACACACACGATGGTGGCGTCGGCGGGCACGTGGGCCAGGCCGGCGCGTACCGACTCGCTGCGGGTGGCACCACCCGGCACCCCGCCTTCGCGTTCGGCGTCGCCGGCGGGCACCACCACGATCACGCCGTCACCGGCGTCGCGTGCGGCCTGCACCGACCAGTCGAGCACTCGGCGATGGCCGAGCGCCTCGTACTGCTTGGGTCCGCCGAACCGGGTGCCCGAGCCTCCTGCGACCACGATGGTCCACACGTTCCGCATTCGCTGCACCGACACCCCGGCGAGGGTAGTACCGTTCCATCGGACATGGCTCACGAAGAACTGCTCGCACGAACCGATTTCTTCGCCGACGCGCCGGCCGCGGTGATCCGCGAGATCGCTGCCGCCGGTGCCGAGTTGCCGCTCATCCGTGGTGATGTGCTGTTCCGCGAAGGCGACGTGGCCGATTCGTTGTACCTGGTGGTGAGTGGTCGGGTGGCCATCGCCATCGCGAATCCCATCGACCATCGCGAGACCGTGGTGGCGCTCATGGACTCGGGCGACCTGTTCGGCGAGATGGCGTTGCTCGACGAGGGGTCGCGCTCCGCGATGGCCCGTGCGTTGGAGCCGTCGGTGGTGTTCGCCATTCCGTTCGATCCGGTCATCAAGGCGTTCCGCAGTGATCCGGCGTTGTTGTGGGGTGTGTGCCGGTTGTTGGCGCGACGCCTGCGGGTGATGGACGAAGCGTTGGCCGACAGCGTGTTCCTCGACGTCACCGGCCGCACGGCGAAGCGGTTGCTCGAGTTGTCGGGTGGCGCGGAGGAGTTCGTGCTGCCCATCACCCAGGAGGAACTCGCCGGCATGGTGGGTGCGTCGCGTGAGCGGGTCAACAAGGCCATCGCCAGCTTCATCCGCCTCGGCTGGATCGACCAGCACGAGCGCCATTACACCATCTTGAAGCGCGACGCCCTCGAACTCCGCGCCCGCTGACCCCCGCCGCGCCGGGCTGCGCCGGGCCGCCTCGGGCCGCCTCGTAGGGGTCGGGTCCGTTTCCCGTCATTCCTGACGCATTTCCCACCCACGGGTGCGTTTCCCGTCAGTTCTGACGCATTCCCCACCCATGGGCGGGATTCGCATCAGCGCCGGGTCAGGCGTCCTTGCGGTTGACGGCCCAGCCGCCGAGTGCGCACAGGCCGAGACCGACGGCGGCGAAGTAGATGCCGGCCACCAGTCGGTCGGGCCCGCCGAACGACTCGATCGCGGCGATGGAGAAGCCGGCACGGAACGGCATCCAGCTCACGATGTCGACCTCGTCGAACACCAGCTGCAGCAGGCCGCCGATGAGCGCTTCGGCCATGAGGGGCCACAGGATGAGCATCGCGATCGCGACCGGGGTGCTGCGCACCAACATGCCCAGGCCGAGGCCGATGAGGGCCATGATGCCAGCGAGCGCCACGGTGCCCAGTAGGGCGGGCAGCCCGGTGGGCACGTCGGCGAAGTCGATGAACGAACCCTGTGACTCGGCGAGGGCCTTGCCGGCCAGTGCGCCGATGAGCACTACGACGGTCTGCAGCCACACGGCCGACACGACGAGCACCATCGCCTTGGCCACCAGCACCCGGGCGCGGCGGGGTGTGGCGGTGAACGTGACGCGGATGGTGCCGAACCCGAACTCGCTGGTGATGGATGCGGCGGCGATGACGGCCACGAGCAGGGCGGGCACGAACGAGCTGCCGGTGAGCACTTCGAGCAGCTGACGGGCGTCCATGTCCTCGTCGCCGCGGAAGTACGAGGTGAGCAAGGTGACGGCCAGCGGGAACAGCACGGCGATGGCGACGAGCACCCAGTTCATCGTCACGGTGCGGAGCTTGATCCATTCGGCGCGGACGAGGTCGATCACGACGGGTCTCCCATCGGGCCCGAGTGGTACTCGACGGACTCGGCGGTGGCCTTCAGGAAGGCGTCCTCCAGCGAGCCGGTCTGGGTGGCCAGTTCGTGCAGCACCACGCCGTGGTGGGCGGCGAGCTCGCCGACGGTGGCGCTGGTGGTGCCGCGCACGTCGACGGTGGTGGGGTCGATGGTGGTGACCGCGGCGCCGAGTGCGGTGAGGTGGGGGACGAGGGCGCCGACGGTGGGGCTCTGCACGCGTACCCAGGTATCGGCGTGTTCGGCCACGAAGCCGGCGACGGTGGACTGCTCGATCAGCCGGCCCTGCCCGATCACCACCAGGTCGTGGGCGATGAGCGCCATCTCGCTGAGCTGGTGGCTGCTCACCAGGACGGTGCGGCCCTGGCCGGCCAGCCACGAGAGGGTGTCGCGGATCCAGCGGATGCCTTCGGGGTCGAGGCCGTTGGCGGGTTCGTCGAGGATGATGGTCTGCGGGTCGCCGAGCAGCACGGCGGCGATGCCGAGCCGCTGGCGCATGCCGAGCGAGTACGAGCGCAGGCGGGCATCGGCGGCGGCGGTGAGGCCGACCTGTTCGAGCACGGTGTTCACCCGGGCCATGCCGATGCCGTTGGTGGCGGCGAGCCAGCGCAGGTGGTTGCGGCCGCTGCGCCCGGGGTGCACGTAGCCGGCGTCGAGCAGGGCGCCCACTTCGTGGAGGGGGCGGTGCAGGTCGCGGAAGCGGCGGCCGTCGAAGGTGGCGGTGCCGCTGTCGGCGCGGTCGAGGTCGAGCATGCAGCGCATGGTGGTGCTCTTGCCCTAGCCGTTCGGGCCGAGGAAGCCGGTCACCACGCCGGGTCGCACGTCGAACGAGAGGTGGTCGACGGCGGTCTTCGAGCCGAAGCGCTTCGTCATCCCGTCGACGCGAATCATGGCGGCACTCTACGGCAGTGCCGTCGTCGGTCCGGGCGCGGCTCAGAGGGCCGGTCCGGTGCCGTTTCTGGGCATGCCCAGAACCACCCCGGGGTCGTTCTGGGCATGCCCGGAAGCCGGAGATCGGGGGGCGACGGGGGCGACGCCGTGGCGTCGCCGGGTCAGCGGACGAGCCGGGGCGCGAGTGCGGCCATCGTGTCGACGAGGGTCGACGTGCGCAGGGTGACCTGGTCGTAGGTGAACTGGTACACCTCGTGACCGGTGAGGTGCAGCGCGTTCACGCGGGCGGCGTCGACCTCCATCTGCTCCTGTGTGCGGTGCCAGCGGTAGCCGAGCAGTTCGACCACGATGTTCGTGCCGGGGAAGTGACAGTCGACGCGCACGAGGGTGTCGCCGCGGCGGGCGAGCACCTGTTGCGTGTCGGGCCGGGGCAGGCCGATCTCGCCGAGGTACGACAGGTAGGCGCGCTCGAGGAACGAGTGGCCGCCGCGGATGCGCTCGGCTCCCTCCATGACGGCGAGGAGGTGGTCGAGTCCGGGCCGGCCCTTGCGGCGCAGTTCGATGATGCGGCGATGGAGGAAGTCCTCACTGGTGAACCCGTCGCGCAGCAGGGAGTCGAGCATCACGGTGAGCTGGCGGGCGTCCTTCGTGGCGGCGGATTCGATGAGCAGGCGGGTGGCCGACAACCCGGGCAGGCCGAGCACCGTGGCGGTGTCGAGGCGGGAGACATCGCGCAGGCGATGGACGTGGTGGCCATTGACGTGAGGTGCCCGTCCGCGGGGGACGGCGAAGGAGTACGGCGCGGCGAGTGTGCTGCCGTCGACGCCGTAGAGCGCGGCCAGCGTGTCGCCGGCGATCCAGACGGGCGGGCCGACACGGTCGATGATGGCGGTGAGCTCGTCGAGGTGTCGCGCCGCGAGCCGTGGGTCGTGGAGGCGAGGTGCAGGGCGAGCCATGCCCGCGCAGTCAACCATCGACCGTCGACGCGACCAACCCGCGATGGCGGGGTGACACCCGACCATTTCCCACGCGGTCGACTTCTGGGCATGCCCAGAAGCACCCCGGGGTCATTCTGGGCATGCCCAGAAGCGCTCGAGTCGGGCTGGACCGGGCGTCGCCGCTCCGACGACGGCGCGGCTCAGAGGGTGTCGAGGAAGGCGTCGGCGACGACGGCGGGGTCGGTGCCGTTCTGCTCGATCTCGTTGAACATCTGGTTCAGGCGGTTGCTGGTGAGCGCCACGTTCACCGAATCGAGCGCCGTGATCACGTCGGCGTTCGCGATGGTGGCCGCCATCAACGGCACCCACGCGTTGCCACGCACCATCGCCTTGTCGTCCTGCAGGATCGTGAGGCGCTTCGTGGTGATCACCGGGTTCATCGAACCCAACGCGAAGCAGTCGGCCGCATCGTCGTCGATGGCCGCGGCCATGTCGGCCTCCTCCACCGTGTCGATGCTCTGGAACTCGCCGCCGTAGTACAGCTCGAGCGCCGGCAGGCCGGCCTCGGTGTCGTCACGCCACTCGGCCGAACCGGCCAGGCGGATCTGCGGCGCGTTCGACGCCAGGTTCGTGAGCGTCACGAACTGCGAGTCCTCGAACTGGTCGACGGTGGCCTGCGTACACGCGATGACCGCCTTGTCCTCGGCCTGTGTGGGGTTGCCCACCGTGACCGCTTCGTCGAGCACTGCACGGATGGCGATCAGCTGCTCGGCCACCGACCGCCCGTTCGTGATGGTGGCCGCCGCGGTGGTGCTGGTGGCGGCGGCCGCCGTGGTGCTCGCGCCGCTCGTGTCGGGGGTGGGCGTGGTGACGGGTGCCACCGTGCTGGCCGGCGCATCGGGCACCACCGTGGTGGGCGCCACCGGCGCGTCGGGCTGGGAGTAGGCGAAGCTCAGCAGCGCACCCGTGCTGTCGGGGATGACCTGGAACTCGCCCGCCGCCAACGCATCGAGATAGCCGGCACGATCGAGCTCCACCGGATCCTTGCGCGAGACGCGATAGCCGTTGTCCTCCAACACTCGGGCGTAGATGGCCGCGAACAACTGGCTGCGCGGATCGCCCTTCACCGACGTGACCGTGATCTTCGGTGCCACCAGGATGCTGGTGGACGGCGACTCCGAACTGGAGCTGCCGCATGCGGCCAGCGCGAGCGCGGCGAGGGTGACGGGTGCGAGGGCACGCGCGAACCGGCGTGCAGGAGAGGTCGTCCGCTTCATCGGGCGGGAGCCTACTGGCGCGTCCCACCCCGTGGCAGTCGGGCAGACTCGCCGCCATGCACCCCGCACCGGTCGCCTGGCACGTCACCCACTGGGGCACCGACCAGTGGTCGCGAGGGTCGTGGACGTCGCTCGGTGTGGGCGGCAGCACGACCGACCGCGCCACCGCCGGCACGCCTGTCGACGACCGGTTCGTGCTCGCCGGCGACGCCACCAACCCGGTCGCCCCGTCGATGACGCACGGCGCGTACGACGAGGGTGTCCGCGCCGCACGATGGGCCATCGACGGTGGTGCGCGTCGCATCGCCGTGATCGGCGCCGGGTTCGCCGGCCTCGGTGCCGCCCGCACGGCCATCGACCTCGGTGCCGAGGTGGTGGTGCTCGAAGCGCGCGACCGCATCGGCGGCCGCGCCCACACCGTGGCGCTCGGGCGCGACGTGCACGCCGACGCCGGGGCGGCCTGGCTGCAGCAGGGCCCCACCAACTCGCTCGCCCGACTGGCCGATCAGTGGGGGCTGCGCAGCGTGCCCACCGACTTCCACCGTCCGCTCGCCGCCGCCGCCGATGGCCCGGTGGGCGACGTGGCCGCTGCCCACGCCGCGCTCGCTGCGCACCTCGCCATTGCGCCCGCCGACGCCACCGTCGCCGACGTGCTGCCTGCGTACCTTGCCGCGCTCACACCCTCCCAACGGCGCGACGCCCAACATGCGGTGGACCTGGAGCTCGAGCTCGAGAACCCGGCGCCGCCCCACCTGCTGGCTGCCCGCACCGCACTCGAGGAACCCGGCGTGGGCGTGGGCGACCGCTGGCTGCCCGGCGGCTACACCGCGCTCCAGCAACGGCTGGCGAACGGCGTCGACATCCGGCTCGGCACTCCCGTGCGCGGCGTTACCTGGCATGCCGACGGTGTGGAGGTGCGCACCGCGAGCGGCGAGATCCACCGCGCAGATCGTTGCATCTGCACCATTCCCGTGTGGCTCGCGCCCGAACTGACGCTCACCCCCGGCCTGCCCGCAGCGCAGCTTGCGGCGATCCAACGGCTGGTGCCCGGCGTGGTGGAGAAGGTGGTGTTGCGGTTCGACGAACGGTGGTGGCCGGTGTCGCCCTCTGGTTATCTGCGCTGGTACGACCATCCCGCCAGCTGGGGCGAATGGCTCGACCTCACCGACGGCGTGGGCGCTCCGGTGGTGGCCGGCCTCATCGCCGGCACCGCGGTGTCACGCCACCATCACGGCAACGACGAAGCGATCGCCCTGGCCGCCACCGCCGCACTCGCGAGGTGGGCGGCTTCGGTCACATGAGTTCGGCGATGTCGATGACGTCGTCACCCGACGGGATCTCGATCACCGGCTCCTCGTCGAGCAGGTGCTGCACCATGTCGACCTTCACCTTCGTGATGCCGAAGTCGATGGCACTGGTGACCCGGCGCACTTCGTTGTCCTTCGTGACGTACATGTCGTACACGATCTCGTCGGGAAGATCTCCCTCCATCGACTCGATCTGACCCTGCAGGATGCCGTCCACCTCGGCGAGGTCGGCGGTGGAGAGCACCACCTCGTAGTGCTTCACCTGCTCGCCCTCGAACTCCTCCATGCCCAGGTCGGTGATCGACTTCGCGTTCTTCACCATCGCCGACTGGTCGAGCTGTGCACTGCCGTCGATCTGGTCGAAGAAGCTGGTGTCCTCACCCGCTGCGTCCATCGCCGCCCGGTCCATCTTCAGCCACTCGGCGTCGATCTCCTCGGGCATCATCTGTGTGAAGAACTCAGCACCGATGTAGATGGTCTCGTTCGGCCCGTCGAGGATGGCCTCCAACGACAGGTCGCCCAACGGCGACTCGCCGAGGTTCATCTCCATGTGCATCACCTTCGACGTGTTGCCCATCTCGGCAGTGATGCTCACCTCCTGGCCCATCGCCTCGGTGATGATCTTCGACTCGGTGCCCGCTGCCTCTCCTGCGCGCACCACGGCCGCCTCCAACGAGAACGAGTCGTCGTCGCCGCCCGTCGCCAGCAGGAAACCGCCCACGCCGAGCGCCGCGATCACCACGATCGCGACCGCAGCCACCAGCCCTTTGCGCGACTTCTTCGGCGCCTCCTCGATGACCACCGACGTGATCGGCGTCGCAGCGTCGGCGGCCTCGCCCGACGACGGCGGCTCGGGGGCTGCCATGGGCTGAAGGGGAAGTGCAGGGTCGCCCGACGGGGCGGCCCACTGCGGGCTGGTCTCGTCCATGCGCCGCACGCTACAGCGCGGTCTGCCGGCGAAGGGACCGCCCCGCAGGCCGTGCCACCTGCGCCAGCCTCGGCCCGTCGTGGTCGAGCACCCACCACAACCCGGGCCGCACACGCACCGGCACACGCCGTGGCAGCATCGCGCCCAGCAACTCGCCGTCCGAGTCGGCGTTGGCTGCGGCCACCAACCCCACCCGCCCCTGGCGAATGCCACCGGTCCAGTGACCGTACTGGTGCCGCAACGCATCGGCCCGTGCGGCGGCCATCACCGTGCAGTCGCCCGTGCGTGCGGCAACCCACCGGCCCAGCGAGCCAGACGCGTCGTCGATCAGCTCGGCGTCATCCACCACCACGAGCCACGGGCCGTCGCGCACCTCGAGCACGTCGACCTGCCCGCCGCGCCGCACCACCCGATCGGCAACCGCCACCGGGAACGCCGACCGTCGTGGCAACACCGCCACCACCCGACCGTGCGGATGCGCTTCCCGCCACGCCACCGCCAAACGGCCGAGGAGCGTGCTGCGCCCCGAACGGCTGCCGCCCACGATCAACACGTGATCGCCCTCGGGCACCGTGAGCGCGGCTGGTGCTCCCGCCGCCACGTCGACCCCCACTGGGAGGACCGCATCGCCGTCCACCCGACAGCCGGCGGGCAGCACGTCGTCGCCCACCTCGTCGGGTACCGCCACGATGCGCTCGATGGGCACTGCACCCGAACCTGCGCGTTCGCGCGCGACCGCCTGGACGGTGGCCGGTGCCACCACCTGCGCCTGCAACCCGCCGGGCAGCACCACCACCCGACCCGGCACCGGGCCGGGCACGTCGCGCGCCGCCACACCCCAGGCTGCGGCATCGTGCGCGTCGGGCAGGTGGTGCACCCACCGGTGTGCGGTGCGCGCCAGCAACGCCGACGACACGGCCACCGGGTTGGTGGTGCCCGCCACCACCGTCACGCCGCCGTCGGTGGCCAGCACCGACTCGAGCGCGTCGTACTGGTCGCCCGTCGCCACGTCGTCGAGCGAACGCCGCACCACGTCGAGCCCGTCCACCATGAGCACGGACTTCACCGCCTCGGGCGTGCGGTGCCGCTGCAGCACCCGACGCAGCAACCGCATCGTGCGCTCGGCGTCGGCCAGCGGCACCACCTCGCACCGTGGATGCGTGGCCATCGCGAGCCACGCCGCATCGTCGTGCGCGCTCAACACGTAGACGTGATGAGGGGTGGAGGCCAGCAGGTGTGCGGTCACCGTGCGCAGGGTGGACGACACTCCGCTGCCCGTCGCGCCAGCCACCACCAGGTGGCCGTCGTCGGGTTGCCAGCGCAGGTCGACGTACCGCTGTCGATCGGGGTCGTCGCACCGGCCCAACGCGCCCGCCGCCACGTCGCGACGCGACAGGCGCGCCGGCAGCGGCGGCACCCACGGCGGTGCACCCGCAACCACGTCGTCCAGCGCCGCGGCCTCGCACACCGCGGTCACGACTGCTGCAACGTCGCCCACCCGCGCGGCCTGGAACTCGAGGTGCTCGGCCGCACCGAGCCGCATCACCGCGCGGCCCGGCACCGAGCGCGGCAGGTGTGCCGGCCGGGCGTCGCCCACCACATCGATGGCGTCGGCCGAGTCGAGCAGCCGCAATGCCAGCCGTAGCTCGGTGTTGGCGCGGATGTCGTCGCTGATCACCCCGTTCGGTCGCTGCGTCGCGAGCAGCAGGTGCACGCCCAGGCTGCGCCCTCGCTGGGCCACGCCCACGAGCGCATGGAGGAAGTCGGGCTGCTCCTGCACCAACGCGGCGAACTCGTCGATCACCACCAGCAACCTCGGCAGGACAACCTCGGGCGCGTGGTCGCGCAGCCCGGCGAGCTCGGCCACGCCGTGCTCGCGCAGCAACTGCTCACGGCGTCGCAACTCGGCCTGCAGGCTGCGCAGCGCACGATCGGCCAACGTGTCGTCGAGGTCGGTCACCACACCCACCACGTGCGGCAGCGGCAGCAGCGCGTCGAACGTGGCGCCACCCTTGTAGTCGATCAGCACCATCTGCAGCCGGTGAGGCGGCACGTGCAACGCGAGCCCAGCCACCAACGACCGCAACAGCTCGCTCTTGCCCGATCCCGTGGTGCCGGCCAGCAGGCCGTGCGGGCCGTCGCGCACCAGATCGAGGTCGACCATGCCGTCGGCCGCGGTGCCGATGGGAGTACGCGCCTCGTGCACCGCGATGCGCCACCGTCGACGCACGTCGTCGACCGTGAGCCCGTCGACCACGTCGGCCAGGATGACGTCGCGCGGCAGGCGGTGCGCGGTGAGCGGATCCTCCGGGTCGCGCCACGCCGCCAGCACGGCGGCGCACTCGGCGGCGGTCCGTTCGCTCATCGCCGTCACGCGCACCGGCTCGGGCAGCAGTGTGGCCACCGTGTCGGGCACCCACCGCGCCATCGGCCCGTGCTGCAACGTGAGCACCGAGGTGCACAGCTGCGGCGCAGCGTCGTCGGGCAGCACCGCGAGCAACGCGACGCGGTCGTCGAGTGCCCGGCGCAGCTGCCCGGTGCGAGTGGCCAATGCGTCAGCGGCGTCGGTCACCACCACCACCGGCACGGTGTCGCCGAGCTGTTCGAATGCCTCGGCCAGACGCGGTTCGTCCACCACCGCCGTGGTGCCGTCGGGCAGCTGCAGGTGCGGCAACGTCGCGATGCACGCCCACCGCTCGGGATGGCGGGTCACCACCACCATGCGCACCTCGGCCGGCCCGGTCATGGTGGCCAACTGCACCACCGCTGCGCGGGCCACACCGTGCGCGCCGGGCCCGGTGCACGCCACCCGCGCCCCGGGGCCCAACGCCAGCGGCACGGGCAGGTCGGCCACCGGCTCGCCGAGCGCCGGATGCGCGACCGCGCCTCGCGCCACCGACACCACGAACGCGTCACCGTGATCGGCCCGCCGCGACCACACCGTGGCATCGCCGCCGTCCGCCAGCGCGGCGCGCGCCGTCGCAGGGGAGGGCACGGTGGCGAGATGGGCCGCCACGAATGCTGCGCGGTCGGCGGCGCACGCCTCATGGTGCACGTGCTGGGCAAGTTCGTGCTGGTGCCGGTCGCGGGCGTGGCGTCGACGACGCGCGACGTGTTGCGCCACCCAACTGCCCACCGCCACCAACGCACCCATCACGCCGAACAGCAGGAACATCAGCTGGTGCAGCAGCACCGCCATCACCGCGGCACCCGCCACGCCCAACAATGCCGGCATCAGCCCGCCCACCGGCTCGTCGTCGAGGCGCAACGGTTCGGGCGGCGCCGGGCACGCGGGTTCCCAACGCGGCACGGCGCGCGGGGCGCGCACCAGGCTGCCGTCGGTCCGCACCGTCGCCGGGGCCACCGTCGGGGGCGTGCCGCGCCGGACCATCAGCAGGCTCGACCCCACCTCCAGCACTGACCCGTCGTGCAGGTCGGCGGCGCCCTCCCGCAGCGATCGTCCATCGGCGTGGCGCACCGGCACCCGGCCGGCCAGTTGCTCGGCGCACAACGAGCCGTCGGGCCGCACCTCCAGCACGACGTGGTGGGGAAGGAGGGCCGGGTCGTCGCAGCGGACGCCTGCGGTGTGGGCGCGGCCCACGAGGTGACGGCCCTCGGCCAGGTGGTGCGAGTCACCCGCGTCGGGGCCGGTGTGCCAGGTGCAGTACCAGTTCATCACCCTCACTGACGACGACTCACCGGGCCGATCGGCAGAGAAATCTGCCCGATGACCTGGGGATGAGCGCCTCGGTGAGGCCATCGGTGAGCCGCCCGGTGAACGGCCGCGCGGACGCTGCGGGCATGACCTCGTTCCCCCACCCCTCGTCCGTTCCGCCCACGTTCATGGCCCGCCTGCAGCGGGAATGGGACGTGCTCGCTCACCGCCCCGCCGTGCTCCGCCGGGCCGCCGCCTGGCAGCTCGGGGTGCCGTTCCGGTCGCTCGACGACCTCGCCGTGGCGGCCGGCCTGCGGCGCTCGTTCCGGCAGCGCCCCACCGCGCCCGCCGGCTCCGGCCCCTCGCCCGACGCCGTGCTGCGCCACCTGGTGGCGCTCGCCCGGCACGACGACCTGGCCGCACGGGTGGTGCTGCAGCGCATGATGCCCGGCCTGATTGCGGCCGCTCGGCGCTGGGCTCGCCGACCCGAAGGCGGTGCGATGGCACTCGAGGAGGTGGTCACCGCCGCCTGGCAGGTGGTGCGCACCTACCCGCTCGAGCGGCGCCCGCACCACCTGGCTGCCAGTCTCCTGCGCGACGCCGAGTACCACGCGTTCGTCCGCCCGTACCGTGCCACCGTGGTGCCCGAGTTGCACCCCACCGACCACTTCGACCGGCCGGTGCATCACGACGACCCGGTGGAGACGCTCGCCGAACTGGTGGCGGTCGCGCGCTGCACGTCGCTGACACCGCGCGACGAGCAGCTGCTGGCACTGCTGCTCGACGGTGCCACCCCGCCGCAGATCGCGCACGAGATGGAGGTGAGTGTGCGCACCGTCACCAACCTCCGCGACGCGCTGGTGCACCGGCTGCGGCGCACGGCCGAGTCGCTGCTCGCCGCGTGACCGCCGGGCGGGTCAGTGCCCCGGCCGGAAGCGACGCAGGCGCAGGCTGTTGCTCACCACGAACACGCTGCTGAACGCCATCGCCGCACTGGCCACCACCGGCGACAGCATCCACGCCATCGCCAACGGGATGGCCGCCACGTTGTAGGCGAACGCCCAGAACAGGTTGCCCTTGATGACACCGAGCGTGCGGCGGCTGAGCTGGATGGCGTCGGCCGCTGCGGTGAGGTCGCTGCGCACCAACGTGAGGTCGCTGGCCTCGATGGCCACGTCGGTGCCCGAACCCATGGCGATGCCCAGGTCGGCCTGTGCCAGCGCCGCGGCGTCGTTCACGCCGTCACCCACCATGGCCACCACTCGGCCCTCGCCCTGCAGGCGCACAACCTCGGCGACCTTCTGGTCGGGCAGCACGCCGGCGATCACGTCGACGGGCGCGACGCCCACCTCGGCCGCCACTGCGGTGGCCGTCGCCTGGTTGTCGCCGGTGAGCAGCACGGGCCGCAGGCCCAACCGGCGGAACCGCTCGATGGCCGCCGCGCTGGTGGGCTTCACCGTGTCGGCCACCGCGATGGTGCCGACGTGCCGGTCGTCGACCCGCACCGCGATGACGGTGTGACCGGGATGCGCTGCGGCCTGCTCGTCACTGGCCCGGCCCACCCACACCGCATGGCCGTCCACCGTGCCGGTGGCGCCCACGCCGGTGAGCGCCGCGAACTCGGTCACGGCGGGCACGTCGATGCCATCGGCAGCGCGCACCACCGCCTTCGCGATCGGGTGCTCGCTGCCCTGCTCCACGGCCGCCGCCCACCGCAGCAACTCGTCGCGGTCGACGCCCTCGGGCTGCACGCCCACCACGTTCATCGTGCCCGTGGTGACCGTGCCGGTCTTGTCGAGCACGATCGTGTCGACCTTGCGGGTGCTCTCCAGGATCTCTGGACCCTTGATGAGGATGCCCAGTTGCGCCCCTCGACCCGTGCCGACCAACAGTGCCGTCGGCGTGGCCAACCCCAGTGCGCAGGGGCAGGCGATGATGAGCACTGCGACTGCCGGGCCGATGGCCTCGGTGAGGCTGTTGGTGCGGGCGAACCAGAAACCCAGCGTCGCGAATGCGAGCACGATGACGATGGGCACGAACACGCCGGCGACGCGATCGGCCAATCGTTGCACCGGCGCCTTGCCGCTCTGCGCGGCCTCCACCAGTCGCGCCATCTGCGCGAGGGCGGTGTCCTTGCCCACTCGGGTGGCACGCACCACGAGTCGGCCGTTGGTGTTGATGGTGGCGCCCGTGACCGCGCTGCCCGGTGCCACGTCGACCGGCACGCTCTCGCCGGTGACCAGACTCATGTCGACCGCCGACGTGCCGTCCTCCACCTCGCCGTCGGTGGCGATGCGCTCGCCCGGCCGCACCACGAAGCGGTCGCCGACGCGCAATGAACTCGCGGCCACCGTGCGTTCGGTGCCATCGGGCTGCAGCACGTTCGCCGTGTCGGCGCCCAGCGCCAGCAACGCCTTCAGCGCACCGCCCGCGCGGCGCTTCGCCTTCACCTCGAAGTAGCGGCCGGCCAGGATGAGCGCCACCGTGGTGCTGGCCACCTCGAAGTAGAGGTGATGGCTGTCGCCGCGAGCCGGCACCAGCGACATCGGCATCTCCATGCCCAGCTCGCCCGCCGGCGTGGCCAGCAACGCGTACAGGCTCCAGCCGTACGCGGCGATCACGCCCACCGACACGAGCGTGTCCATGTTGGCCTCGGCCTGCTTCGCGTTCTTCCATGCAACCCGATGGAACGGCGCGGCCGACCACACGGCCACCGGCGTCGACAGCACCAGGCACAACCACTGCCACCCGCGGAACTGCAACGCGGGGATCATGCTCAGCAGCAGCACCGGGATGCCGAGCGCCATTGCCACCACCAGGCGGCGGCGCAGATCGGCCAGTCGCACGTCGGCAGCGTCGGGTTCGTCGCTCGGTTCGGGGGAGGGGATCGCCGCGCCGTAGCCGATGCTCTCCACCGCGGCCACCAACTGCTCGGGGCTCACCGTGGCCGCGTCGAAGTGCACGTTCGCCTTCTCGGTGGCGTAGTTCACCGTGGCGGTCACGCCGTCGAGCCGGTTGAGCTTCTTCTCGATGCGGTTGGCGCAGGCCGCGCAGGTCATGCCGGTGAGTTCGAGATCGAGCTGATCGAGACCGGGGGGAGTGGGGATGACGGGCGTGCTCATGGTTGGGTCACCGTGAAGGGCACGGTCACCACGTCGCCGTCGTGACCGAACTGGAGGAAGAGTCGATAGGTGCCGGCCTCGGGCAGTGCCGAGCCGAACATGAACATGCCGGCCATGTCGTCGGTGGCGTGCAGGTGCACGTAGGCCAGGTCGCCCTGGCGCAGCGCCACCAGGTGGGCGGCGTTGCCGAGATAGGACTCGAGTTCGGCCGGGCTGCCGTCGTCGTTCGTGACGGTGAAGTCCAACCCGTTGCGCACCACGCGCAGGCCGTCGACCGTGACGTCGTCGTCGGGCTCGGGCAACGGCACGGGTTCCACCGCCACCTCGTCGTCGCTGTTCGCGCTGACCACGACCGAGTTGCTCGAATCGGCGGGCAACAGGTCGAACACCATGTGCCACTGGCCGGGCTCGTCGAGCGGCACCTGCCACGAACCGTCGTCGGCCACGTCGGGGTGGAGGTGCTGGAACCCGCTCAGGTCGGGACGCACGACGATGGTGTGCAGCAGCGCACCGTGGTTCTCGGCGAACTCGGTGACGCGCATGCCGTCGGTCATCTCGAGGTGGAACGTGATCAGCCGCGGGTCGCCATCGGCGCCCTGCACCGAGTCGGTGACGAGGCGGTAGCCGTTGCTCTCGAAGCCCGGCGGCACCACCGAGCCGGGCCCGTGGGTGTGCCCACCGTGGCTGTGCCCGGGCAGCTTCTCGCCCACGGCGTACGCCGTGCCGAACGTGCCGAGCAGCACCAACAGGAACGCGCCCAGACGGGCCCCCACGCTCATGTCAGCCCGCGACCTCGAAGCCGGCCTCGTCGATCGCGGCCACGATGGCCTCGGCGTCGAGGTCGGTTCCGGCGACGGTGACCAGCTTGGTGGTGAGGTCGACGTCGACGCCGGCCACACCGGTGACCTTGCCGACTTCGCCCTTCACCGCGGCTTCGCAGTGACCGCAGGTCATGCCGGGGACGGTGAAGGTGAGAGTGCTGTCGCTCATGTGACGCTCCTGTTCAGGCTCGCAGCAGTCGTTCGACTGCCTTGGTGGCTTCGTGGACCAGTTCCTCGGTACGCGCCGGGTCGCCGGTGGCGCCCGCCACGCAGTGCTGCAGGTGCTCGTCGAGCAGCTGCAACCCGACGCCCTGCAGACCCTTGGTGACCGCGGCCACCTGGGTGAGCACGTCGATGCAGTAGGTGTCCTCGTCGATCATCCGCTGCAGGCCGCGCACCTGTCCTTCGATGCGCTTCAGGCGGGCGACGAGCTGCTGCTTCTGGTCGTGGTAGCCGGGGGTGTGTTCCACGCCGACCACCATACCCCCCGGGGGTACAGGTGACAACCCCCGCGGGTCAGGGTCGCTGCGTGAACGACGGCTTGCGCTTCTCGAGGAACGCGGCGATGCCCTCCTGCGCGTCGGGGGTGACCGCCGCGTTCGCCATCATCGCCACCGCGAACTCGTACGCCTGCGACTGCTCCATGCCCACCTGCGCGTAGAACCCGCGCTTGCCCAGCGCCTTGCTGGCCACGCTGCCCCGAGTGGCGCGTGCCAGCAGATCCTGCGTGGCCGCGTGCAGTTCCTCGTCGGGCACGGCCGCGTTGATCAGCCCCCAGTCGACCGCCGTGTCGGCGTCGATCGCATCGCCGGTGAGCGCCATCTCGAGCGCCCGCTTGCGACCCACGTTGCGCGCCACCGCCACCAACGGCGTGTGGCAGAACAACCCGCCCTTGCCGCCGGGAATGGCGAACCCGGCCGACTTCGCCGCCACCGCCAGATCGCACGTGGCCACCAACTGGCACCCGGCCGCTGTGGCCAGCGCGTGCACCCGTGCCACCACCACCTGCGGGATCGACTGCACGGTGTCCATCATCTCGGTGCACACCTGGAACAGGTGGATCGCTTCCTCCACGCTCGCGCCCGCCATGTCGCCGAAGTTGTGGCCGGCGCTGAACACCGGTCCGTTCGCTGCGAGGATCACACCGGTCGCGTCGCTCGCACCGACGGTGCGGAACACCTCGGTGAGCTCGACCATCACCTCGAGCGCCAGCGCGTTGCGCTTCTCGGGGCGGTTCAGCGTGATGGTGGTGAAGGGACCATCGGTCTCGACCAGGACATGCGTGTACGTCACGGCGCGAGTCTCGCGCTCACCACCCGATGCCGCCACCGCCCGGCCGACGATGCGGGTACTGTCGGCGCATGAGCGAGCTGACCGAGACCGAGGTGCACGAACTGGGCGACCGACTGGTGTCGGCCATCGCCGCCGGCGACGCGGAGGCCGTTCGCGGCATCTACGCGCCGCACGCGCAGATCTGGCACAACTTCGACCAGCGCGACCAGACGGTCGACGAGAACCTCCTCACGCTGGTCGACCTCCACCGCCGCGCGAGCAACCTGCAGTACACCGAGATCCGCCGCTTCCCGGCGCCCGGCGGGTTCGTGCAGCAGCACGTGCTCACCGGCGACGCGAAGGGCGGCCCGCTGAAGATGCCGGCGATGATCCGGTTCTGGGTGGAGGACGGTCGCATCACCCGCTTGGAGGAGTACCTCGACACCCGCCAGGCGATGGTGCTCTACGCCACCGACTGAGCCATAACGAGGCAATCGTGCGCACCCGGGTGCGCACGGAAGCCTCGGTATCGAGGCCCGCCGCCGAGCGGGAGCCACAGCGAGAGGCGGGCGCCGCCGAGCGGGCTGTCGCCGGCGACGGCACCGCCCCCGTGCGACTCGGCCACCGACGCCACGATGGCCAGGCCCAGCCCGGCACCGCCACGGTCCACGCTGCGCGCCTCGTCGAGCCGGGCGAAGCGGCGGAACATCTCGTCGCGCACGGCGGGGTCGACCCCCGGGCCGTCGTCGTCGACGTGCACCCACACCCGGTCGCCCGCCACCTCCACCGTCACCGCCACGTCGGTGGTGGCGTGCCGGCGGGCGTTGGCCAACAGGTTGCGCACCGCACGGGCGACCAGCACCCCGTCGACCACGGCCGTCGCGCTGCCGTCGGCCGGCGCGTGCACGGTGGCGGGGGGCACCACCGCGTTCGCCTCGTCGCGCACGATGTCGGCCAGGTCCACCGGCGCCAGCGCCAACGGCCGCGCCTCGTCGAGCGTGCTCAGCAGCACCAGGTCGTCGATGCGCGCACCCAGCCGACCGCTCAGGGCCACCAGTCGCTGCAGCAGTTCGTCGTCGACCGGCGCGCTGTGGTGCTGCACCAGCTCCAGCTCGCCCTGCAGTGCCATCAACGGCGTGCGCAGTTCGTGCGCGGCGTCGGAGGTGAACTGGCGCTGCGCGGCTCGGCCCTCGTCGATGCGGTCGAGCATCTCGTTCACCGTCACGGCAAGGCGTTCGATCTCGTCGCCGGTGTCGGGCACGGGCACGCGGGTGCCGGTGCCCGCGCCCCCGATGGTGGCGGCGAGGTCGGTGATGGCGCCCACCGGTCGCAGCGCGCGGCGGGTGGCCAGCCCCGCCATCAACGCGGTGACGATGGAGGCGAGCGGGATGGCCAGCCACAGGCCGCGGTACAACGAGCGGAGGCTGTCGGTGAGACGGGCCTGCGAGCTGACACCCACGAGCAGCAGGTCGGTGCCCGCCACCTCCACCTCGCGCACCACCTGCAGCGTGCCCGCCGGTGTCGGGGGCGGGGTGCCGGTGGAAACGACCGCGGTCACGGTCACACCGTCGGCGGTCGACAACGACGTCGTGCCGGTGCCGAGGCGCACCGCCGACTCGAACTCGTCGAGCACCTCGTCGATGCGTTCCTCGATCGCCTCCCGCCCGCTCGACGCGATGCGCACGAACCCGATGGTGCCCACCAGCGAGTACAGCGCGGCCGACACCACCAGCACGGTGAACGTCACCCGGCCGCGCACGCCGTGGAACGGGTTCGTCATCGCACACCGATCCGGTAGCCGAGTCCGCGCACGTTCTCCACCGCCACCGGCGCGAGCTTGTCGCGCAGGCGGCGCACGTGGATGTCGAGGTTGCTGCCGTCGATGCCGGCGTCGGGCCCCCACACGTCGTCCATCAACTCCTGCCGCGTCACGCACGCACCGTTCGCCAGCAGCAACCGACGCAACACCTGGTCCTCGCGGCTGGTCAACGTGCGTGGCTCGCCCTCCACCCAGCACTCCCGGGTGCCCATGTCGTAGCGCAGGTCGCCACGCAGCACCACGTTCGAGGCGAGCGCCGCGTTGCGCCGCACCAGCACCCGCAGCCGTGCCGCGATCACCGCGATGCTGGCCGGTTTGGTGAGGAAGTCGTCGGCACCCGAGTCGAGCAGGTCGATCTGGTCGTACTCGCCGGACTTCGCCGTGAGCACCAGGATGGGTGTGGTGTTGCCCTCGCTGCGCAACCGTTCGCACACCGCGTAGCCGTTCATCGTGGGCAGCAACAGGTCGAGCACGATGGCCGCGTACCCGCCGTCGAGCGCCTTCCACAGACCCTCGCCGCCGTCGGCACAGGTGTCGACCTCGAACCCCTCGGCCCGCAGCCCGCGCTCCACCACGCTCCGGATCGCGTCGTCGTCCTCGATCACCAATACCCGCACGATCGGCACGGTACCGAGGCGCGTGGTCGGCGCGGATCGACCGCATTCAGCTCCCGTTCAGGTTCACCCGTGATTCCATTCAGTCATCGACGCGGACCATGCGATCAGGAGCTCCGATCGTCGGAGCGAACCGAAAGGAAGCGTCATGCAACGCAACACGTTGTTCGGAGGGGTCGCCCTGCTGCTCGCGGGCGGTGTCATCGGTGCAGGGGCGATGATCTCGTCGAGCGCCATGGCCGACGACGGCGGCACCCCGCCCGCCAACGAGGTGACGATGATCAACGTCGGTGACGACGGCGAGGCCGTGCAGTGCACGTTCTCGGGTGCCGTGGCCGACGGTCTGTTCCCCGACATGCCGCTCTCGAACGATGCGATCCCGGTACCCGTGGCCGGCGGGTCGGGTGTCGTCGAGATCGACCCGGCCAATCCGCCCGAGGGTGTCGTGATCGGGTCGGGTGTGGTGTCGGTGGCCGTCGACGCCGGCAGTGGCCAGATCGTCGGCAGTGAGGAGGCCATCCCGGTGCCGGACGGCGTGCAGGTGCTGTCGATGGACGATGCCCGCGAGGGCACGCCCGAGGAGTGCGCCGCGATGCGCGACCAGATGACGTCCGGCGTGCCCGCCGAGGGCGGCATGGTCATCGGTGCCACGGGCATCGTCACCGGCAACGCCGGTGTCGAGGCCACCAAGCCCTGATCGGAACTCGCACGATGCCGCCGGCCGCCTGGTCGGCGGCATCGTCGCGTCCCGGCCCGACGTGGTGCCCCCCCAGGGACTCGAACCCTGAACCAATGGATTAAAAGTCCACTGCTCTAACCATTGAGCTAGAGGGGCTGACCGCCCGACAGTATGCCCGTGGACACCCCCGGCCCGGTACTCCACCGAGCCCGTCCACGTCGTCGAAGTCGCGCCCATCCACCGTTCAGGTGGAGTCCTTGTGACGTCGCTGGGTGAACCCCGGGGTGGGGCGCGCCCGTTACGTTGGGTCGATGAGAACTGGACGGTGTCTGTGTGGTGCGGTGACCTTCGAGCTGTCGGGCGATCTGATCGCCACGGCCGTGTGCCACTGCGACCATTGTCAGCGACAGAGCGGTGGGGCGTTCTCGGTGAACCTCGTGGCGCACGAGTCGCAGCTCACGCTGCATGGTGAGCTGAAGACCTACGAGGAGCGCGGGGAGCTCGGCGACGACGTGTACGTGCGCCGCCGGTTCTGCCCGTCGTGCGGCTCGCCCATCGTGTCGGAGCTGGCGAAGACGCCCGGCGTCATCGCAGTGAAGGCCGGTGTGCTCGACGACCGGTCGGATGTGCTGCCGAACGTCGAGGTGTGGTGCCAGGATCGCCAGCCGTGGGTGACGTTGCCCGGCATGGCCGTGTCGCTCGACCGCGAGTAGTCGGGATGGACGTCGCCGAGTCGCTCGATCACACTTTCGTCGGCGTGCTCAGCCGGGGCGACCAACCCGGCGCATGGACGTGCGTGGTCACCGAGTGGAGTGCGGCGTTCTTCGGCACACGCGGGCTGGTCAAGGTGCGCGGCACGATCGACGGCGTGGCGTTCCGCAGCTCCTTCATGGCGCAGGGCGACGGCACGCACCGGCTCCCTGTCACCGCGGCCCTACTGTCGGCAATCGGCAAACGTCCGGGTGACTCGGTGACCGTGCACCTCGCCGAGCGACTTCGCCGCGCGGCCAACTGAACCCGCGAACAGTCGCCACACGCGCCGACGTCGCGGCCACTCCACCGAAAAGGTGGAATGACCGCGACGTCGATGCGAGGAACCGGGACCTGAAGGGTCAGAGACGCTCGATGATGATGGCCGGCGCCATGC
>SXKB01000308.1 GCA_005778215.1 Actinomycetota bacterium | reverse complement strand
CTTGCATCAGGCCCCGCTCGGTGAGGGGCGGGTCGACGACGTTGAGGCCATCGCGCACCCATTCGGGTTCGCCGTGGCGGATGAGGACGATCTCCATAGCGTCTCCGATGGTAGAGGGGACCGACCGGTATCGTCGGGTTCGTGAGCTCCCCCCTCGGCCCCGCCGGATGGCATCCCGACCCGGTGGGCCGCTACGAGTACCGCTACTACAACGGCTCGCAGTGGACCGCCGACGTGTCGGTGCGCGGTCAACGCTTCGTCGATCCGGCCGGCGTGCCGATGTGGGCACCGGCCCAGACGCCCCCGAAGCGCGGGTTCGCCGTGGCGGCCTTCGTGATCGGCATGATCTCGGTCGCCGGCGCGCTGGTGCCGTTCGTGTTCGTGGCGGCGGCCATCGGTGCCATCGTGGCCATCGTGTTCGGCGTGCTCGGACTCCGCGCCGCCCAGCGATCGGGTGGTCACGGCCGCGGCTTCGCCACCACCGGACTGGTGCTGTCGGTGTTGGCGCTGCCGATGTGCCTCGTCGGATGGTCGTTCACCCGCACCGTGCTCCGCGAGATCGACCAGTACGCCGATCCCGGCCCCTACACGGTGGCGCTCACCTCGTGCGAGGTGAGCGACTCGGCACCGTTGGCCATGTCGGGCACCATCCGCAACGACGACGACGTGGTGCACACGTACTCGATCGATCTCGAGTTCGTGTTCCCCGATGGCGACAGCACGCGCCAGACGGTGCTGGTGCGCGACGTCGAGCCGGGTGACACGGAGATCTTCCGCTCCACCGGTCTGGTGTTCGGCGACCAGCGCACGGAGTGCCGCGTGGCGAACGTGTGGGGCCCCCCGCCGTTCGACCTGCCGCAGGCGTAGCGCGATCAGCCCGCCGAGGTGGCCGCCACCCACGCGTCGTACATGCGCGCATAGGTGCCCCCGCGCTGCACCAGGTCGAGGTGCGTGCCGTCCTCCACCAGGCGGCCGTGGTCGAGCACCAACACCCGATCGGCGCGAGCCGCCGTGGACAGACGGTGCGCGATCGCGATGGTGGTACGACCGCTGGCCAGCTTCTCCAATGCCCGAGCGAGTCGCACCTCGGTGAGCGCGTCGACCGACGACGTGGCCTCGTCGAGCACCAGCACGTCGGGGTCGACCAGCGATGCCCTGATGAGCGCCACGAGCTGCCGTTCGCCCGCCGACATCTGCGCGCCGCGTTCACCCACCTCGGTGTCGAGGCCGTCGGGCAGCGTGTCGAGCCAGTCGCCGAGGTCGAGCGCCGCCACGGCCGCCTCGAGGTCGGCACGCCCCAGGTTCGGGCGAGCGAACAGGAGGTTCGCAGCGATGGTGCCCTCGAACAGGAACGGCTCCTGGGGCACCACGGTGAGCCGTCGGCGCAAATCGGCGTTGCTCACCCTGGTGAGCGGCACCCCGCCCACGAGCACCGCACCGGCGACCGGGTCGGCGAGGCGCGCCACCAGTCGGCCGAGCGTGGTCTTGCCCGATCCGGTCTCGCCGACCACGGCCACCTGTTGGCCGGCGGGAATGTGCACGTTCACGTCGATCAGCACCGGGGGCTCGTCGATGTCGCCACGACTGCGGTAGCTGAAGTCGACACGGTCGACGGTGACGGCGAGGCCACCCTCGGGCAGTCGCATCGGCACCGTCGGTTCGGGTGGGCCGATGGGGATCTCGAGCACGCCCAACACACGGCGCATGCCGGCCACCGCGGTCTGGGTCTGGTCGAGCACCTCGGTGAACTCTGCGATCGGCTCGAGGAACCGGTAGGTGAGGAACACGAAGCCCACCATGGCGCCGGCGGTGAGCCCGCTGTCGGGGCCGCGCAGCAGACCCGTGACCACCACGGCCGACACGGTGAACACGCCGAACACCTCGCCCGACGGGAAGAGGAACGCGCCGATGGTGCCGGCGCGGATGAACGACTTCGATCGTTCGTGACTGGCGTCCTTCACCCGACGCGCGTAGCGCGGCCCGGAGCGGTAGGCGCGCAACGTCTCGGCGCCGGCCACCACTTCGCTGATCTGGGTCATCACGTTCGCGTTCTTCTCGCGTGCCGAGTCGTACGCCTTCACGAGGTGGCGTTGCACCCGCTGCAGCACCAGCGCGAGCGGAGCCGCCACCACGAACGCGACGATGGCGAGCACCCAGTCGTACGCCAGCATCACGCCGGCCACGAGCAGCATCAACGTGCCGTCGAGCAACCAGGCGAGGCCGCCCCACTGGAAGAACTGGGCCAACGTCTCCACGTCGCTGGTGACTCGGGCGACCAGCGCCCCCTTCCGCTCCTCGCTGTGGTCGGCGATGCTGAGCCGGTGGATGTGCTCGAACAGGCGCACCCGCAGGCCGTACAGCGCCTCTTCGCTGCGCCGCCCCAGCCGGTACACCGCGGTGCGCTGTGCCCAGGTGGCGACGCAGATGACACCGAACGCGACGAGGCCGAGCCGCACCACCGTGTCGACGCTGACGCCCTTCGGCGACAAGCCACGGTCGATGGCCTGCTGCACCAGGATGGGCGTCACCACACGGCCCGCCGCGCCCATGAGCGCGAGGAACAACGGGGTGACGAACCCGATGCGCAACGCCGGCGCGGCGCGCACGCCCTTACCGATGGTCTCGGCGGCACTCCAGCGGCTGATCGGCTCGCTCATGCGCCGTCCCCTCCCAGTTCGGCGTCGAGCGCGGCGCGGTCGTGTTCGAACGCCTCGATGAGCTGGCGATAGGCCGGCACGGTGTCCATCAACTCGTCGTGCAACCCGTGGGCCACCACCTCGCCGTCGACGAGGTACAGCACATCGTCGGCGAGGGCGATGGTGGACGGTCGACTGGCCACGGCCACCACCGTGGTGGTGGTGAGCGCGGCCTTCAGGTTGGCGATCACCTTCGCCTCGGTGGCCGGGTCGAGCGCGGACGTGGTGTCGTCGAGCAGCAGCACGGCAGGGCGGCGCACGAGCGCGCGGGTGAGCGCGAGGCGCTGGCGTTGCCCACCCGACAGGCCCACGCCGCGTTCACCGATCTCGGTGTCGAGCCCCTGCGGCAGCGAGTGCACGAAGTCGGCTTCGGCCACCTGCAGCGCCAACTCCACGGCGTCGTTCGGCACGTCGGCGCCGAGCGTGATGTTGTCGCGCACCGTGCCGGCCAGCAGGAAGGCCTCCTGGAACACCATCTCGGCACCGGCCTCGGGCACCGTGACCGTGCCCCGTTCGGGTGGCACCAGACCGGCGATGAGGTGCAGCAGCGTGGTCTTGCCCGCGCCGGTGGCACCCACCACGGCCACGGTGCGACCGGCATCGATCTCGGCGGTCACCCCGGTGAGCACCTCCCGATCGCCGTCGTGCGAATAGTGCACGTCGCGCACGTGCACCGAGTTGTCGCTGCCGCGGTGCAGTGTGAGCACCGGATCGGGATCCACCGGCTGGTCGAGCAGCGAACGGATGCGCCCCCAGCCCGCCAGCGAATGCGGCAGTTCGGAGAGGGTGAAGCCGATGAGCCGGAGTGGGAACACCAGCAGCGTGAACAGGTAGATGAAGCTGGTGAGCTCACCCACCGTCATCTCGCCGGCGCGCACACGGAACGCACCCCCCACCAGGAGGCCGATGTTGACCACGTTGGGGATGCCGTCGAGCAGCGACTCGAAGATGCTGCGCAGACGGACTGCGCCGAGGCGGGCCTCGCGCAGCCGGCCGGCGATGAGCGCGAGCCGTTCGGTCTCGCGGTGCTCGGCGCCGAACGACTTCACCACTGCCACACCCTCGAAGCTCTCGTGCACCGCCGAGCTGAGGCGCCCGAGTTCGTCCTGGGCGGTGTTGTAGTAGCGGTCGACGCGGCGCTGGTAGCCGATGTTGAGCGCGATGAGGACCGGGAAGACGCACACGGCGGCGATGCCGAGCGGCAGGTCGGTGATCAGCAACCACACCGTCGACAGGAACACCATCACCACCACGCCCGACGCGAACGGCAACGGTTGCAGTACCGCCGTGGCCGCTTCGGCATCGACTCCGGCACGAGTGATGAGGTCGCCGGTGGTCTGACGGCGATGCCACGGCACGGGCTGCTCGGCCAGCCGGTCGACCACCTCGGCGCTCAACCGCTCCGTCACGCCCCACGCAGTGCGCCCGGCCCAGGTGCGGCGCACCACCACACCCGCGGCGCGGACGAAGCCGAGCAGGATGAGCAGACCCAGCACGCCGGCCACGGTGCTGGCCGCGACCTCACCGTCCTCGAACCGTGGTGTGATGACGTCGTCGATGATGAGTTTCACCACCGCAGCCGAACCGACCGTGCACGCAGCGAACACTGCGGCACCGCCGCACGCGATGAAGAAGGTGCGCTTCTGGTGCCGCAGCAGGGCACGCACCAGGCGGAACGCCTGCACCAATCGGTTCCCTGTCTCGGCCGCCATCAGGTGCTCCGTTCTACCACGAGGGGCCGTAGCGTGATGGGGTGCATCAACCCGACCTCGCGCTGTTGCTCCTCCGGGGCGTCTTCGGTGTCTTCCTCGCCTACCACGGCTACAACAAGGTGTTCGGCGGCAACGGCCTGCGCGGCACCGCCGGCTGGTTCGGTGCCATCGGCATGAAGTGGCCGATGTGGCAGGCCCGGGCCGCCGCCGCCACCGAGATCGGGGCCGGCCTGCTGTTCGCCGCAGGGCTCCTCACCCCGTTCGCTGCCGCGGGCATCGTGGCAGTGATGATCGTGGCCATCTGGACCGTGCACTGGAAGGTGGGGTTCTTCGTCTTCCGGCCCGACCAGGGCTGGGAGTACTGCGCGTCCATCGCCGTCGTCGCGTTCGTCGTGGGCATGACCGGTCCCGGCGAATGGTCGCTCGATCACGCCGTCGGCCTGCACTTCGACGGCTGGTGGGGCGCCGTCATCACAGGTGGGCTCGGCGTGGGTGCCGCGTTCGCCCAACTCGCACTCTGCTACCGGCCTCAGGAGACCTCGAAGTGACCGCCACCGCGACCCCCAACCCGCAACTCCGCCCCGGCCGCACCTGGGTGAAGGTGCTGCTCGGCATCCTGCTCGCACTCACTGCGTCGATGTGGGTGTACTACTTCTTCTTCGCCAGCGAGCAGGGCGTGTACCAACTCGAGGACGAGAGTTGGCGGCTGAAGGCCAAGCCCATCTGCCAGGCCGCGCAGGACCAGCGCGCCGGGCTCGAGGACACCTCCGAGGGGTACATCGAGAATCCCACGCTCGAG
The DNA here is from genome assembly GCA_005778215.1 of Actinomycetota bacterium. Taxonomy (GTDB): domain Bacteria; phylum Actinomycetota; class Acidimicrobiia; order Acidimicrobiales; family Ilumatobacteraceae; genus UBA668. The sequence continues at coordinate 16,174 of SXKB01000308.1, read as the reverse complement.
CAGATGCAGCAGCGCGCCGACATCGTCGATCAGGCCACCGCCATCGTGGAGCAGATGCTGAACGACATCGTCGCCATCCCCGTGGCCGGCGAGAAGGACCAGATCCGCATGCAGGTGTTCGAGGAGAACTACCGCATCATCCTGGAGGACCGGCGCCGCTACACCGCCAGCCTGCGGGCCGGCAACCTGGTGGCCTACACCGAGACCGTCGTGGGTGGCGGACCGGTGAGCAACGTCGTCACCGACTTCACGGCCGGCGTGAAGGGCAACGACGTGCCCGAGTGCTCCCCGCCCGGCGAACTCGGCGGCGACATCAAGGTGTGACGCGCACCCAACCCTCGCCATCGACGTAGCGTCGGATCACCTTCGCCGGCGAGCCGACGGCCACGCTGAAGTCGGGGATCTCCCCCGACACCACCGAGTTCGCACCGATGGTGACGTGCTTGCCGATCTGCGAACCGGGCAGCACCACCGTGCCGTGGCCGAGCCACGAGCCGTCACCGATGCGCACCGGGCGTTCGGGCTGGGTCTGCAGCGAGATGGGCAGGTCGAGGTCGGTGTAGCCGTGGTTCTGGTCGGTGATGTACACGTGGTGACCGGTCCACACGTCGTCGCCGATCTCGATGCCGAAGTGGCCGACGATGCCCGACCCCTTCCCGATGAGGCATCGCGAACCGATGCGCACCACGGGATCGCTGAGACACACCTGGCCGGGCACCATCCCCGCCGACAACGTGGACTGCGGCCCGATCATCGTGCCCTCACCGATGTGGATGTACCGCTCGTTGAAGATGGTGTTGTGCGGGAAGCAGATGATGCTGCCCTGGCCGAAGCGGCCGAACTTCCGGCCGGCGACGGAATCGGGCCCGATGGCCCCGACGCGCCCCACGAACGCCCACGTGCGGCGCACCCATTCCCCACCGATGCGATAACCCGTGGCGCGCAGACGGTGGCGAATGGTCCACGGCATGAGGCGACGTTACCGGGACAGTGGACTACACTTCCAACACCCATGTCCGCTGAAACCTCCCCTCCCGTGCGCGAACTCCGCCACCCCGTGGCGAAGGGTTGGTTGGTCCATTCCTTCACGGCGCTCGGCGCGGTGTGCGGCATGTTCGGCCTCATCGCCGTCGCCGACGGTGAACCACGCCAGGCCATTCTGTGGCTGGCGATCGCGATGGTGCTCGACGGCGTCGACGGCCCGGTGGCCCGTGCCTGGTGCGTGAAGGAGAACGTCCCGCGCATCGACGGCTACACGCTCGACCTCATCGTCGACTTCGTCACGTGCATCGTCATCCCCGTGGTCTTCATGCACCAGTTCGGCATGCTGCCCGAGGGCTGGTCGCTCATCATCGGCGCATTCGTGCTGTTCATGTCGGCGCTGTGGATGTCGCGCACCGATCAGATGACGCACGACCACTGGTTCAACGGCTTCCCGTGCGAGTGGAACATGATCGTGCCCACGCTGTTCCTGCTCGACGCTGCCCCGTGGGTCACTGGTGTCGTGTGCGTGCTGCTGTCGCTGACGCAGCTCACCAACTGGAAGTTCGTGCACCCGATGCAGGTGAAGCGGTTCCGCCCGCTCACCGTCACGGTCACCGTGGTGTGGCTGGTCACGGTGATCGCGATGGCCTTCGACCTGCCGAGCCACAACCGGTTGGCCGACTATCTGCTCATCGCGTGCCCGCTCTACATCGTCGGCCTCGGCGTGTGGCGCACCCTCGGCGTGCGCGACGAGGACGTGCCGCACGACGGCAGCGAGATCGCGACCCGCCTGCCGAACTCCATGGGGTTGTGAGCGCAGCTCGTGTCGAACCGGGCTGTCTGACCGACGTCCCGGGGCTGCGGGTCGGCCACACGCAACGCGTCGGCCGTGGCTGGCGCACCGGCACCACCGTGGTGCTGCTGCCCGACGGCGCCACCGTCGGCGTCGACGTGCGCGGCGGTGGCCCCGGCACGCGCGAAACCGACCTGTTGCACCCCTCCGCCACCATCGCCACGGCGCACGCGGTGTGCCTCACGGGCGGCAGCGCCTACGGCCTCGCCGCCGCAGGAGGCGTGATGCGGTTCCTGGAGGAACGCGGCATCGGCTTCTCGGTCGGCCCCGGCACGCACGAGGTGGTGCCGTTGGTGCCGGCCGCGGTGATCTTCGACCTCGGTCGGGGCGGCGGCTTCGGCAACCGGCCCGACGAGTCGTTCGGCCACCGAGCGGCGCGGGCGGCACGCGGCACGCGATCCCCCGTCGGTTCGGTGGGTGCCGGCACGGGCGCCCGCACCCACGGCCTGCAGGGCGGCGTGGGCACCGCATCCACCGTGGTGCACGACGGCGTGGTGGTGTCCGCCATCGCCGTGGTGAACGCCGCCGGTTCCGTGATCGACCGCGACACCGGGCTGCCCTGGGAACCGGGCAGCGTGCCGCTGCGGCGACCGACCGCCACCGAACGCGCCGCACTCCGAACACACCTCGACGCCGCCGTGCCGCCGCTGAACACCACCATCGGCGTGGTGGCCACCACCGCCATCCTCCGCAAGGCCGAGTGCGGCAAGTTCGCCGCCGTGGCACACGACGGGCTGGCCCGAGCCGTGCGACCGGTGCACTCGCTGCTCGACGGGGACACCGTGTTCGGTGTGTCCACCGGCCGCGACGCACCGTCGTCGACCGAGCGGGTGAAGTGGCTCAACGCCGTGCTCGAGGCCGGTGCTCGGTGTTTCGCCGCCGCCTGCACCGACGCCGTGCTGCACGCCGTGGCCACCGGCAGCGACCCTGCGTACCGGGACCTGTGTCCGTCGGCATACCCGCGCGGTTTCCTTCCGGGCCGATGACTGGCTAGGTTGCGGACGTGGATCGCCAGAAGGTCACCGTTCCCGACCTGTCGCGGATGAAGGCGCTCGAGGAGCGCATCACCATGATCACCGCGTACGACGCGACGTTCGCCCGTCTCGTCGACCTCGCCGGGGTCGACATGATCCTGGTCGGCGACAGCGTGGGCATGGTGGTGCAGGGCGAGGCCAACACCATTCCGGTCGAGCTCGACGAGATGGCGTACCACGTACGTCTCGTGGCCCGGGCCCAACCCAAGGCGCTCATCGTGGGTGACCTGCCGTTCGGCAGCTACCAGGTGAGCCCACAGCAGGCGGTCGAGAGCAGCATCCGCCTGATGAAGGAAGGCGCGGAGTGCGTGAAGCTGGAGGGCGGCGTGGTGATGGCCGAGACCATCCAGACCATCACCCGCGTCGACATCCCCGTGGTGGGCCACATCGGTCTCACCCCGCAGAGCTACCACCGCATGGGCGGCCACAAGGTGCAGGGCAAGAAGAGCGGGTTCGAGGCCGGTGGCCGCGAGCGGCTGCTCGAGGATGCACACGCGGTCGAGCAGGCCGGCGCGTGCGCGGTGGTGGTGGAAGGTGTCCCGCGCGACCTGGCGCAGGAGATCACCCAGAAGCTGTCCATCCCCACCATCGGCATCGGCGCCGGTCCCGACTGCGACGGTCAGGTGCTCGTGCTGCACGACGTGCTCGGCCTCAGCGACATGCCGTTGAAGTTCACGAAGCACTACGCCGACCTGCGCAACGGCGCCATCCGCGCCACCGAGGCGTTCATCCAGGAAGTCCGCGACGGCTCCTGGCCGGACGACCAGCACTCCTTCCACTGAGGCCCGCCGTGGAGGTGTGCACCACCCCGGCCGACCTGTCGACCTGGAGCGATCGTCACCGCGTCGCCGGTCGCCGCGTCGGCCTGGTGCCCACCATGGGCGCGTTGCACGACGGCCACATGGCGCTGGTCGCCGACGCGCGCCGCCACGCCGACGTGGTGATCGTCACCATCTTCGTCAACCCGTTGCAGTTCAACCGGCCCGACGACTTCGCGAACTACCCGCGTCCCATCGACGACGACCTCGAGATCTGTCGCGCGCACGGCGTCGACGCGGTGTACGCGCCGGTGGCGGCCACCATGTACCCCGACGGCTTCCAGACGCACGTGGAACCCGGGAGCCTGGCCGACGTGCTGGAGGGTGCGCAGCGGCCCGGCCATTTCCGCGGCGTCACGACGGTGGTGACGAAGCTGTTCAACGCGGCGCGGCCACACGTGGCGGTGTTCGGCCAGAAGGACTTCCAACAGCTCGCGGTCATCCGCCGCATGGCCGCCGACCTCGACATGGGCATCGACATCGTGGGCATGCCCACGGTGCGCGAACCCGACGGTCTGGCGATGTCGAGCCGCAACCGCCGCCTGTCGCCCGAGCAGCGGGCCGCAGCGGTGTGCGTACCGGCGTCGCTGCGAGCAGTGCGTGATGCCGTCGCCGCCGGCGTACGGGACGCCGAAGCCGTGGTGGCCGTGGGGCGCGCCGTGGTCGACGCCGAACCGCTCGCACGGTTCGAACACCTCGAACTGGTCGACGGCGACACGTTGCAGCCGGTCACCGTGGTCGACGAACGCTCGGTGGCCGTCACCGCCGTGTGGTTCGGCGACGTGCGACTGATCGACAACGCCCTCCTCGGCTGACACCCCGTTCCCATAGTGTGGGGCGATGCACGAGCTGTCGAACCTCTCCATGTGGCACGCGACGATGAGCGCCGACGAGTGGGGTCCCGGTCGGCCGGCACTCGCAGGTGACACACAGGTCGACGTCGCCATCGTCGGTGCCGGCTACACCGGCATGTGGACGGCGTACTACCTGCTCGAGCGCGACCCGTCGTTGCGCATCGTGCTGCTGGAGGCGAACGTCGTGGGCTTCGGTGCAAGCGGCCGCAACGGCGGTTGGTGCAGCGCGCTGCTCCCCATGGGGCTCGACCAGGTGGCCTCGGTGTCGTCGCGCGACGCTGCAGTTCGCCTGCAGCGCGAGATGCACGACACCGTCACCGAGATCGCCCGAGTGGTGGAGGTCGAGGGCATCGAGTGCGACTTCCAGTTGGGTGGCTACGTGATGTTGGCCCGCAACCAGGTGCAGATGGAGCGCGCCGTCGCCGAGATCGATCACCTCCGCTCCTACGGTTTCGAGGCCGACGACTACCGCCTGCTGGAAGCGTCGGAGGCACGGGATCACTGCAACGCCACGAAGGTGGTCGGCGGCACGTTCACCCCGCACTGCGCCGCCATCCACCCTGCTCGGCTCGCCCGCGGCCTCGCCCGCGTGATCGAACGCAAGGGTGCGGTGATCCACGAGCACACGGCGGCCACCGAGATCACGCCGCGCACCGTGCGCACCTCTCACGGCACGGTCCGCGCCGACGTGGTGGTGCGTGCCACCGAGGCGTTCACCCCGTCACTGAAGGGCGAGGCCCGTACCGTCGTCCCGGTGTACTCGCTGATGCTGGCCACCGAGCCGCTCAGCGATTCGTTCTGGCGCGAGGTCGGCCTGCACGACCGGCCCACGTTCAACGACGGGCGCCGGATGATCATCTACGGCCAGCGCACCGCCGACGGTCGGTTCGCCTTCGGTGGGCGTGGGGTTCCCTACCACTACGGCAGTCGCATCGATCCGTCGTTCGACCGGCATGCGAAGGTGCACCAGAGCCTGCACGACACGTTGCGGGAGCTCTTCCCGGCGCTCGGCGACGCGGCCATCACCCACCGCTGGGGTGGCGCCGTGGCCGCCGCTCGCGACTGGTGGTGTGCCGCGAACTACGACCGAGCCACGGGCCTCGCCACCGCCGGCGCCTACGTGGGCGACGGGGTGGGCACCACGAACCTGTCGGGTCGCACCCTGGCCGACCTGATCACCGACCAGGCATCCGACCTCACCTCGATGCCGTGGGTGGGCCACCGCGCCCGCAAGTGGGAGCCCGAACCTCTCCGTTGGATCGGCATCAACGCCATGGCGCAGTTGCCGCTGAGCGCCGACCGCCACGAGGAGCGGACCGGCACGTCCGCACGCTGGCGCAACGCGCTCCTCGGACGACTCACCGGGCACTGAGCCGATCGTCCGATTCCCGTCAAGAGCACGTCAAACCGTTCACGTAGCGCTTCAGATCCGCCCGTCACGGGCCGATGACCAAGTTGATGACCAGGCTCCGGACGACCATCGCAGCACTCCTGATGGCGGTGCTCACGGTCGCGTCCCAGCCGATCACGGTGCACGCCGCCGAACCGGTGCCGCCGTTCATCATGCCGAACGCACCGTGGCTGTCGGTGGTGAACTACTACCGCGCGATGGCCGGCCTCGGGGCCGTGGTCGAGAACACCTCGCTGTCGCCCGGCGCCTACAACCACTCGTGCTACATGCTCTGGAACGGCATCACCCACGACGAGACCCCTGGCCTGCGGGGCTACACCACCAACGGCGACACGGCGGGCAACAACGGCAACGTGGCCGTGAGCTCGGGCTACGACGCCACCGACCGCAACCACATCGATCTCTGGATGACCGGACCGTTCCACGCGATCGGCATCCTGCGCTACAACCTCCAGTCGGTCGGCTACGGCAAGTGCACCACACCGACGAACGCCTACCAGCCCTGGAAGTCGGCGGCCACGCTGAACGTGCTCACCGGGTTGAACTACTCGTTGACGCGGCCCGCCACCCCGATCCTGTTCCCGGGGAACGGCACCACCACCTCGCTCACGAAGTTCATCGCCGAGTCCCCGAACCCGGTCAGCCTCTGCGGCTGGACCGGCGCGGCCGGGCTGCCGGTGATCGCGATGATGCCCGAGACGTTCACGTCGGTCACCTCGGCCACCATCACCGGTCCGACCGGTGCGCTGCCGACCTGCGCCCTGCACGCCGGCAACACCAGCGATCCGACCGCGAAGGCGATCCTCGGCGGCGACAACGCCGTCACGGTGCTCCCCCGCACTGCACTGGTCAACGGCGTGTACACGGTGCGCATCGTCACCAACACCCGCACGGTGCAGTGGTCGTTCACGGTCGACTCGGCCGCCGCCACCGGCATCATGCCGATCCCCACGGTCACCCCGGTGTCGGGCGCCTCGGCCTACACGGCGATGACGCCGTTCCGCCTGGCCGACAGTCGCACCAAGTACCGCATCACCCAGCTGTTGGCCAACACGCCCAAGAAGATCAAGGTCGCCGGTGTGGCCGGTATCCCGGTCGATGCCACCGCGCTGAGCGCCAACTTCACCGAGGTCGGGGCGCCCGGTGCGGGCCACCTCACCGTCTACAACTGCACCGCCACGCGGCCCACGGCCTCGACGCTGAACTACTACGCCGGTGAGACGGTGCCGAATGCCGGCCTCTTCCCCCTCAGCAGCGGCGGCGAGTTGTGCCTCTTCTCCCCGCAGACCGTGCACGTGGTGATCGACGTCACCGGCTACTTCCGCCCCAGCTCGACCCTCCGGTTCGAGGGGCTCGATGCCGCCCCACTGCTCGACACCACCACGCGCCTGCGCAGCACGGGACGCACCGTCAACGGCCAGACCCTCTCGGTGAACGTGCCCGCGGCCGGCATCGGTGTGCCGACCGGCGCCGCGGCGGTGGCCGTGAACATCACGGGCATCAACCCCAGTGCTGCCGCGCACATCACGGCGTATCCCTGCGGGGGTGCGGTGCCCACCGTGTCGAACGTGAACCCCACCGTCGGCACGACCAAGCAGAACTTCGCCATCGTCCCGCTGTCGGCCAGCGGCATGCTCTGCGTCTACACGCTCAAGGCGATGGACGTGAAGGTGGACGTGCTCGGCTACTTCACGCCGAGCGGGCCGCACACCATGGTGCCGAGCACCCCCACCCGAGTGATCGACACTCGCGACCTCTATCGCACGCAGATGAACATGGGCACCTCGGGCGGCGTGCTGCCGGCCAACACCACCAAGGTGCTGCAGCTCGCCGGGCAGCGCGGCATTCCCGCCAACGCCAGCGTGATGTCGGTCAACGTCGCCGCGGTCACGCCCACCGGTACCGGTTCGCTCACCCTGTGGGACTGCAGTGCGCAGCCCGACATCCAGACCGTGAACTACCGCACCAGCCGTACCGTGGCGAACGGTGTGCAGGTGCAGCTCTCGACCGGCGGGGCGATGTGCATCCGTTCGACGGTCGCCACCCACCTGGTGATCGACGTCACCGGTTGGTGGACCTGATCCCCTAGCGATGCAGGTGCGGGTCGGTGACCGTGGCGCGGAGGCGCACGGTGTGCACCGAGTCACCCGACAGCACCCCACCGCGGCCGAACAGACGGCCGGACTGCCAGTTCGACAGGCCCAGCTCCGGCTGCACCAGCGCGAACTGGCCGTCGACCCAACGGGTGAAACCGTTGCCGACGAAGGGGGCGTCCACGGCCCGGTAGAAGGCCTCGTGCTCGTCGGCATCGTCGCTGATGAGTGACGCGACGAAGTGCGGGCTGAAGCGGTTGCACTGCGCCACGGCGTGCGCCACGTCGTCGACCACCAGCACTGCGACCTCGGGCACGGCATCCCACTCCCACTCCTCGGCGAGTCGCGGGTCGTCGGGCTGCAACTCGTGGATGACGGGGAGCACATCGCGCGCGGCAGCTGCCTCGTGCGCTGCGGCACGGAACACCGTGAGCAACTCCTCCGCGCGTGACCGCACGATGCAGCACACGTTCAAGGTGTTGCACACCTTCCGATCGAGCGAGTGACGCACGGCCGCGGCGAACACCTCGGCGGGGGCGCTGTCGGCCGCCACCATCCACGCGCCACCCGTGCCGTGCAGGCTGACGGGCACGCCGTGCTGACGGGCCACGGCACCGAGCTGGGCCACCGCTGCACCCGACCCGCGGGCAACGGCGAGCGACACGTGCGTGTCGGCGAACAGCGCCCAGCCCGCGGCGTGCGCCGCACTGTCGACCAACTGCACCGCCCCCTCGGGCAGGCCCGCCGACCGCAGCGCAGGCTGCACGGCGGCGGTCATGATGGCGCGGGCCGTGCCGAGCGCATCGCTGCCGATGCGGAACACCACGGTGTTGCCGGTGCGCAGCACACCGGTGGCGTCGGCGAACACGTTGGGGCGCCCCTCGAACACGAAGCCCACCACGCCGAGCGGGTCGCGCCACTGCTCCACCCGCCAGCCATCGTGCTCCACCGTGCCCAGCAGTTGACGGCGACGCGTGGGGTTGTCGCGCCACGAGCGCAGACCGGCGATCATGTCGGCACGCATACCGGCGGAGAGCACCAGCCGACCGGTGGCCCTCCCCCGGTCGCGGGCGGACACCACGTCGGCGGCGTTGGCCGCGGCGATGGGCGCGAACACCTCGTCGTCGTCGAGCAGTGCGGCGAAGCCGTGGAAGAACGCGGAGATCTGCTCGTCGTCGACCGCGGCCAGTTGCTCGAAGGCTGCGCCCGCTCGGGCCACGGCGGCGCCGACGAGCTCGTGTTCTGCTGCCGGGATGTGCAGCACGTCACCGGTGTCGTGCACGACCACGAGGCGGTCACCGGGCGCGAACGCTGTCGCGAGTGCCTCGCTGACGACGACCACCCTGTCACCACCGACCAGCAGGCGCTCGCCTGCCACCAGGGACTGCAGCGGCTGACTCATGACGGAAGGACCTCCTGCATCGCCACGGGGCGACCCAGCTCGATGGATCGGTGTGCGGCCTCGCCGACGGCCACCGACATCAGCCCATCGTGCAGGGTGACGGCCGGTGGCGTACCGAGCAGGATGGCATCGCGGAAGCCGACGTGCTCGAGATACGACGCGCCGTGGTGCATACCCTGGTGGCGGATGCTCGGGTCGTGCGCGGGGCGCTCGGCGACCACCCCGATGCCGTCGGCCCGATGCCCGACGCGCACCACCCCTTCGGTGACCAGCGCCTCCACCTTGCCGAGATGACCGACGACCGAGATCTCCTGCTCGTTGCGCGAGGCCTCGGCGAACATGCACAGGTCGAGCATTGCGCGTGCGCCGCCGTCGTACTCCACGATCACGTAGGCGTTGTCGAGGATGTCGGGTACTTCGCCGTCGTACGACTCGTCGAGGTGGTTCACGTCCTGTGCGCCGCTGGCCATCACGCGCTGCGGCGCCCGGTCGACCACCTGGTTCATCAGGTCGAAGAAGTGGCAGCACTTCTCGACGAGCGTGCCACCGGTGTTGCGGGTGAACCGGTTCCAGTTGCCCACCTTCGGCAGGAACGGGAAGCGGTGCTCGCGGATGGCCACCATGCGCACCTCGCCCAGCGCGCCGCTGCGCACCTCGTGCAGCACGGCGGTGGTGGGCGGCATGTAGCGATACTCGAGCCCCATCCACACCACCCGATCGGGCCAGTCGGCCGCGGTGGCCTCGGCGGCGGCGATCACGTCGAGGCAGTGCGCCACGGTGGTGCAGAGCGGCTTCTCCACCATCACGTGGTGCGGCGTGGCGAGCACGTCGAGCAGCACCTGGTGGTGGGTGTGGTTGGGCGACGCGATCACCACGGCGTCACACGCCCCCGAGGCGAGCAGCTCGTGGTGCGACTCGAAGCGCTGCAATGGCGTGTCGAGTCCGACGGCGAGTTGCGCCCAGTCGCGACTGTCGGGGTGCGGATCGCTGATGGCGGTGACCACCGCGCCGTCGAGATGCAACAGGTTGGTGATGTGTTCGACGCCCATCATCCCGGTGCCGATGACGCCATAGCGGAGAGGCCCTGTCACGGGTGGTTATCGTACGGCGGATGACGTCCACGGCGGTCAACCTGGTCCGACGCGAACCACGCCGCATCGGCGATCGCGAGGTGGGACCCATCGGCTTCGGCTGCTGGCGTCTCACCACCGAGTCCACTGCCGACGCCGAGCGCCTGGTGCGCGGCGCACTCGACCTCGGGTGCACACTCGTCGACACGGCCGACGTGTACGGCCTCGACTGGGGTGGCGCCGGCTTCGGAGCGTGCGAGGAACGACTCGGCCAGGTGCTGCTGCACCATCCTTCGCTCCGCGACCGGATGGTGCTGGCCACGAAGGGCGGCATCGTGCCCGGCGTGCCGTACGACAGCAGCCCGGGTGGCATCACCGCAGCATGCGAGGCATCGTTGCGCCGCCTGCGCACCGATCACGTGGATCTGTACCAGGTGCATCGCCCCGACCTGTTCGTGCATCCCGCCGACCTCGCCGAGGCGCTCGAGGCGCTCGTGCAGCGCGGCCTCACTGGCGCGATCGGGGTGTCGAACCACACGCCCGCTCAGGTGGCCGCACTGCAGGCACACCTCGACACTCCGCTCGTGTCGGTGCAACCCGAGTACTCGGTGGTGCAGTTGGCCGCGATGCGCGACGGCACCCTCGACCAGGCCATGGCGCTCGGGCTTGCCGTGCTGGCATGGAGCCCGCTCGCCGGTGGTCGGCTCGCGTCGGGCGACGGCGTGGATCCGGCACTGTTGGCAACGCTCGACCGCATCGCTGCGGCCAACGGGGTGGACCGCATCGCGGTCGCCATCGCGTTCGTGCTCGCACATCCGAGCGCGCCGGTTGCCATCATGGGCACCCAACGACTCGACCGCCTTGCTGCTGCGGTGGCGGCGGTCGACGTACCCCTCACCCGGGCCGACGTCTACGCGATCCTGCAGGCATCCGAAGGCCGGCCATTGCCGTGAGCGCGCCGATCGAACTCGCCTGGTTCTCGGCACTCTGCGACGACGACTACGAGCAGCTCGGCGTACGCGACCCTGCGCTGCTGAGCAGCTACGAGCACTGTGCCGCCATCGTCCACGAAGCCGACCGAGCGGGGTTCGACAGCATCCTCATGCCGTCGGGGTACGCGTTGGGTATCGACACCGTGGCCTTCACCGCAGCCATCGCGCGCACCACCCGCCACATCACCCCCATCGTCGCGGTGCGGATGGGTGAACTGTGGCTGCCGCAGCTGGCCCGACAGCTCGCGACGCTCGACCAGCTGCTCGGCGGTCGCATGGTGGTGAACATCATCTCCAGCGAACTGCCCGGCGAGCGGCTCGCGTCGGGCCCCCGCTACCAGCGCACGCTCGATCACATGCTCGGCCTGCGTGCGCTGCTCGACGGGCGCACGTGGGACGTCGAGCCGCCTCGGGTGCGCACCGTGCGCGGCGTGTGCCCTCCGCTGTACTTCGGCGGGCTCTCCGACGACGCCCGCGCCGTCGCTGCACGGGCGGCCGACGTGTACCTGATGTGGCCCGACACACTCGACCGCGTGCGCGACGTGGTGATCGACATGCGCACCCGCGCTGCCACCCAGGGGCGCACGCTGCGCTTCGGCTACAGGGTCCACGTGGTCGTGCGCGAGACCGAGTCCGAGGCACGAGCCGCCGCCGAGCACCTGGTGGCTGCGCTCGACCCGGAGGTGGGCGAGGCCATCCGCGCCCAGTCGCTCGACAGCACGTCGGTCGGCGTGCGGGCCCAGTCGATGCTGCGCGACGGCGCCGATGCCGACGGCTACGCCGAGCCGCACCTGTGGACGGGCATCGGACGTGCCCGCAGCGGCTGCGGCGCCGCCATCGTGGGCGATCCGCGGCAGGTGGCCGACAAGATCCGCCAGTACCGATCGCTGGGCATCGACACGTTCATCCTGTCGGGCTACCCGCACCTCGACGAGTGCCGACGGTTCGCTTCGCTCGTGATGCCGTTGCTGCGTGACGCCTAGCCTGTCCCCATGGCCGACGACCGCTTCTACTTCCGCCAACTGCTCTCGGGCCGCGACTTCGCCACCGACAACCCGATCGCGCAGCAGATGGTGAACTTCGTGTACGCCATCGGTGATCGTGCGAAGGGTGAGTGCGTCCTCATCGATCCGGCCTACGCCGTGAACGAACTGCTCGACACGGTGGAGGCCGACGGGATGAAGGTGGTCGGCGTGCTGGCCACCCACTTCCACGCCGACCACATCGGCGGCAACATGATGGGCCACCAGGTCGAAGGAGTGGCGACGCTGCTGGAGCGGTGCAGTTGCCCGGTGCACGTGCAGCGCGACGAGACGCCGTGGGTGATGCGCACCAGCGGCCTCACCGCCGACCACCTGGTCGAGCACGACGGTGGCGACGTGGTGGAAGTGGGCGACATCCGCATCACCCTGGTGCACACGCCCGGCCACACGCCCGGCAGCCAGTGCTTCCACGTCGACGGCCGGCTGGTCAGCGGCGACACGCTGTTCCTCGACGGCTGCGGCCGCACCGACTTCCCCGGCAGCGACCCGGCCGCGATGTACGACAGCCTGCAGACACTCGCAGCGATGCCCGACGGCACCGTGGTGTACCCCGGCCACCGCTACTCGGTGCCGTCCAGCGCCACCATCGATGCGATCCGTGAGACCAACTACGTGTTCCGTCCGAAGACGAAGGACCAGTGGCTCACGATGTTCGGGCGCGACTAGAGCCCGAGCCGCGCGAGCTGCTCACCCGGAGCGTCGAGTTCGTCGAGCGCTGCCCGCAACAACTCCTGCAGGCGTCGCTCGGCCGCTTCCCCGACACGATTCTCACGCTCGTCGGGGTCGATGTCGAGGTCGTACAGGTGGTGCTTGCCGACATTGGCACCGCCGCTCACCCAGAACGGCAGCGCGTCGCCCGGCTGGAACGGTTGGCGGATCACCGGCACGGTGCTGCCCGGCATGCGATCGAGGTACGCGCGCTCGTCGGGTGGCGGCAGTTCGGTGATGCCCTTCACGTGCACCGGCATCGTGCTCCACCGGTTGCTCCACATGCTCAGCGGGAAGTTGTCGCCTTCGGGCGCACGGGCGTACTTCCAGCGGCCGTCGGTGACCTGCACCCAGTTGCCGAACACACCACCGATCGCCCACTCCCGCACCGAGGTGGCCTCCCCCTGCAGCAGCGGCACCAGTGAGCGGCCATGGGTGCGGTGCTGGGGCGTGACGCCGTACAGCTGCGCGAGAGTGGCATGCAGGTCGACCGACGTGGTGAGTGCGTCGCACACCCCGCCACCCGGTACTCCGGGCCAGTGGATGAGCAGGGGGATGTGGCCGAGCGGCTCGAACTGCGGCACCATCGGCTTGCCCCACAGGTCGTCGCCCGTTCGTTCCTCACCGAGGTAGTGCCCATGGTCGGTGCACACGATGACCGCCGTGTCGTCCCACAGTCCCTGTTGGTCGAGCGTGGCCAGTAATCGGCCGAACCACTCGTCGATCATCGACAGCTTCGACCCGTAGTTGCCGCGGATGTGCCGGGCCTCGGCCTCGCTGAGGTGGCCACCGGACCGGCCACCGACGACGTACGGGGGCCAGATCAGCCGCTCGCCGTCCCATGGCTCGTCCTCGTACATGCCCTGCCACGGCTCGGGGGTGTCGAACGGCTCGTGCGGGTCGAACTCGTCGACGAACAGCAGCCACGGTCGGTCGGTGTGATGGCGAGCCGCCCCCGCAACCCAGTCGGTCGCGGCCTGCATGGTGCGCGGCCCCGGGTAGTCGGTCTCGGCGCGGAAGAAGGTGCGCGTGCGGTCGTACGCCCGGTCGAGGTGCGGTGCGAGATCGCCCCACCGGCGGCGCAGGAACCAGTCACCGGTGGCGGCGGGCGGCGCCGGCACACCGATCCAGCTCGGGTCGAGCCACGTGCGCCACGGGTCGCCCTCGTGGCCGCGCACGTAGTCCCATCCGCCGAAGTCGGTGTGATAGTTCTCGCCACCGGTCTCGAACAGGTGCGGGTGATCGGTGACCAGCATCGTGGTCACCCCGGCGTCGCGCAGGTCGGCGGTGATGGGCCGCTCCCACAGCTCGATCGAGCCCCACGGCCGCCACAGGAAGTCGAGCGCACCGCAGAGGATGTCGTGCCGGGCGGGCATGCACGGCAGTGAGCCCGTCACGTGCCGGGTGAACCGGGTGGCGCGCTCGGCGGCGAAGCGGTCGAGGTGCGGAGTGGCGAACTCGGCACCGCCGTAACTGCCGAGCATGTGCCGGTTCAGCGAGTCGAGCAACACGACGACGGCGTTGCGCGGCGTACGGACGGTCATCGCCACAGCTTGTCAGAGCAGGGCGAACACGATGGTGCTGGTGCCCGCGAGGAACAGCAGCGTCAGGACCATGACGCGGAATCGTTCGCCGGCCACGTGCTTGCGCACCGGCCACGCCAGCGCCTGCCCCACCAGCCACGCGGGGAACGCGATGGCCGAGGCCTTCAATCCGTCGGCGGTGATCTTGCCGTTCAGCGCGAACAGCGTGATGCCCACCACGTTGCTGAACGCGAACACCGTGGAGATGGTGGCCCGGAACGGTGCGGGCGGCAGATGCCGCGCCTGCAGGCCGAACACGAGCGGCGGCCCGTTCGTGGACAGCGAGGTGTTCAGCACGCCCGACACGAACCCGACGCCGTAGTCGAAGTGGTTGCTCGCTGCGGTGAGGTTGATGCGCGCGATGAGCAGGATGGTGGCGATGATGACCGCGATGCCGAGGGTGAGGCGCAGCGCCGTGTCGCTGACCACGTTGAGGATGAACAAACCCAACGGCATACCCGCGAAGGCGGCCAGTGTCATCCGCTTGGCGATGGGGCGGTTCGTGTCCTCCTTCAGCTTCACGGCCTGCCACGTGGTGCTGATCATGCCGAGCAGTGTGCTCACCACGACCGCTTCCTTCACGGGCAGCGCGATGGTCATGATGGGCATCGACAGCAACGCGAACCCGAAGCCCGACAGCACCTGCACGAACGCGGCGCAGAAGATCGCGACCGCGACCACGATGAGTTCCGTCGCTGTCACAGTGCCCGAGTCTGCCACCTACGCTGGGCACGGATGAAGCTCCTGCCGATCGTGCACCCCACCGACGCCGACGCCGCCGAGCAGATCGACCGCGCCTGCCGCGACGTGGGATTCTTCGCCGTGCCACTACCGGCCGAGCTGCGACCCTTGCGGGACGACCTCATCGCCACGGCGGCCGAGTTCTTCGCGCTCCCCACGGACGTGAAGGCAAGGGTCAGCATGGCCGTGGGTGGCAGTGCCTGGCGAGGGTGGTTCCCGCTCGAAGGTGAGCTCACGTCGGGCGTCCCCGATCGCAAAGAGGGCGACTACTTCGGCGCCGAGTTGCCGCCCGACCCGCGCCCGATGCACGGTCGCAACATCTGGCCAGAGCATCCGGCGACGTTGCAGCCGTTGGTCACCAAGTGGATGGCGGGCATGGAGGCGCTCGCGCAGTCGCTGCTCGCGCAGATGGCCGTCGGACTCGGCCGACCCGCCGACTTCTTCGTGACCGGCCTCACCGCGCAGCCCACTCCCCTGTTCCGCATCTTCCGCTACCCGCCGCATCCCCGGGGCGACACCGCCACCTGGGGCGTGGGCGAGCACACCGACTACGGGCTGCTCACCCTGCTGGCCACCGACGGCACTCCG
>SXKB01000307.1 GCA_005778215.1 Actinomycetota bacterium | reverse complement strand
GCGGCCGCATCACGCGCGACGACGTGCTCGACCACATCGATCGCATGGCCGCCGCCGCTCCGGCACCGACGGCCGCCCCCATCGCGCCCGCTCCTGCGCCGGCCCCGGCACCCGCCGTCGCAGCGCCGGCACCTGCCACGGCACCGGCCCCCGCGCCGGTGGCCACCCCGCCCGCCGCCGCACCGGTGGTGCACTCGGGCGAGCGCGACACGGTGGTGCCGCTCAGCAAGATCCGCAAGCTCACCGGCAGCCACATGGTGATGAGCAAGTCGGTCAGCCCGCACGCGTTCAGCGTGGTCGAGGTCGACTACGCGAACGTCGACGCCACCCGCGGCAAGGTGAAGGGCGAGTGGAAGTCCACCGAGGGCTTCAGCCTCACCTATCTGCCGTTCATCACCCGCGCCGTGGTCGACGCGCTGGGCGAGTTCCCGCACCTCAACGCCAGCGTCGGTGAGGACGAGCTCGTGGTGCACAACTACATCGACATCGGCATCGCCGTCGACCTCGACTACCAGGGTCTGCTGGTGCCGGTCGTGCGCTCGGCCGAGACCAAGCGCCTGCGCGCCATCGCCCGTGAGATCTCCGATCTCGCGAACCGTGCCCGCAACCGCAAGCTCAGCCCCGACGAGATCAGCGGCGGCACGTTCACCATCACCAACAACGGCTCGTCCGGCAGCGTGCTCACGATGGCCATCATCAACCAGCCGCAGGTGGCCATCCTCTCCACCGACGCCATCGTGCGCAAGCCGGTGGTGGCGGTGCTGCCCGACGGCACCGAGGCCATCGTGGTGCACCCCGTGGGTCACCTCGCGATGACCTGGGACCACCGTGGTTTCGACGGCGCGTACGCGGCGAACTTCCTCGCCCGGGTGAAGGAGATCCTCGAGACGCGCGACTGGGGCCAGGAGCTCTAGTCGTGGTCGCCGCCCGTCCGCTGCGCGTCCGTTGGCTCGGGCGCGTGCCGTACCGGGAGGCGCTCGCGCTCCAGACGTCGCTGTTCCAGCACGGCAGCGAGCAGCACCTGCTGCTGCTCGAGCATCCCCACGTGTTCACCCATGGTCCGCGGGCCGATCTCGCCACCAACGTGCTCGTCGATCCGGTGGCGGTGGGCGCCGAGTTGGTGGCGGTGAAGCGCGGTGGCGACGTCACCTACCACGGACCCGGTCAGCTGGTCGGCTATCCCATCGTGTCGGTGCCCAACTCGCTCGGCGCGAGCGATCACGTCTGTGCGATCCAGCGCCTGGTGGTCGGCACCCTGCAGGAGCTCGGCGTCGCCGACGTCGGCTGCCTCGACGAGTACCCCGGTGTGTGGGTGGGGGTCAGCGGACCCGACCCGCGCAAGATCTGCGCCATCGGTGTGCGCCTCGCGAACAACCGCACCATGCACGGGTTCGCACTCAACGTGTCCACCGACATGCGGTACCTGCGCGACTACATCGTGCCGTGCGGCATCGCCCACAAGCCGGTCACGTCACTGGCCGAGGAGGGCGTGCAGGTCACGGTGCAGCAGGTGGCCGAGATCGTCGCCCGCCGCGCCGCCGAGATGTGGGGCGACGGCACCGTCGAACGTCAGGACGTGGCGTGGAAGCACACGCCCACCGACCTCGCGCCGTTCTCCCGCGGCGAGGGCCCGGGCGCAATGGGTCGCGCACTCGTGCGGCTCGAGGCCGCCGGCGTGGCCGAGGGGCTGGCCGTCTCGGCGCGCAAACCCGAGTGGCTGCGGCCGAAGGTGCAGTTGGGCACCGACGTGCTGGCGATGAAGAAGACCGTGCGCGACCACGGGCTGGTGACGGTCTGCGAGGAGGCCGGCTGCCCGAACCTCAGCGAATGCTGGGCTGCGGGCACGGCCACGTTCATGGTGCTCGGCGAGCGCTGCACGCGCGCGTGCGGGTTCTGCCTCGTCGACACGCAGAAGCCGCTCCTGCCCGACGCCGACGAGCCGCGCCGGGTGGCATCGGCCGTGGCCCTCAGCGACCTGCACCACGCCGTGCTCACGATGGTGGCCCGCGACGACCTGCTCGACGGGGGATTCGCCCACGTCGCCGCGTGCGTGGCGGCCATCCGCGACATGCGGCCGGGCACCACGGTGGAGACCCTGGTGAGCGATGCGAAGGGTGACGACTCCTCGCTGCAGTTGCTGTTCGACGTCCGGCCCGACGTGTTCAACCACAACATCGAGACCGTGGCCCGCCTGCAGCGTGCCGTGCGTCCCTCGGCCGGCTACGCCCGCAGCCTGTCGGTGCTGTCCCGGGCGAAGGCGGCGGGCCTCACCATCAAGTCGGGGCTGATGGTCGGGCTGGGGGAGACCGTCGACGAGGTCGATGGCCTGCTGGCCGACCTCGCATCCATCGGCGTCGACATCGTCACCATCGGCCAGTACCTGCGACCGACGTCGAACCACCTGCCGGTCGCCCGCTGGGTGGAGCCCGGCGAGTTCGCCCGGTGGGCCGAGCTGGGGGAGTCGCTCGGCATCGGCCACGTGGAGGCCAGCCCGCTCACCCGCAGCAGCTACCACGCCAAGGAGGCGGCCGACGCGGTGGCCGTGCCGGTGGCCGTGGCGCTCACTCGCTGACCTGCACTCATCCTCGGGTCGTCGGATGCCGATGATCGGTGGATCGAAGGAGCGGGGTTCGGGTGACAGTGCAGTGGAAGGACGACGCAGGGTTCGACGATCTCGCGGCCGAGAAGGACGCGCTGATCGCGTCGATGCAGCAGATCCAGGACGGCGTCGTCGGTCGGTTGATGGGGCTCGACCTCGACCCGGTGGCCCGCCGGCAGGAATGGCTCGACGCGTTCGTGGCGCTGAAGGCCGCGGCGGTGGCCGACGGGCGCCCGCGCGTGCTCCCGTGGATGGCGATGCAGACACCCGACACCGGGTTCGAACTGCTGAACACCGAGCAGGCGCTCGAACTGATCCGCCGCAAGCTGCCGCCGCTGCGCGACGACCACTGGGCCATCCTGCTGCACGACGGCAGCTTCGTGCTCGAGGCGGACGGGCAGACCGGGAATGCCGTGTTCGCGATGTTGGTGCGGCCGTCAGGCGTGTCGACCGTGGCCGTGCCCTACCGGGTGGACGGCACCGACTGGCAGCTGATGCCGCAGATCGACCTCGACGTACGCGACGGCGAGGTGATCGCCGCCATCCGAGCCACCCAACCCTGACGGGTCAGGCGCGGAGCTTGGCGTTGGTGGGGTCGTAGAGCGGTTCGGTGCCCACCGTGGCGGCGCAGCGTTCGCCGTGCACCAGCACCGTGAGCGTCGTGCCCGGCGCCTCGTACTCCGGACGCACGTAGCCGAGCGCGATGCTCTGCCCGAGGGTGAAGCTCCAGCCGCCCGAGGTGACCAGACCGATGCGCTCGTCGCCGTCGAAGATGCTCGACAGGGCCGGCGCATCGGCGACGCCCGGCTCGTCGAGGGTGATCGACACGAACCGCCACGCCGAGCCGGATGCCTGCTCTGCCACCAGCGCGTCCTTGCCCACGAAGTCGGCCTTGGTGAGATCGACGAACCGGTCGAGCGACGCGTCGAACGGCGAGAAGCCGATCTCGATGTCGCCCTTCCAGCCGCGGTAGCCCTTGTCGAGGCGCAGGCTGTCGACGGCGTAGATGCCGAAGTCGCGGATGCCGTACTGCTCGCCGGCCTTCCAGATGGCCTCGTACAGCGCGACCAACTGGTCGTTCGCCGCGTGGAGCTCCCAGCCCAACTCACCCACGTAGCCGACGCGCAGGGTACGCACGCTGCCCACCGCGGTGTCGATGTCGCGGACGCTGAGCCACGGGAAGTCGGCGTTCTGGAGCGAGGTGGTGGTGACCTGTGCGAGCACGTCGCGGGCATGCGGGCCCACGACCACCAGCGAGCCGTAGTCCTTGCTGATGTTGGTGAGCGTCACCGAGCCGTCGGTGGGCAGCGCGGCCTCGAGCACGTCGAGGTCGTGCCACTCGGCACCCGCCGCGCCCACCAGGTAGAAGTGGTCGTCGGCGATCTTCGCCACGGTGAACTCACTGAGGATCTTGCCGTCGGGCAGCAGTGCGTAGGCCAGCGTGATGCGACCGGGCCGCGGCAGCTTCGTGCACAGCAGGTGGTCGAGGTACGCCGCGGCACCCGGACCCTTCACCTCGATCTTGGTGAAGCCCGGCATGTCGAGCACGCCGACGCGGTTGCGCACCGCGTCGCACTCCTCGGCCACGGGGCCGCGCCACGCCTGGGTGCGGAAGAACGAGTAGTCGTCGACCGGCACGGTGCCGGTGGGATCGAACCAGGTGGGCCGCTCCCAGCCGCCGCGGGCGCCGAAGTGTGCGCCCTTCGCCGCGAGCGTGTCGTACAACGGTGAGGTCCAGCCGGGGCGGCCGGCGGGCCACTCCTTGAACGGGAAACCCATCGCGTACTCGTGCTGGTACAGCTCGAGCGCCTTGGCGATGGTGTACTCGGTGGTGGCGTACTCCTTGTAGCGACGACGGTCCCAGCCCCACACGTCGAACCCGGGGCGACCCTCGAGGATCCACTGCGCCATCAGCAGGCCGGCGCCGCCACCCTGCGCGATGCCGAAGCTGAACGTGTTGCAGTGGAAGAAGTTGCGCAGCCCGCGCTCGGGGCCG
>SXKB01000306.1 GCA_005778215.1 Actinomycetota bacterium | reverse complement strand
TCGCAGGTTCGAGCCCTGCTCTCGGAGCACAGTGAACGGCCCGCCTGGTGGCGGGCCGTTCGGCGTTGTGTGCCCACATCCTGGGTAGGAGGGGCGCACCGGTGCCGGCACCATCTAGAGTCGGATCGATGTCCGGCACGCTGCAACGGGACGCGGCGCCGCTCGGCTCGGCGTTGGTCGTCACCACCGACTCGGCCGCCGTGCTGGCGGCGATCGAGGGGACGCTGCTCCAGTACCCCGACGCGCTCGCCATCGGTGGCAGGATGACGCTCGACATCAGCGTGGTGCCCGATCAGCCGGGTGATCCGGGCTGGCCGATGGTGACCGCCGAGTTCCACGACGGCGGCATGGTGGTGCGGTGTGGCAACTCGCGAGCGATCGTCGATCAGCCGGGTGAGCACGCGGAGGTGGTGCTCGCCGAGTCGCTGGCGTCCATTCCCGATGCGGTACGGCTGCTGGCCGAGGCCGCGTTCACGTCGGTGCACGTGGCGAACGGGCGGCTGCATGCCGTGCACAGCGGCCTCGTGGCGGCCGGCGGCACGGGGCTGCTGTTGCGCGGGCCCTCCGGTGCGGGCAAGAGCACGCTCACGTACAGCTGCCTGCGGCGCGGGATGGACGTGGTGAGCGACGACTGGGTGTACGCCGCTGCCGGGCGCGCGGCCGGCACGTTCGCGGGGTACCCGTGGCGGATGCTGATGACGCAGGAGGCCGCGCAACGGTTCCCCGAGCTGCGCGACATCGAACTGGTGCCGCACACCTCGGCCGAGGGCTGGAAGGTGCCGGTCGTGCCGCCGCCCGCACAGCGTCACGCCGTGCACGAGGTGCACGCGGTGGTGATGCTCGACCCCGACCCGCAGTTGGCGCTCGAACCCATCGACCTCGACGAGGCACGCCGCCGGTTCTGGGATGCATCGCTGCCCGTCGAACGCGAGCAGTTGCAGCCCGAGTGGGTCGACACGCTGCTCGACCGCCCCACCTATGTACTCCGCCGCGGCACCTCCCCGGAGGCTGCCGCCGAACTGCTCGAGGAGTTGGCGACCCGATGCCCGACATCCTGCTGACGCACGGCTACTTCTTGTTCGAGGACGAGAAGGAGCAGCAGATCATGAAGCCCTACGCGCCGCTGGGGCTGCTCTACCTCAGCGCGTACCTCAAGCGGGAGGGCTTCGAGGTGGAGGTGTTCGACACCACGTTCTCCACCAAGGACGCCCTGGCGGCGCGCCTGGCGGCCACGCCCGGCGGCGTGGTGGGGGTGTACACCAACCTGATGACCCGAGCGAATGCGCTGTGGGTCGTGGAGGAGGCACATCGTCACGGCTGGACCGTCGTGCTCGGTGGCCCGGAGAGCGCCAACTACCCGGAGGACTACCTGTCCCGCGGTGCCGACGTGGTCGTCGTCGGGGAGGGCGAGGTCACCATGGCCGAGCTCATCCCGGCGTTGCGGGATCGCGGCAAGCATCGGCTGCACGGGGTCGCCGGCACGGTGTTCATCGACGAGGACGGCCGCTCGGTGCGCAACGACGAGCGCGAGAAGGTGAAGGACATCGACTCGCTGCCGTGGCCCGACCGGGAGGCGATCGACACGGCGCGGTACGTGGAGACCTGGCGCACCCACCACGGGATGGGCTCGGTGAACCTCATCACGGCCCGCGGCTGCCCGTACAAGTGCGACTGGTGCAGCCACGCCGTGTTCGGCTACTCGCATCGGCGTCGCGACCCGATCGACTGCGTCGACGAGGTGCAGCACATCGTCGAGACGTACGCGCCCGAACAGGTGTGGTACGCCGACGACGTGTTCACCATCAGTCACAAGTGGCTGTTCGAGTACCGGGAGGAGATGCAGCGTCGCGGCATGCGCATCCCCTTCGAGACCATCACCCGCGCCGACCGGATGAAGACCGAGGAGGTCGCGAAGGCGCTCGCCGATCTCGGCTGCTACCGCATCTGGATCGGCAGCGAGAGCGGCAGCCAGCGCATCCTCGACGCGATGCGCCGCGGGGTGAAGGTGGAGGAAGTGCAGCACGCCACCAAGCTCGCCCAGCGGTACGGCATCGAGGTCGGCATGTTCCTGATGTGGGGCTACGACGGCGAGGAGTACGCCGACATCGAGGCCACCGTCGAGCACGTGAAGGAGGCCAACCCCGACATCTTCTTCACCACCGTCGCGTATCCCATCAAGAACACCGGCTTCTACGAGAAGGTGAAGCCGAAGCTCGTCTACTCGAGCAACTGGGACACCGGCAGCGACCGCGACTTCCGCATCAGCGGGCGTCATTCGCGCCGCTACTACCAGTTCGCCGACTCGTGGCTGTTCAACGCCGTCGATGCGCACCGGTTGAAGGACACCGATCCCGATGCCGCGGCCGCGAAGGCGTCGGCCGCCGAGGCGGCCCGCGTCGCTCTGCTGGCCGCGGCCGACGAGGTGGAGGTCTGAGCCTGCCCGAGCCCTCGTCGTCGCCGTTCGACGCGCTCGCGGCCGACTACGACGACACGTTCACCGACACGGTGATCGGCCGCACGATGCGCGAGGCGGTGTGGCGTCGGCTGGCCGTGCATTTCGGCCCGGGTCAGCGGGTGCTCGAACTGAACTGCGGTACCGGCGTCGACGCTGCGTGGCTGGCCCGACGTGGCGTCGAGGTGGTCGCCACCGACGCGGCGCAGGGGATGGTCGATGCGGCGCGGGCGAGAGGGGTCTCGGCGGTGCGCTGCGCGGTCGAGGACATCGCCGCACTCACGGCCGGCGAGGCCCCGTTCGACGGCGTGTTGTCGAACTTCGGCGGACTCAACTGTGTGGACGACCTGGGGGCGGTGGCGACGGCGCTCGCCCCGGCCGTGCGACGCGATGGCGTTGCGGTGCTGTGCGTGATGGGGCCCGTCGTGCCGTGGGAGTGGGCCTGGTACCTCGCCAGGCTGCAGCCGCGTACGGCGTTCCGGCGGTTGCACGCGAGCACCGAGTGGCGCGGTCTCACCATCCGCTATCCCTCGGCCCGTCGGCTCGGTGCCGCGTTCACGCCGTGGTTCCGGGTGGAGCGCACGTGGGCGCTGGGCGCGTTCGTGCCGCCCTCGTACGTGGAGCCGCTGGCACGCCGCGTCCCCTCGGCGGTGGCCGCGCTCGACCGTGTGGAACGCGCCGTCGAGACCTGGCGGCCCGTCGTGTCGCTCGCCGATCACTACGTGCTCGAGCTGCGCCGCCGATGATCCAGCTCCGTGCCACGTATCCCGTCGTCGACGGCATCCACCGTTGCCTTTCGCCCGACCGTGTTGTGTTCTTCGACCAGTTCGTCCGCGAGTACACCGCGGTGCGCATGGCCGAGGGGCGCGGCACCGACGACCCCGAATACTTCCGCCGGCTGCCGGAGCCGACTCCCGGCGGTCCGATCGAATGGCAGTGGGCCATCCGTCGCAACACCTGGCGAACGGTGCGCACGCGGGTGCTGCGTGCGGCGCCGCCGGCCTTGACCATCGTCGACGTCGGGGCCGGCACGGGCTGGCTGTCGAACCGGCTGAGCGAGCGGGGGCACGACCTGCACGCGGTCGACCTCACCGACGACCCGTCCGACGGGCTGGGCGCGGCGCGTCACTTCCTGCACTCGTTCGAGCGCTACCAGGCCGAGATGGACGACCTGCCCTTCGCCGACGCCACCGCCGACGTGGTCGTGTTCAACGCGGCACTGCACTACTCGACCGACTATCACCGCACGCTCGGCGAGGCGCTGCGAGTGCTCCGCCCCGGCGGTCGTGTCGTCGTGCTCGAGACCCCGCTGTACCGCACGCGAGCGGCGGGCGACGCAATGGTGGCCGAGCGACACGCACAGTTCGAGCGGCAGTACGGCACGCGCAGCGAGTCGGTGCCGTCGATCGAGTTCCTGACCGACGACATGCTCACCGACCTGGCCGACGCGCTCGGGCTGCGGTGGCGTCGGCATCGCACCTGGTACGGCTGGCAGTGGGCGATGCGGCCGTGGAAGGCGCGGTGGCGGCGACGCCGCCCACCGAGCCGGTTCGTCGTGCTGGTGGCCACCCGCCGTTAGCCTCCCGGCGGGGGCGGTAGCTCAGTGGTCAGAGCAGGGGACTCATAAGCCCTGGGTCGTGGGTTCGATACCCACCCGCCCCACGTGGAGATGAGGTCCGATCGCCGAGCCGCCGCGACCGTCGTGGCCGGGCGCGTCCCGGCGCTCGACGGGCTGCGCGGCGTGGCGGTGGTGGCGGTGCTGCTGTTCCACCTCGGGTACGCGCAGTTCTCCGGCGGCTATCTCGGCGTGTCGCTGTTCTTCACGCTCTCGGGCTATCTCATCACCACCCGGGCGCTCGAGGAACTGCGGTCGTCGGGCGACTTCGGCGTGGGCGCGTTCTTCATGCGTCGTGTGCGCCGCCTGCTGCCGGCGCAGCTGCTGACGGTGCTGCTGGTCGGCGTGCTCGCCGTGGTGGTGCCGCACTACCCGCGCGACGGTGTGCGGGCCGATGCGCTGTGGTCGCTCGGCCAGGTGTTCAACTGGCGAGCCATTGCGGAAGGACGGCAGTACGCCGACCTGTTCGGTCAGCCGTCGCCGTTCGACCACTTCTGGTCGTTGGCGGTGGAGGAGCAGTTCTACGTGGCCGCCGCCGTGTGCTTCGCCGTACTCGCCCGACACCGGCGCGGTGCCATCACCGGGTTGACGGCGGCGTTCGTGGGGTTGTCGGTGCTCACGGTGGTGCTGGGGCCGCGGCTCGACCCGAACCTGGTGTACCTGGGCACACCGTTCCGTGCCCCCGAGATCCTGGCGGGCGTGTGCTTGGCGTTCGTGTTGCGCGACGGCTCGCGGGCGCTGCGTCAGGGGCCCGCACTCGGTGCGGGCGCGATGGTCGTGTTCCTCGCTGCCGTCGTGGCGACGGGTGCGTCGTCCGCAGCGTGGCCGTACCGTGGCCTGCTGCCGTTGTTCGCGCTGTGCTCGGTGGCGCTGGTGGTGAGCGCGGTGAGTCCCGATCTGCCGGGTGTGGGCCGTGCGCTGTCCACTCGGGTGGTCGGTTGGCTCGGGCGGCGCAGCTACGGCATCTATCTGTTCCACTGGCCGATCTTCCTGGTCCCGGTGTCGGCCGACGTGCCGGGTTGGATGGTCGACGCCGCGAAGGTGGCGTGCACGCTGATGCTCGCCGAGCTGTCGTTCCGGCTGCTCGAGGAACCGGTGCGCACGCGAGCGATGCCGATGGTGGTGCGGCGGAGCCTGCTGGTGTCGTGGGTGGTCCTGCTGGTGGTGGCGGGTGTGGCGGTGCGGTCCGCCGCACGTACGGTCACGCAGGGGGACCAGATCGATCAGGAACAGGCCGAGCAGGTGGAGATCCGTCCCGAGACCACGGGTCGCACCACCGATGGCGCCGGCACCGAGGTGAGCAGCCCCGGCGTCGTCGCAGCCGGCGCACTCGACGTGCTGCTCATCGGTGACTCCACGGCGGCGGCGCTCGGCGGCGGGCTGGTGGAGTCGGCGGTCGGCAGCGACGTGCGACGCGTCTCGGTGAAGGCCAACGGCGCGTGCGGGTTGGTGCGCGGCGGCAGGTATGCCGACGAAGTGCTCGACTCGGCCTTGCAGATGGCGTGCCCTTCGCTGGTGTGGGGCGATGCCATCGACACGGCGCGTCAGGCGGATCCGGATGTGGTGGTGATCCTGGTGACGTTGGCCGACTCGTGGTCGCGGAGCTGGGACGACGGACGCTCCTGGCAGACCTTGCCCGATGCGCAGGAGTACCGCAGTCGGCTGCGGACCGACTATCGCGGGTACGTGGAGGCGTTGACCGCGGCCGGGGCGCGGTGCGTGACGTTCCTGGTTCCGCCCACCGCGTGGGTGCTGCAGGACGGACGGTTCACCACCGAGGACAGCTTCCGCAACGGGGCGCAGGCGTTCATCGACGACGTGGTGGCCGATCTGGCCGCCGAGCGGCCCGACGTCGCTCGCGTCGACTACCGCAGCGCCTACGACGGCACCCCGGGCGCCGCTCCCGGCGCCGATCGGCCCGACGGCACGCACCTGTCGGCCGCCGCCGCCGTCACGGTGGCGCAGGAGTGGTTCTGGCCCACGTTCGAGCAGCGGTTCGCCAGCGGCGGGTGCGTCGACGGCTGATCGCGCACGGCGCGGTGGGGGAGTACGGTGACGCGATGCCGTACGAAGTGGAGCACGATGAGGACGAGTGGCGCCGACGGCTCGGCGTCGAGGAGTTCATGGTGCTGCGCCAGGCTGCCACCGAACGCCCGTGGTCGGGGGCGCTGCTCCACGAGCACCGCGATGGCCTGTTCACCTGCAAGGGGTGCGGCAACGAACTGTTCCTGTCGGGTACCAAGTTCGACTCCGGCTGTGGCTGGCCCAGCTTCTACGAGGCGGTTCGCCCCGACGCCGTGGAGCTGATCGACGACCACTCCCACGGCATGGTGCGCACCGAGGTGCGGTGTGCCCGATGCGGCGGCCACCTGGGGCATGTGTTCCCCGACGGCTACGGCACACCGACGGGCGATCGCTACTGCATGAACTCGCTCGCGCTCGACTTCTCACCCACCGACTGAGCCACCCGTGGTCGACGACGCCGCGATCAAGACCTACCGCTATCTGCGGATCGGGATCGTGGGCGTGGTGTTGCTGCTGGGCGTGTCGGTGATGGTGGAGCGGTCGAAGATGGACTGCTGGCAGACCTCGATCAGCGCCTACTACTACACGCCCGTGCGGGCGATCTTCGTGGGCGGTCTGATGGCCATCGGCCTGTGCCTCATCGTCATCAAGGGCAGCACGGCATGGGAGGACGCGTTCCTCAACGTCGCGGGCATGCTCGCACCGGTGGTGGCGTTGGCACCCACCTCCGACGTGGGGAACTGCTGGAGCATCCAGGTGTCGCCACTACCGAAGTCGACCGACGGGCAGCTGGCGCCGTGGGTGACGGCCAACATCGACAACAACATCACGGCCCTGCTCATCGCCGGCATCGCCGGTTTGGTGGTGGCGGCGATCATCGCGATGATCGCCACACGCGACCTGTTCGCCGTCGCGCAGGTCGGTGACGCCGGCACCCGACGCGGGCTGTTGGCGGCGATGGTGTTGCTGCTGCTGGGCGGCGCCCTGTTCCTCGCGTGGGACGACTTCGACACCCGGGCACACGGCTACGCAGCGATCCTGATGTTCGTGGCGCTGGCGGCAGCCGTCATCGCCAACGCGGTCGAGCACCGCCGTGGCGGCAATGCCGTGTGGTTCCGTTGGTACGCCGCCATCGGCGCCCTGATGGTGGTGGGAGGGCTGGCGCTCGGCTTCCTGGGCGGCGAGTGGCGTCACCGCATCCTGGTGCTGGAGATGACCGAGATCACGTTGTTCGCCGCGTTCTGGCTGGTGCAGACGGCGGAGCACTGGGGCGAGACGGCAGGCAGTCCCGCACGCTGATCACCGGCTCGTGCTGCGCCGCGACCAACGGGTGAGCGCCGATCCCGCGGCGAGCAGCAGCATCGCCCACAGTGGCAGCAGCGGTGACGATCCGGTGGCCGGCAGCGGCGGTGCGAGCGACGACGTGACCGTGCTGGTGTTGTCGGTGGGGTCGCGGTCGACGGCTGCAGCGGTGACCACGGCACCGTTCACCACGCTGCCCGACAGCGCGGCGCTCAGCTGTACCGTCACGTCGAGCGTGACCGTCTCGCCGGCGGCAAGGTCGCCGAGCGGACAGGTCAGGAGGCCGGTGGTCTCGGGGTCGGCCACGCACGGCCCGCCCGCTGTGGGCGTGACGCCGTCGGGGAGCGGGTCGCTGACCACGACATCGTGGGCCACCCCGTTGCCGCTGTTGGTGACGGTGAATCGATACGTGCCGGAGCCGCCGGCCACGAGTGTGCCCACGACGGTCTTGCGCAGCGAGAGATCGGGCGACGCCGACACGATGGTGGTGACGCTGGCGGTGGCATCGGCGGCGTTGGTGGCCGAGGCCACCAGGGTGTTGGTGACCGCCGTGCCGTCGGCGAGGTCGCCGTCGACGGTGCCCTCGAACGTGAGGCTCACCCGGTCGCCCGCGGCCAGGCCGCCCAGCGCGCAGGTGACGGCGAGTGCGCTCACGGTGCACGGTGCGGTGGCAGCGGTGAGCGTCACCCCGGAGGGAACGGGGTCGGTGACCGTGACCGCCGTGGCCGTGGCCGTGCCGTCGTTGCGCACGACGACGTCGTAGGTGATGGCGGCGCCCACGGGCAGCCGCTCGGGAGCAAGCTTCACGACCGCCAGCTCCGGCGCCCCGGGTGGGTCGGTGATCAGGTCGTCGGCACGCACCGGCGTGCTGGTGTTGTTGGTCGGGGTGCTCACCGCGTCGCCCAGGGTGGCGGCCACGTAGTCGAGCGTGCCCGCGTTGTCGATCGACGTCCCGGCGGCGGGCGCCAGGACCGTCACCCGGAAGGTGACCGTGGTCGAAGCGCCGACGTCGATGCGTCCACCTGCGGCCACGCCGGCGCCGGTGCCCACACGGGCCACCACGCGCGCGGGGGAGGTCGCGAGTTCGCCGCGGTCGTCGCCGGCCGCATCGGTGATCGATGTCCCGTCGATCTGCAGGCTGCCGGCCACGTACTCGGTGTTGGCCGGAATGACGTCGGTGACCACCACACCATCGGCGGGATCGTCGCCGATGTTGTCGAGCTGCAGGGTGTACTCCAGCGTGTCGCCCACCTCGGCCGGGTCGTTGTTGGCGAGGTTGGTGACCGACTTGATGGTGGGAAAGCGTGGGGCGGTGAGATCGATGCGGGTGGTGATGACGCCCACGTACACGGTCTCGCCCGACGTGCTCACGGCGATCTTGGCGCTGGTGGCGCTGTTCGGGATGATGCCTGTCGCATCGGCCACCTTCACGTCATAGCCGAGATTGTTGAGATGGGCCGGCGTGCGGGTGGCGACCGGCGCCCCGAAGGTGTCGACCGTCGAGTTGAAGTAGTTCGTCGCAGGACTGATGGCCGAGGCCAGTGCTGCGCCGTTGATCGACGCCTTGTCGCCGGTGCTGGCCCGGTCGCCGTCGTAGGCCACGAGGCCGATGGTGGCGTCCACGGGGCCCGCCACGGGTGCGGTGAAGCCGTTCACCGTGATGGTGTCGGATGCCGCGCCCTGCTGGATGACGGTGAGCCCCTCGAACAGGGTGATGTCGCGCAGTGGTTTGCTGGGGTCGGTGTACACCACCGCCAACGTCCATCCCGCATAGCGGTCGGAGCCGAGTGCCGCTGCGAGGTTGGCCACGGTGTACTCGCCGGCACCTGCGGCGCGCACCAACGCCGTGACGTCGGCGCGGGCCTGGTAGGGGAGGTCGCTGTACTGCGAGGCGGTGGGAGCGATGACGCGGTCGGCCACCACCTCGACGTAGCCGGCGCCGGGCGCGGCCAACTGCACGCGATCGAACGGCACGGTCACGTTCGGTCGGCCGTTCGCGCCCTTGCGGCGGGCACCCCAGTAGAGGACCGCATGCTCCACCGTGGTGCCGGCCGGCAAGATCAACTGGCTGGACGAGGAGTTGAACGTGCCGGCGTCGGCGTCGACGTCGACATTGGTCATGATCCAGTTGTTGTTGTTCGTGGCGGTACCGCTGCCCGCTTGCGCGTTGGTACATCCGGTGGCGTCGGTGGCGCCTGTGTCGCGTGTGGTCGAGCACGTCAGCGACGAGTTCTGGGCGAACGTGACGCCGCCGTTCAGTTGGGCGTGGTAGCCCACCACGAAGGGGCTGATGGCGATGGCGTCGGCGGGGGTGGACGGCGTGACCAGCGGTACGACCGCCACGGCCACCAGCGCCGTCGTCAGGGCGCGGAACGAGACTCGATGGAGCACGCCGCAAGGCTAACCCGAGGCGACACAGTTCTCGGCGAACTGTGTCGCCTGCCTACTCGAGGAGGAAACCTGCCGGGAATGGATCGGTGGGATGCAGGAACTGCTGCGACACGCCGCTGATCCAGGCCCGTCCGGTGATGGTGGGAATTGCGGCGGTGCGCCCTGCCACCTCGGCCGCCTCGACCAGACGGCCGGTGAAGAAGGTGCCGAGCAGCGAGTGGTTCACGAAGTCGCAGTGCAATGGCAGCAGCCCACGTTCGTGGAGTTGCGCCATGCGTGCGCTGGTGCCGGTGCCGCACGGCGAACGGTCGAAGTAACCCGGGGCGATGACCATGGCGTGGTGCGACACCTCGGCCGTCGAGCCGGGTGCGACGAGTTGCACGTGGTGGCACCCGTGGATGCCCGCCTCGAGCGGGTGCACCGGCGGAGCGGCGGCATTCACCGCGTCCATGATGGCCATGCCCGCCGCCAGCAACTCGCGAGCGTGTTCCTTCCCGAACGGCACACCGATCTCGTCGAGCTCGACGATCGCGTAGAAGTTGCCACCGAACGCCATGTCGTAGCGCACCTCGCCCAGCCCGGGCACCAGCACCCGCCCGTCGAGTTCGGTGACGAACGAGGCGACGTTGCGGATGGTGACGGCCTCGGCGCGACCGTCGCGCACCTGCACGTCGGCCACCACCAGCCCGGCCGGTGTGTCGAGCCGCACCGTCGTGACGGGTTCGCTCACGGGCACCATGCCGGTCTCCACCAGCACGGTGACCACGCCGATGGTGCCGTGCCCGCACATCGGCAGGCAGCCGGTGACCTCGATGTACAACACGCCCCAGTCGGCGTCGGGCCGCGTCGGTGGCTGCAGGATGGCGCCGCTCATCGCCGAGTGGCCGCGAGGCTCGTGCATCAGCAAGGTACGCAGGTCGTCGTTGTTGGCCATGAACCACTGCCGACGGGCCTCCATCGTGTCGCCCGGAATGGGTGCCACGCCCCCCACCACGACGCGGGTGTTCATGCCTTCGGTGTGCGACTCCACGCAGTGGAGCACTCGGCCGCTTCTCATCCGTTCCTCCTGGATCCCCGGGCGAAGCGCGCCGGGCTGACGATGTGGTCGTCGACGACGGGGGTGCCACCGGTGAGGATGGCGGCCACGGCCTCACCCGTACCGGGCCCGGCGGTGGAGCCGAGCATGCCGTGTCCGGCGGCCACCACGACGGCGGATGCGCCGGGCATGCGCCCGATGACGGGCAGCCCGTCGGGCGTGGCGGGCCGCAGCCCCGTCCACTGGTGCTGCGGTGGCGCGTCGGCCGGTAGTTCGAGCACCTCGGCCGCTCGGCGGACGAGTTCCTTCGTGCGGCGCTCGCTGATGGCCCGGTGCGACGGCGACGTGAGCTCGAACCGGCCGGTGATGCGCAGGCCGTCGGTCAAGGGGTTCACCGCGAGGCGTTGGTCGCCGAGCAGCAGCGGAAGACGCAGACGCGGCCCGTCGGGCATGGTGACGCTGTTCCCGCGAGCCGGACGAATGGGCAACCGCGGCCCGAAGGGCGCACACAACGCTGGGGTCCAGAC
Source organism: Actinomycetota bacterium (assembly GCA_005778215.1). Taxonomy (GTDB): domain Bacteria; phylum Actinomycetota; class Acidimicrobiia; order Acidimicrobiales; family Ilumatobacteraceae; genus UBA668. The sequence continues at coordinate 11,522 of SXKB01000306.1, read as the reverse complement.
GCCCGCCGCCACCACGACCTGGTGCGCGTCGACGATGCCCTCGTCGGTGATGACGCGCACCTGGCGATCACCCACCACTTCGAGGCGTTGCACCCGGGCGGTCGTCGCGGTGGCGCCGTGGTCGGAGGCCTCGGCCCACACGGCGGCCAGTAGCCCGGCGGGATCGAACCGCCCGTCGTCCACCAACTCCACGCCGCCACGTACACCGTGCCGCAACGCGGGTTCGGCCTCGCGCACCTCCGTGGCCGAGAGCAGTCGGGCCCGCACGCCCCAGCGTTGGAACGTTGCCACTTCGTGTTCGGCCTCGCGCATCGACGCGTCGGACGAGCACACCTGCAGCAACCCGGTGCGGGCCGCGTCGAGCCGGGCGCCCCCGGTGGCCAGACGTTCGATCTCGTCGGCGGTGAGGTCGAGCAGAGTGCGCAGGGTGGGCACGCCGCGAGCCACGTTGGCCTCGGTGGTGGACCGGGCGAATCGCCACAGCCAGGGCACGATGCCCGGCCCGGCGTGGTGCGACACGGCGAACGCGCCGTCGCGACGCAACAGGCTGGTGATGCCGCTGCGCACCATGCCGGGCGCAGCGAACGGCACGACGTGGCTGGGCACCATGTGGCCGGCGTTGCCGGCCGAGCTGCCCTCGGTGACGCCGCCGGCCTCGACCAGCCGTACCGACATGCCGCGGCGCGCGGCGGAGGAGGCGACCGAGCGGCCGACGATGCCGCCGCCGACCACCACCACGTCGACGGTGTTCATCAGCCGTGCAGTTCGGGGAGCAGTTCGGTGAGCAGGGTGCGCAGCGTGGCGAGTTCGTCGCCGGCCAGTGCGGTGAGCGGCGGTCGCGGTGGCCCGACGTGCAGCCCGCGCAGCTCGAGCGCGGCGCGGCACTTCGCCGTGTAGTGGCCCGACTCCACCCAGGTGAGGATCGGGTCGAGTCGGCGCGACAACGCCCAGCCGTGGTCGAGGTCGCCGGCGCTCGCCGCCGTGAGCATCGCCACGTGTTCGGCGGGGAGGGCGTTCGCGAACCCGGCGATCCACGAATCGCTGCCGGCAGCGAAGAAGTGCATCGCCAACGCGTCGGCGCCCGAGACGAGCGCGATGGCGTCGCCGTAGCGCTGCTGCATCATGGCGATGCGGTCGAGGTCGCCGCTGGCCTCCTTGATGCCCACCACCAGCGGGTGATCGGCGAGACCGTCGAGTGCCTCCGGTCCGAACTGCACGCCGGACCGGGCGGGATAGTCGTACAGCACGGTGGGCAGCGCCACAGCATCGACCACCGTGCGGACGTGGCGCGCCAGTTCCTGCTGATCGGGCAGCACGTACGCAGGTCCGGCCACCATGAGGCCGTCGGCGCCGCCGTCCGCTGCGGCCACGGCCTGCGCCACCGACTCGCGAGTGGCCATGCCGCCCACGCCCACCAGCACGGGCACCCGCCCGGCCGTGAGGTCGCGCACGGTGCGCAGCATCGCGGCGCGCTCGGCGGCGTCGAGGGCGTAGCCCTCGCCGGTGGTGCCGGCCACGACGAAGCCGTTGATGCCGTTCGCCAGTTGGTGTTCGACCACCGCGCCGACCGCGGCGAGGTCGAGGCCACCCTCCTCGGTGAACGGTGTGACGAGCGGCGTGAGGACGCCGGGGAACCTGCTGGGCATGGTGCTGGCCTTCGTGCGGTTGCGTGCGGGGACGAACGCGCTCAACGTACTCGCGCCGAAGGGGTGCGGCATCGCTTGGGGCGACCCTTCGGCGTCGTGGCCGTCGTGCCGGCCCTGCGTCGTGAACTGCGCACCGCCGTGCCGATGGTGGCGACGGCACGATCGAAGTCGTGGTCGGCGCGATCGCGTAGCGCGGCGGCAAGTTCGGTGAGCGTGTCGTGCACGATCCGGTGCCACTCGGCCGTGGCCTCGTCGGCCGTCATCCCACTCGCACGCAGGAGGTCGTAGCCCGCGAAGTCGCGCCGGTGCAGCTGCGGTTCGGACCGTTCGAGCATGTCGGCGGCCTCGAGACACGTGCGTGAGACGATCAGTCGCGCCGCCGCACTCTGCGGTGCGACCGGCTGCACGACACGATCAGTGGTGGTCTCGACCGCGACGGGCGGCGGATCGGTACGAAGTGCACACACGATGATCCTCGCGCCGTCGGCGGCGAATGTCGATGGGTGCCGTCACACCGAGTCGCGGCACTCGGTGGTGAGGTCGTCGAGTTCGCCGAACGGGTCGAACTCCGACAACACCCGGCCCACGTCGTCCGCGGCGACGTGGGTCTCGAACCACCGCATCGTCACGCACTCCGACAGTGCCGGCAGGCCCGTGACCTCGATGCGCGACTGCAGCAGGTCGGCGCGGGCGAAGAACTGATCGAGGTCGTCCTCGTCGGGGGTGGTCTGCTCGGTGTCGACGCCGGGGTCGCACACCGAGAGCAGGAGGGTGTCGCCGTCGCGGCCCACCAGGGCGTCGCTCTCGTCGGGGCGGGCATGGCCCCAGGCGTCGAGGCCACGTTCGATGCGGTCGGCGTCGGTGCGGCTGTCGGCAACGATGCGCGCATCGACGCACAGGCGCTCGTCGAGCGTGTAGGCGACGAAGGAGTCGTTGCCCCATCCGTCGGCCGCCTGCAGTGCTTCGGTCGGGGGCAGTCCGCCGGCCATGAGCAGGAACAGCCCGTAGGGGCCGAGCTGACGGGTGTAGATCAGCTCGCCGTCGGAGGGCACCGGTGGTGGGTCGACGGGCTCGAGTTCGTCGCGACGTTCGTACTTGCCGACGGGCATGGTGAGCTGGTCGACGGCGTCGGGCACGTCGTCGGCCAGGGCGATCTCGAACGCGTCGCGTCGCCCCGACTCGTGCAGTGCCAACACGAACGCCGGGCCGAGTGCCTGTCCCACGATGCGCAGCGAACGGAAGACGGGGTCCACCTCGTCGGTGGCGTCGGCGAAGTTCGTGTTGCGCCGCTCGCGCGCCTCTTCGTACGCCGTGCGGTCGTCGCTGTCGAGCTCGTCGACCCATTGGTCGCGCACCCACAGCGCCTGGCCGAGATCGAGACCCACGAGCACCTGGAAGTCCTGTGCGGTGGGGGCTTCGTCGATGCGTCGGCCGAGGTCGAAGTGCTGCTCGTCGACGATCTCGGTGAGCAGCAACACCAGATCGGCCTGCACGTCGATCGCGAGGTCGTCGTCGGGTCCGTCGGCCTGCACGAGGACATCGCCGCCGGCGGTCCACTCGACGTCGGAGTTCGAGGCCTCGCGGAGTTGACCGGAGCGACGGGCCAGTTCGGGATCACCGTTCCAGTAGCCGAGCGCCCTCCCGAGTGCTTCGTCGTACGCGGCCGTGCGCAGTGCGTCCTCGGTGGGCTCCTCGACGGCCGCCTCCAGGCGCTCGTCGAAGGCATCTCGGTCGAGGAACTCGACACGGACCGGTTCGAGGAACGGCAGTCCCGTCGTTCGTTCCACGTAGTCGGCGAGCGGTGCCACGTTGTCGGGCCACTCGATGTCGGCGGCCTCGTCGGCGAACGGCTGCCAGGTGCGCAGTGCCCACGCGCCGGCCACCAGCGCGATGAGCGCGACGGTCATCGCGACGGCGAACCACGTCCTTCGACGCGGGGTCTGCTTCGCCATGGGTCAGTGGTGGTGATGCCCGTGGTCGTGATCGTGGTCGTGATCGTGGGCCTGTTCCTCGATCGCGTCGAGGAACGCCTCCACGTCGTCGTCCTCACCGCCGACCAACCAGATGACGAGTTCTTCCTCGTTGCCGTCGTCGTCCTCGTCCTGCCAGGGCAGCATGCCCTCGACGCTGTAGCGGTCGACGGTGATGTCGTCCTCGTCGTCACCGACGGGTGCGACGACGGCCAGCTCGACCTCGGCGTCCGGCGGCTGGTCCTTCAACATGTCGATCAGTTCGCTCACTCGCATGGGCGGAGTGTAGGCCGTGCTCAGTCGTCGCCCAGCCACTCGTCGGCACGGTCGAGCAGGAACAGGCTGATGTCGCGGCAACGGTCGAGCGTGTCGCAGAACGCCTTGTCGTTGGCGAGGTACACGTCGGCGAGGTCGATGGGGATGCGCGCCACCATGCTGAGACTGCGTTCCGGTGCGTCGGTGACCGCTGCGAAGCTGTCGATGGCCGACACCTCGACGGGCAGGTCGATGCCGCCGACGCCGGCGAGCTCGGTGGCCAGCACCAGCAGGTCGGGCGGCTGCGGCAGCGGCGGCAGGGTCCAGGTGAAGATGAGCGGGAAGGTGAACCCGGTGGGTGGGTCGTCCTCGGGATCGGGCAGCTTCAACACTTCGTCCTCGAAGCCCAGCAGTGCACGCGGATCCACCTCGAGCGACAGGTGCAGGTCGATGGGGCCGTTGCACGCCTCCTCGGGGTGCAGGTCGACCTCCCACAGTTGACGCAGCGAGTACGTCTCCACGAAGTGCCGCTCGTCGTGGACGTGGAAGCCGTGATCCACGGCGTGCCCCTTCAGATCGGCGACGAACCCGGCGACATCGATGACGGCCACGAGGGGGCAGGCTACCGTGCAGCCCCGATGAACCCGGACCGATTGGGCCTGTTGCACGAGGTGGCCGACGCCGTGGCCGCGGCCTTCGCGCAGGTGCGCGACTTCGGCCTCTCGGGGCAGCGTGACGGTCAGTACACGCTCGACGTCGTCGCCAACGACGCCGCACTGCCGTTGCTGCGCACCGCCGGCCTGGGCGTGCTGTCGGAGGAGAGCGACTTCGAACCGGGCTCCACCGGCGAGGTGGTGGTGATCGACCCCATCGACGGCAGCACCAACGCCAGCCGCGGGCTGCCGTGGTTCGCCACGGCGATGTGCGTGGTCGACGGCGACGGTGCATCTGCGGCGTTGGTGGTGAACCAGGCGAGTGGCGACCGGTTCTGGGCCACCCGTGGGGGAGGGGCGTTCCGCAACGGCACTTCCATCGCGCCATCGAACTGCACCGACGTCGCCGAGTCGATCGTCGGCCTGAACGGCATCCCGCCGTCGCCGCTCGGCTACCGCCAGAGCCGGGTGTACGGCGCCGTGGCCCTCGACCTGTGCATGGTGGCGTGCGGCGTGCTCGACGGCTATGTCGACTGCGACGACCGCAGCCCCGGCGGCGCGCACGGGGTGTGGGACTACCTGGCGAGCATGCTCATCTGCCGTGAGGCCGGTGCCCACGTGGTCGACCTGCACGACCGCGAGCTCGTGCACCTGGTGCACGAGGCCCGGCGCACCCCGGTGGCCGCTGCCACGCCGGCGCTGCTGGCGCAGTTGCTCGCCGCCCGCCGGACCGTCTGAATCGCAGGGTCACCACACCACGGGACCGGTGGCGGCGACCGCTGATCCTTCGGCGCGCACGCCCTTGGCCACCATCTCGTCGGCGACATCGGCCCACAGGGCGCGCAGGCGATAGTGCGGCACGCGCGGGAACATGTGGTGCATCGCGTGATGGTCGTGACCGCGAATGAGCCACCTCGAACCCGGGAACACCGCCACGCGTGTGTCGGCATAGCGGCCGACCGCATCGGCCGGATGGTGCGGGTACCAGGCGAAGATGAAGATCAACCACGACAGCTGAAGTCGTGCGGGCAGGTACCACAGCAGGAACGCCGGCCAGCCGAACCCGGTGAGTACCGCCACCAGCAGCACCAGATGGGTGATGAGCCAGAAGCGGAGCTGCACGAGTCCTTCCTTCCGATCGCCGCCTGCGGCCAGCGCTCGCTGCAGTTGCGACGGCAGGAGTCGTCGTGCCGGCGGCACCAGCGCGAACACCGGGAGGAAGGTGTTGACCGCGATCACGGCGACGGCCTTCGCCGGCAACGCGCCGAGCGACCCGTGCGTGAAGTGGTCGGGGTCGCGGACGTCGTCGTTCGTGAACGAGTGGTGGCGCAGGTGCGACGGCCGGTGGTTCCGGAAACTCATCAGCAGGGGAATGGCGCAGAGCATGCCGATGGCGTCCTCCGCCCGCTTGCCCCTCGGCTGCGTGCCGGTGATGTTGCGATGCACGGCTTCGTGCATCGGCATGTAGAACGTCGATGCCAGCACCGTGTTCATGATCAGCCCGGCCCAGAGCGGGATGGTGCCGACGATGCCCAGCACGAGCACGGTGGTCCATGCCGCAGCCGCGAGCACGAAGGTGACGACGATGCGCCACTGGAAGCCGCCCCAGTAGCGGCGGGCGAGTTCGTGTTCGGCGCGCAGCACAGCCGGATCGGTGGTGGTGGTGTCGTTGCTCATGGCCGGTCCCCCTTCGGTCTCCGGAATTGTGGCAGACCGTCTGCCAGATCTGTCGTACGGAGTGCGGATCTCGAGGTACGTGGTGCAGGGCCGCCGGGTAGGCTCGGCGTCCCGTTCGCGGGCGTATAGCTCAGTTGGTAGAGCACTGCCCTTACAAGGCAATGGTCGGGGGTTCGAGTCCCTCTGCGCCCACCGATGTCCCTCCGGCGACGGCCGTCGTGCTCCCGACGTGTGACGCACGACTCGGGTCGAAGGGAATAGCGCCGCCCGACGCGGTGCTACCACCGTCATGGCCCGTTACCTCGTGCATGTCCGTACCCCGATGCCGCCCGCTGACGCATTCGACTACATGGCCGATCTCAGGAACTTCGCCACGTGGGACCCGGGTGTCGACCGAGTCGACCAGGTGCGCGGTGACGGCGGCGGACCCGATGCGGCGTTCGACGTTGCCGTCAAGGTGGTCGGCCGCTCGGTCTCGTTGCGCTACGACACGGTCACGTACGACGCTCCGACCACGGTGGTGGCGTTCGCCGAGAGCAGCGTGCTCACCTCGCGCGACACGATCACCGTCGCGCCGGACGGATCGGGCTCGATCGTCACGTACGACGCCGTCCTGAAGTTGAAGGGCCCGCTCGGCGTGGCCGATCCGCTGCTCGCCCGAACCTTCCAGCGGATCGGGGACCGCGCTGTGGCGGGGCTGGTGACCGCCCTGGCCGGCGAACGAATCGTTGGTTGACTCATCCGTCGGCCGTTCGTAGGGTCGGCCTCGACACCGGAGGGTCCACGTGGTCCTCGTGACGAACGGAGTGAACACATGACCGGCACCATCCTCGTCACCGAGGCCGACTTCGTGCAGGCCGAGACCGACCGCATGTTCTCGGCGTTCGCCGCGATCGCCGGCGGGGTGAACCTGCCGTTCCACATCCTCACACCCACGCCGCTCGACGCGCAGACGGTGATCCGCATGAACCGCGACACGCTGTACAGCGCCATCGTCGTCGACCTCACCGACGGCGCCACGCTCACCGTGCCCGACGCCGGCGGCCGTTACATGTCGGCCGCGGTGGTGAACCACGACCATCACATCCAGCGCATCTTCTCGGAACCGGGCGAGTACCGACTCACCGTCGACGAGTTCGGGACGCAGTACGTGTGTGCGCTGCTGCGAGTGCTCGTGGATCCGGAGGACCCTGCTGACGTTGCCGCCGTGAACGCCGTGCAGCGCGGGTTCTCGGTGGCTGCCGGCGCGCCGCATCCGTACCCGATGCCCGACTGGGACACCGACTCGCTCGACGCCGTGCGCGCCACCCTGCTCGACCGTGCCCGCCACCACGGCGGGTTCACGGGCGCGTTCGGCGCCCGTGGTGAGGTGGATCCGGAGATGCACCTGCTGGGTGCTGCTGCCGGTTGGGGCGGGCTTCCCGAACGCGAGGCGATGTACGTGAACGTCGACCACGGGCTCCCCGTCGGCGAGTACCGCATCGTGGTACGCGACGTACCGGTCGACGCGTTCTGGTCGATCTCGATGTACAACGCCGACGGCTTCTTCGAGCAGGTCGGTGACGCCGCGGTGAGCGTGAGTTCGGTCACGGCTGCCCGCGAGGCCGACGGCTCGGTGGTCGTGCACTTCGGCGGCTGCGGTGACGGCCGATCGAACTGCATCGGCATCATGGAGGGCTGGAACTACGCGGTGCGCCTGTATCGGCCACGGCCGGAGGTGCTCGACGGCTCGTGGACCTTTCCCGCCCCGGAGCCCGTGGGCTGATCGTCGACTCGCGTCGATCCTGGCGAGGATCACTACGCTCCCGATGGCGACGTGCCGGACGATGAGCGGTGCCCCTGCGCACAGAGGGAGACGACGATGGCAAGGATCACGCTGCTCGACGGTGGTATGGGGCAGGAGCTCGTGGCGCGCTCGGGCGACGAGCCGACGCCACTGTGGGCCACCCGGGTGATGATCGACCATCCCGGGATGGTGCGATCGATCCACGAGGACTACTTCGCCGCAGGTGCCACGGTGGCGACGACCAACACCTATGCCACCCACCACGACCGCCTGGAGCGGTTCGATCTGGACCACCTGTTCCAGGCGTTGCACCTCCGGGCACTGGCCGAAGCACACGAGGCGCGTGGCACCCGGGTGGCGCGGATCGCCGGATCGATCGGGCCGTTGTACGGGAGCTACCGGCCCGATCTCGCCGAACCGGTGGAGGTGGCGGCGCCGAAGTACGCCGAGGTGGCGCGGATCCTCGGGCCCCACGTCGACATGATCCTGTGCGAGACGATGTCCTCGCTGTCGATGGCCGAGGCCGCGGCGCAGGGGGCGCAGGCGTCGGGCAAACCGGTGTGGCTGTCGATCTCCGTCGACGATCAGGACGGGTCGACGCTGCGATCCGGCGAGCCGGTGGCGGCGCTGGCCGACATCGTGGCGCGGTGTCCCGTGTCGGCGGTGCTGGCCAACTGCTCGGTGCCCGAGGCGATGGCGGCGGCCATGAGGGAGCTCGGCGGCCTGGGTGTGCCGTTCGGGGCCTACGCCAACGGGTTCACCCACATCAGCGCCAACTTCCTGAAGGACGCGCCGACGGTGAAGGAACTGACCCATCGCCACGACCTGACGCCCGAGAAGTACGGCGATTTCGCGATGGAGTGGATCGAGATGGGGGCGACGATCGTGGGCGGTTGTTGCGAGGTGGGGCCGGCCCACATCGCCCATCTCGCCGAGCGGTTGCGCGCAGCGGGACACGACATCGTGTGACGTCGACTCGCCGCCGGCGTCCCGAGCGTCAGCCGGCGTCGACGCGGTCGAGTTGCTCCAGCGTCGCGGTGACGATCTGCGCCTGCGCATCGTCGCGTTCGATGGTGGCGGTGCCGTCGCCGCTCTGGCTGCCGTAGTCGCCGAAGTACGCATGGATGCCACCCTCGACGGGCACGAAGTGCGTGTCGGCGGGCAACATCGCCTTGGACAGGATGATGTCGTCGACGGTGGCCAGTTGGTCCTCCGTGCCGTACACCGACGTCACATCGAGGCCGTCGAACCCCTCGCTGCCCGACGAACCCGGTGCCGGGTAGGCGGCCCACAGCAACAGACCGGCCAACTCGTCGCGATGGTTCATCGAGTAGCTCGCCGCCATCGCACCACCCAGCGAGTGGCCACCCACGATCCACCGATCCACGCCGTCGTCGGCGCCGTTCACGTCGTCGGCGGCGTCGATGCCGAAGACCGCGAGGTTGTACGGGAACTTCACCACGACCACCGTGTAGCCGGCCTCGGCGAGTGGGCGCAGCAGGCGACTGTACGCCCGCGGGTCGACCTTCGCTCCCGGGTAGAACACCAGCCCGGTGCCCTTCGGCTCGTCGGGTGTGAGTCGGATCTCGGACATCGAGTCGTCGACGCTGACCCCGCCACCCGCGGTGAGCGCATCGACCGCCACGCCGTCGGCCACCAGGGGCCGCAGGTACAGCAACACGAGGATCGTGAAGAGCGTGCCCAGCACGAGCGCAGCCCGCGGCAACCACAGGCGGAACGGGCTGTGGTGAGTGGGCATCGGCGTCCGCAGCGCCCACCAGATCATCGCTCCGGAGATGCCGGCCACGAGGAGCAGGGTGCTCCAGTACGCCGGGTGCGACGCCCAGATGCCGCCCCACGCGGTGGCGAGACACATCGCCACGGTGATGAGCGCGATCACCGCCGAGATGAGTGGCCAGCGGCGTGCCGGTCGACGGGTTGGTTCGAGCGCGATCGGGTCCGGCATCCCGCGCAGCGTAGGTGACGGCACATCCGTGAGTGCGCCGGACGGAACCGTCACCCTCCGTTCACACAGCTCGTCGTACCCTGCCGGTGTGACCGACATGCTCGAGCTCGCCGCCGACCTTCCCGAGGTGCACCTCACCCCTGGCGAATCCGTCGTGGAGGAGGGCGGCACCGGTCATGGCCTGTGGGTGCTGGTGCGCGGCTCGCTGGAGGTGCGCAAGGGCGATGTGGCGGTGAACACCATCACCATGCCGGGCGCGCTGGTGGGGGAGATGTCGGCGCTGCTCGGCACCCGACACTCGGCGACCGTGGTGGCCAGCGAGCCGACCGTGTTGCGCCACGCCTCGGACGGTCCGGCGTTCCTCGAGTCCGATCCGGCGGTGCTGCGCCTGGTGGCGCAGGGGCTGGCGGAACGGTTGGCGTTCGTCACCACCTACCTCGCCGACCTGCGGCACCAGTACGGGGATGCTCCTGGCCTGTCGATGGTGGGCGAGGTCCTCGCCGAGCTGGCGCAACGCCAGGCCGCGCCGGCGCGGCCTGGTTCGGCGCGCGATCCCGAACCCGACTACTGACCCGCCGTCAGAACACGGTGCGGGCCGGCGTGGTGGGACTGGACAGGTCGAACTCCTCGGCGCCCATCAACGACCACCAGCGCGCCGTGCCGGCGTCGAGATCGATCTCCACGTGCGTGGGGATCGGGCCGATCTGGCGTCCGGGGTTGAACACCCAGGTGTCGCCGATGCGATCGGCCCATGCCCCGTCGGGCTTGAACGGCGGCTCGTGCACGTGCCCCGCGAGCACCACGTCGGGCCGGTACGCCGTCAGCCACTCGGGCAGGTCGGTGTCGCCGTAGTGACGGCGTCCGGTCCAGCACGTCGGCGAGCCGAACGGTGGCCAGTGGTACACCCACACCCAACGTGCCGGGCGGATCGCGAAGTCGGCCGCGAACTGTCGCTCCAGTGCGGCGCGGCCGGCGGGGCCGTCCCACCACGGGCACACCGTGACGAGGGTGTCGCCGATGGCCAGTGAGTCGCCGTCCGTGGGAATGCCCGCTGCTCGCGCGTCCTCCAGCCACAACGCAGCCTGCTCGCCGGCGGCATCGGGCCCGGTGAGGTCGTGGTTGCCCGAACTGGCGACCACCGGACCGATCTCGTGCAGCCGCTGCAGGTACTTCAGCACCACCACGCTCTGGGCCTCCAACGGTACGGCCGACGCGATGTCGAGGTGGTCGCCGGCGAGCACGACGAGGTCGAACGACGCCGCCTGCGCCACCACCCAGTCGAACTGGGGGAGCGAGTAGTGGAGGTCCGACACGAGCAGGATGCGCACCACCGCCGACTGTACGGACGGAGTACCGTCCTCGCGGTGTGGCGCGCACGATCGCCACGAGGAGGAAACATGTCGGAGCCCGTCGCGCCTCGCCTTCCGCTGCCCCCGTTCGACGAGGAGGGCGCCCGCCAGAAGGTGCTGATGGCCGAAGCCGCGTGGAACACCAAGGACCCGCAGCGCGTGGCAGGGGCGTACACGGTCGACTCGGTGTGGCGGAACCGCAGCGAGTTCGTGCAGGGTC
>SXKB01000305.1 GCA_005778215.1 Actinomycetota bacterium | reverse complement strand
TCACCACGTCGGCGTCCTGCTCGAGCGAACCCGATTCACGCAGGTCGGCGAGCATCGGCCGCTTGTCGGCGCGGCTCTCCAACGTTCGGCTCAGCTGGCTGAGGGCGATGATCGGCACCTCGAGTTCACGAGCGAGGATCTTCAGACCACGGCTGATCTCGCTCACCTCCAACTGACGATTCTCGGCGTTCGAGCCGCCGCTCATCAGTTGGAGGTAGTCGATCATGATGAGCCCCAGACCACCGACACGCGACTTCAGCCGCCGCGCCTTGGCCCGGATCTCCATCACCGTGACGCGCGGGTTGTCGTCGAGGTACAGCGGCACGCTGTCGATGCGGTTGATGGCGCGGCCGATCTTGGTCCAGTCGGCCTCCTGCAGGCGGCCGGTGCGCAACTTCTGCGACTCCACCTCGGCCTCACTGGACAGGATTCGCTGCGTCAGCTCGGCGTGGCCCATTTCCAACGAGAACACCAGCACCGGCTTGTGCGTGGTCTTCGCCACGTTGGTGGCGATGCCCAGGCCAAGGGCGGTGTTGTGCACGTACAGGTCGGCCGCCACGAAGTTGTGCAACTCCGGCACGGTGAAGTCGATCACCCGATCCCAGCCGGCGGGCGTGATGGAGGTGATGCGATCCCAGGTGACCGCCGGCGATGCCCACCAGCGCAATCGGTCGTCGTCGAGCACGTCGGCCAGCACCGCAATGGTCTCGCGACGCGGGCGCCGACGGTACGGGTGCCAGTTGTGGCTGCGCGGCTTGCCGGCCGCCGCGCTGATGTCGGCCCACGAGCGTTCCCCCTTGGCCTTCAGCACGTCGTCCCACACCTCCATCGGCAGCGTGTCGATGGTGTACTGGCCCGCCGGCACGCTCGCGGCACGCTCGGCCACGCGCTGCACCGCCAACGACTTGCCGAGAATGCCGATCTCGTCGCAGAACCGCAGCAGCGACACCGAGTCCATGATCTCCAGCTCGAACGCGCGGCGCCGACCGCCTGCGTACGCGATCGTCCGCGTGCGCCGCTTCGAGCGGATGCCGAACCGCAGCAACAGGTGCATCACGTCGAGCGACAACTGCTCGCTCACCGTGCCATACGCGACACGCGCGTAGCCGGCCTTCGCCACCCACGCAGTGCCGTCGGTGGCGAACAACCGGTTCAGGAACCGCGCCACCTGCGCACGCGGCGCGGTGAACACCGCCACCGGTACCCGCTTGTCGTGTGCGTTGCAGCCCCACGCGCCGTGTCGGCGCAGCATGTCGGTGACCGGATTCGCACGGCCGCCGGAACGCCCGGCCGAGATGCGGTACGTGGTGGCCTGGCCGGCCGGCGCGTTGAACACCAGTGACGTGCCGAACGACGCCGCTGCGGCCGTGGCCACCTCGTGCACGTCGGGCAAGCTGCAGGTGAGGCTGGGCGTGCGAGCACCCGGCCCGATGGAACCATCGCCGAGCAGCAGCGCGAGCAGATCGATCTCGGCGTCGGGCACTTCGACCGTGCCGAACACGGGCAGCGTCGCAGGCGCCGCGACGAAGTCGCCCACCTGCAACTGCTCGAGCGGACGCCAACCGTGCTGCGACAGCAACGGGTGCGCCGCAGTGACGCGGATACGACGCCCGGCGCGAGTCTCCACCAGGTACACCGGCTTCACGCCGTCGTCGAGGAAGTGGCTCGCCTCGGTGGACACCAGTGATGCATCGTCGTCGAGCGCGAGCAGGCGGACGGTGGGCTCCACCATCGCCGCATCGAACACCTCGGCCGCCGTGCGCACCGCACCGGTGAGGGGGTCGACAATGGGCGTGTCCCACGCAACGCACTTCCCCATCGCGGGCCGCGCTCCGATGATGTTGAGCGTGCTCGGCTGCAGACCCGACAGCAGCTCGTCGAGATCGTTGAACCCGGTGGCCACACCGGTGATGGTGTCGCCGCGCTCGAAGGTCTCCTGCAGTTGATCCATCGCGATGGGCAGCAGGTCGGCCAGCGGGCGGGTGGAATCGACCACGCGATCCTCGGCCACCTCGAACACCTTGGTCTCCGCCTCGTCGAGCGCCTTGGTGACGTCGTCGGGCTCCATGTACGCGAGCTCGGTGATCTCGCCCGCCACGCTGATGAGCTTGCGCAGCACCGCGGTGTCCTGGACGATCTTCGCGTAGCGGTGCGCGTTGGAGATGGCCGGCGTGGCGTTCTGCAACTCGTTGAGCGCCTGCGCGCCACCGATGTCGTCGAGCAGACCGTTCCGACGCAGCTCGTCGGACACGGTGACCACGTCGACCGCGTGACCGCCCGCCATCAGCCCACGGATGGCCGAGTAGATGTGCTGGTGCGCCGGCTTGTAGAAGTGCTCGACCGAGATGCCGAGCTCGGAGATCTGGTTCACGACCTCGGTGGACAGCAGCAGCGCGCCGAGCAGGCTCTCCTCGGCGTGCAGGTTGTGCGGGGGCACCCGGGATTCGATCCGGCGGGGGGCGGAACGGTCGTTGCGGAAGTCGGACATGATGGACCTACCTTGCCTGGTGCGCCTTGTGGATCGCTAGACGGTCTTTCCTGGGGACGGGGCTGTGGACAACCCGATGTGTGCGGGGACAACACAGCCCCGGGCACCCGCTGGAGGCGGGTACGCCGGGGCTGTGGACAACCCTGTGGGGAAGTCGGCGAGGATTACTTGCCGACGACCTCGAGCGTGATCGGGAACTCCACGTCGTGGTGGAGCTTCGCCGACACCTGGTAGGTGCCCGTGGTCTTGATGTGGTCGACCGTCAGCTTGCGACGGTCGAGGTCGATGTTCGCCTGGTCGTGGATGGCCGCAGCCACGTCGGCCGCGGTGACCGAACCGAACAGACGGCCCTCGGCGCCGGCCTTCACCTTGATGGTGATGGTGGTGCTGACGAGCTTCGACGCCACTGCCTGGGCGCTCTCACGGTCCTGCGCATCGCGCAGGTCGCGGGCACGACGCATCGCGGTGGCCTGGGCGACGGCACCGTCGCTGGCCGGGATGGCGTGACCCTTGGGCAGGAGGAAGTTGCGGGCATGGCCTTCGGCGACTTCGACGATGTCGCCGCGCTTGCCGAGACCCTTGAGATCGGAGCGGAGAATGACCTTCATGCTCAGGCCTCCTCGGTCTCGGTGCTCTCGGTGGCCTCGACCTCGTCGAGCTCCAGCTCTTCGACCTCGGTGCCCTCGACCTGGCTCTGCTGGACCTGATCGCGATCGGCGCGCGGACCGCGCTCGCCACGCTCGCCGTCGCGGCCACCGCGACCCGTACGGGTCTGGGCGACGCGCTTGGTGTACGGCATGAGCGCCATCTCACGCGAGTTCTTGATCGCGTTGGCGATCTCGCGCTGCTGCTGGACGCTGTTGCCGGTGACGCGGCGGTTGCGGATCTTCGACCGGTCGCTCACGAAACGGGTGAGCAGGTTGACGTCCTTGTAGTCGATGTACTCGACCTTGTCGGACACCAGGATGCTGGTCTTCTTCTTGATCTTCTTCGGGTTCGCGTCTTTCGGCGCCCGAGTCTTGGTGTTCTTCTTGTTGCTCATTGTGGTCTTTCTCGAAATCTCGAACTGTGGTTCAGAAGGGCTCTTCGTCGCCGTACACCGGATCGGGTGCACGGTTGAAGTTGCCGCCGCTGCCGCTGCCACCACCCTGACCGCCGCCGCCCTGGCCACCGTCGCGAGCGATGCGCTCGATCTCGACGCGGGCCCAGCGGAGCGAGGGGCCGATCTCATCGGCGATGATCTCCACCACCGACCGCTTCTCGCCTTCCTTGGTCTCGTACGAGCGCTGCTCGAGTCGACCGGTGACGATGATGCGGTTGCCCTTCGTGAGCGACGCGGCGGCGTTCTCGCCGAGCGTGCCCCAGGCGACCACGTTGAAGAACGAGGTCTGTTCCTGCCACTCGTTGTTCACCTGGTAACGGCGGCTGACGGCGAGGCCGAAACTGGCCTGGCCGCGACCACCGGTGGTGAAGCGGAGTTCAGGATCGCGGGTGAGGTTCCCGACGACGGTGACGGTGCTGTCGGCCATGATGGCGGCTCCTTCGGAAGTGGCGGTGACGCCGGTGAGGTCAGGCTGCGACCGTCATGCCGCGGCGTGCCGCCTCGGCATCGGGAAGACGCAGCAACTTGTGGCGGACGACATCGTCAGCGATACGGAAGTTGCGCTCGAGCTCGTCGAGCGCACCGCCGGGAGCGATGAGGTTCAGCACGACGTAGTAGCCGTACTCCTTCTTGTTGATGGGGTACGCGTACTGGCGCTTGCCCCACCAATCCGGCTTGCCGTGGACCGAGCCACCAGCCTTTGCGATGCCGTCGGTGATGGTCTTGACCCATCCCTGCGCCACCGGCTCGTCGAGATCACCTTCGAGGATGACCATGAGTTCGTAAGCACGCATCATGCGTGTGATTCCTCCCTTCGGACCCGGGGGCTTCCCGGGGCCCCGTGATGGGGCAGGGCCAATATGACCGGGCAAGTGTAGCGGCGATCCGAGATGTCCACGTCGGGAGCGTCGCAGAGGGGTGTGACAGGGTTGGTGGGCGGGCCGGCAGCAGGGTTGGTGGGCGGGGCGGCAGCAGGGTTGGCGGGCGGGGCGTCAGGCGACGTCGGTGAACCGGCGCACCACCAGGTCGGCCTGCTCGTTGGCCTCGGCATGGCCGGTGACCGCACGGAGGAAGTGACGACGGTCGATGGCCCGCAGGCGCAGGTCGGCCGTGGCGCGCACCGTGGCCGTGCGCGGCACGTCGCGCAGGAGGGCGATCTCGCCGAACGAGTCGCCGGACGCCAGCGCAGCGACGGCCGCGCCCCCGATCACCACCTCGGCCGTGCCCGCCTCCACGATGTAGAAGCGGTCGCCGTGGTCACCCGCCTCGAACACCGTGGCGCCGGCCCGCACCTCCACCACGGCCGACGTGCGGGCCAACCGTTCGATGGTGTGCTCGGGCAGCACGGCCAGCATGGGCACGCCGCGCAGCGCCAGCAGACCCTCGGGCGCCAACGCCACCCGGTCCACCCGACGCAACCCACGCTGCGACAACAACACCACGGTGGTCACCACGCCGGCCACCACCACCAACCCGGTGCGCAACCCGACCCCACTGATCAGCAACGGCATCACCGCCGCACCCAGCGCCATGCCCGCGGTGGCTGCACTGTCGAGCGCGCCGAACACTCGGCCCAACACCTCGTCGGGCACCAGTCGCTGGATGATGGTCTCGGCGTTCACGTCCACCAGGGAGTTGCCGAGTCCGATGAGGGCCATCGCCACCAACGTGGGCACCACGTACGGCCACGCCGCGACCAGCAGCAACGGGGTGGCCCACAACGCCACACCCAGGCCCACGTCGCGGGCCTGCTTGCCACGCTGGGCCAGCACCAGGGCCAACATGCCGCCCACCACGCCGCCGATGCCGAGCACCGCATTCATCACACCCAACCCCGAGTCGCCCATGTCGAGCAGGTCGAGCGCGATCGACACCTCGTACACCGCGGCCGCGCCGGCGATCACGGTCTGCGCCACGTAGAGCAGCACCAGCAGCCGCAGGTCGCGGTTGGCAAGGATGGCGCGGTAGCCGTCGAGCACACGCGTGCGGCCCGGCTCGTCGCCGCCACCAGCCTCCGCCACGGCATCGTCGTCGTCGGTCGGGACCTCGTCACGACGCACCCGGATGCCGAACACCAGCACCGCCGACCACACGAACGTGAGCGCGTTGAACACCAGCACCGAGCCGATGTCGGCCACCGCGAGCAGCAGTCCGGCGATCGACGGACCCGCGAAGAAGCCGACGCTGTGGATGGTGCTGGTGGTGACGTTGGCGGCCGTGAGCTCCGACGGCGTGTCGGCGAGCGTGGGCACCAGGGCCGACTGCGCGGGACGGAACAGCAGACCCACCCACGACGACACGATGGTGAGCGCGTACACGGCCAAGGCCGGCGCGTCGGCCGTCACCGCCACGGCGGCGACACCCACGATGACAGCTCGCGCCAGGTCGGCCGAGATCATCACCCGCCGCCGGTCGAACCGGTCGGCCGCCACCGCGGCGAACGGTGCCAGCACCGCAATCGACACGAACCGCACCGCCGCCAACGCACCCACCACCGCCGGACCACCGCGCTCGAAGGCGTAGATCGACATCGCGACGATGTACGCCCAGTCACCGATCACCGAGCCGACGAGCGCCAGGCTCACCCGCCGCAACGATCGGTTCCGCAGCACACCCGCCATGGCCTCGCGCGAATCGCGCAGCTGCTCGGACACTCCGCCCATCGAGTCCGACCCTCCCGTCGGTGCCCGGGTCCCAACCCCGGGCTTCGTACAACGTAGACCGGCGGGCGGTGCACAATGTCGCTGTGCCCGCCGCCCGACCGCTCGCCCGCCAACTCGCCGAGATCGCCGACTCGCTCGGGCCGGTGATGGCACCCGTCGACCAACGCCGCCAGCTCGACGACCTGTGCGCCACGGTACGCATCGCCACCGGCGCCGCGAGCGTGTCGATCGCGCGCCTCGACGGCGACGAATTGTGGTACGAGGCGGCCGACGGGCGCGGTGGGGCCGAAGTGATCGGGCTGCGCCTGCCCACCAGCCGCGGCATCGCCGGCTACGTGGCGCGCACCGGGCAGTCGCTGGTGGTCGACCGGGTGGAGGCCGATCCGCGCTTCGCCCGCGACGTGGCCGAACGCGTCGGCTACGTGCCCGAGTCGTTGCTCGTCGTGCCCGTCACCGACGCCGGCGACGACGTGCTGGGCGTGATCTCGGTGCTCGACCGCACCACGGGGGCCGGCGACCCACTGGCCGTCACGTCGGCCGCGGCGCGCGTGGCCGCACCGGTACTGGCCGTCGCCGGCGCCATCAGCCGGCTCGGACCACTGCTCGTCCGTGCCGTGGCCGACGCCGTGGAGGCCGACGAACCGCAGTTGGCCACCGCACTCCGCCGCCTGGCCGCCGAGACCGACGAGCCCGCTGCCGAAGTGGCCGAGTTCGCCGCCGTCCTCGCCGAAGTACGACTGCTGCCACCCGCTGCGCAACGCACCATCGGTCGCATGCTGCGCGACGCCATCACACTCGCGACGCCGAGGCGCCGCTGGTGACCGCCGGCCACGACAGCATCCTGCCCGCCTGGTCGGAACCGTTCCACGCCGCCGACGGCCCGGGCGACGCGAAGTACCTGCGGCTCCCCGGCGCGGTCGACCGCAACTGGGCGTACGGCGACGGCACCGGTCGCGGGGTGCGGGTGGCCATCGTCGACAGCGGCGTCGACGCCGACCATCCACTCGTCGGCGGCGTTGCCGAGTACGTGGCCATCGAACGCGACGACCGCACCGACACCGGACTGCGCCTCGACCACGGTCCCCATGCCGACCTCTACGGCCACGGCACCGCCTGCGCCGCCATCGTGCGCGAACTGGCGCCCGAGGTGGAGTTGGTGTCGGTGCGCGTGCTGGGGGAGAACCTGAAGGGCAGCGCCGGCGCGTTCGCCGAGGGGGTCGAGTGGTGCATCAACCACGGCATCGACATCATCAACCTCAGCATGTCCACCGCCAGCGACCGGTGGGCCGAACCGTTCTGGGAACTGGTCGACATGGCCAACTACCACCACGTGCTGCTCGTCGCCGCGATGAACAACGAACCGCGGCGCACCATCCCCAGTGAGTTCGCCGGCGTGTTCTCGGTGGCGTGCGCCCCCGGCACCGATCGCGAGCGGGTGTGGTCGAATCCGCGTGGCCCGGCCGAGTGGGGGGCCGCCGGCATCGACGTCGACGTCGCCTGGCTGGGCGGCGCAACCATCCGCACCACCGGCAACTCGTTCGCCGCGCCCGTCGTCACCGGACACCTCGCCCGCATCCGGGCCACCCACCCGGGCATCACCAACTGGCAGGCGAAGACCGTGCTCGGTCAACTCGCTGCCAACGCACCCTCCACCTGACCCCGGACGCGACGAAGGGGTCCGGCTCCCACCGCCGAACCCCCTCTCGTCGCGTGCGCTCCAGGGGTCAGATGCGCCGGACAGCCTCGTCGGCCTCGCCGACCACGCGAGCACGGACGTGGCCCTCGGCCTCGTCGTCGAGCGTGTTGGAGCGCTTCTCGGTGCGCTTCGACGCACGCAGCTCGGCCTCCTCGAGCTTCATGCGGGCGTGGCCCTCGGCCGTCTCGCCGTCGATGTTGCGGTTCACTTCGGTGTCCTTGGTGCTCATTGGTCTCTCCCTTGCTCCGGAGCCCGCCGGGCCCACGTGATTCGATGTGCGCATCGTGCAGGACGCACCCCACCCCGCGTTGTCAGGTGCCTGACACTCCCGAAGAATTCCGGGAAAATCCGTCGCGGCTACGGTCGGTCGTGATGGACCTGCACCAGTGGATGCTCAACGACCTGGCCGCCGTGCGCACGAAGCTGCTCGATTCGGTGGTGCGGCTGGTGCCCACCGAGCGCTGGCACGAGCAGGCCGACGGCGGCGGCAGCACCCTCACCCACCTGCTGCTGCACATCGCCCGCCACCAGGACCTGGCCGTCACCACGGTGGTCCGCAACCACGACGCCCTGTTCCTGCAGCACCGCGACGCGCTCGGCCTCACCGACGCACCGCTCGGCGCCGGCCTGTCGGAACAGGAGGACACCGCGGTGAGCGCTCTCGTCGAGGCCGACCCACTGCTGGCCTACCTGCACGCCGTGTTCGACGCGACCCGGGCGTGGCTCGAGCCGCTCGGCACGATGGTGCTCGACCACGTGCCCGACAGCGCCGATCGACTCACCCGCCACGGCGGGCTCACCGAGGCCGAGTTCCCGTGGCTGTACCGCATGTGGCGCGACCAGCCGATCTGGTGGTTCGTGCAGTGGCCGGTGCTCGGCCACGGCAACGCCCACGTCGGCGAGGGCATCAGCGTGCGCAACCGGATGGGCCTCAGCCCCTTCTAGCGAGGTGATCTGGCGCTCGATCGTCCCGGAATCCGGGACGAATCACGCCCAGAACCCGAGCTGGAACGAATCACGCCCAGAAACCGACGGCGAGGTCAGCGGTGGGCCCAGTCGCCGTGGGGGAGGTGGCGCACCAGCAACTGCGGGTCGCCGCACTGGTACGCCCAGGCGTCGTGGCCGCTGTCGGTGCGCACCACCACACGGTGGTAGAGGCCGCGCACCGCGCCCTCCACCTCGTCGAGGTGGGCGAGCGCCTCGTCGAGCCGGGTGAGCTCGTACACCCTCCCGATGATGCGGCCCTCGCCACCGAACATCGCCGCCGGGTACTCGAGGCCGGTGTCGTACACGTCGCCCGCCACCGTGGTGTCGACGCCGTCGCCCACCACGAACGGGGCGAGATGCACCCACCGCACCTCCCCGGGCCGGAGGGTGCCGTACACGAACAGATGGTGGGTCACGACGAGGCGCGCACCCGGCGGTTCGAACGCCCCACCGGCAACACCCGCAGCAGATGGTGCCAGCGGCACGACACACACGCCTCCACCACGTACGCGGTGAGCTCGTCGGGCCGGGCGTCGAGCTGCTGCAACTCCTTCGCCGTGCTGACGCAACGCCCGTGCGACGGCAACCGCGGCCCGAACACGTAGGTGACCAGCTTCAGCTCGGGCAACTCGCAGATCGGGCAGGCGATGGTGGCCGCCGAGCCGACGTTGCGTGCCGCGCGGATGAGTTCGGGATGCGCATCACACACCTGGTCCTGCCGCAGGCGGCCGCGGTGGAACTCGTTGATGAGGTGACGGCGCGACAGACGATGGTCGACCACGGCACCATTGCCGCGCAGCGAACCGACACCGAACGTCATGACCGGACACGCTATCCCTGAACACCGGGACGTGATCCACCGAGCACGGGGTCTCGCGGGCCACACTGGTGCCATGAGCATCTGGTACGGCGCGAACGTGGCGGACGAGAACGAGCTGCGCCTCTGCGGCGACGTCGCGGGCAAGCGCGTCATCGAACTCGGCATCGCCCCCAGCCCCAACTCCATCCTCATGGCGCAGATGGGCGCGAAGGCCATCGCACTCGACCCCGACCCGCAGGCCATCAGTGCGCTGCGCGCCGCCGCCGAACGGCACGAGGTGCGCGTCGAATGCCACCAGGGCGACCTCGCCGACCTGGGGTTCGCCACCAGTGCCTCCGTCGACCTGGTGCTGGCCTCGCACTCGCTCGCCGGCGTCGACGACCTGCCCCGCCTGCTGCGCCAGGTGCACCGCGTGCTGAAGCCCGGCACCCCGTTCGTGGTGGCCATGCCCCACCCGGTGGCCGCGATGTTCGGTCCCGACCAGCAACTGCAGTACGCATACGGGGCGAACAGCCTCAGCTTCGCCGAGCTGTACCTGGCGTTCGACCGCAGCAACTTCCGTCTCGACATGGTGTTCGAGCTGAACGACCGCCGCCGGCGCGACGCGGCTGCGCCGTCGGTGCTGGTGCTGCGCGCCCGCAAGCAGGGCGTCTGACCGCACTGCTCAGGTGAGCGAGTACTCGCTCTCGATGAGCTCGGCCGGCCGCGGCCGGCCGAACAGGTAGCCCTGGCCGCGGTCGCAGCCCAGCTCACGCAACCGCGACAGCTGCAGCGGGGTCTCCACACCCTCGGCCACCACCATCAGCCCCAACGAGTGGCCCAGCTTCACCACGGCCTCCACGATGGTGGAGTCCTCGGGGTTGATGCCGAGGCCGCTGACGAACGAGCGGTCGACCTTGATGGCCTCCACCGGGAAACGCTTCAGGTACGTGAGCGACGAATAGCCGGTGACGAAGTCGTCGACCGACAGGTGCAGCCCGAGGCTGCGCAGCTCGCGCAACGTGACCGACGCAGCCTTCACGTCGCTCATCAGCGCGGTCTCGGTGATCTCCAGCCACAGCGCACCGGCCGACACCCCTGCCTGCGACAACGCGTCGTTGACCGTCTCCACCAGCCGCGCGCCGGCCAACTGGCGCACGCTGAGGTTCACCGACAACGACAGGTCGTTGAACCGCTGCGTGCTCTCGCGCCAACGGCCCAACTGCACCAGCGACGTACGCAGCACGGTCTCGCCCACGTCGCCGATGAGACCGGTCTCCTCGGCCATCGGCAGGAACTGCTCGGGGCCCAGCAGACCACGGTCGGGGTGACGCCACCGCGCCAACACCTCGAACCCGACGAGGTGCCCGTTGTTCAGCTGCACGATCGGTTGGTAGTACGGCACGATCTCGCCACGGTCGAGACCGCGACGCAGTTCGTTGGTGGTACGCAGGGTGAGCACCGAGGCGTCGTGGCTGCCGGGCGAGAACACCTCCACGCAGTCGCGGCCGCGAGCCTTCGCGCGGTACATGGCCGCGTCGGCATCGCGCAGCATCTCGCTGGTGGTGACGCCCTCGCGGTCGGAGACCGTGATGCCGATGCTGGCGGTGACGAACAGCTCGGCGCCGTCGACCAACACCGGCTTCGCGATCTCCTCGCGCAGCCGCTCGGCCACCTCGAACGGGTCGTAGTTGCCGTTCACGTCGCGGAGCATCACGATGAACTCGTCGCCGCCGAACCGGCCGAGCAGGTCGCGGTCGCGCACCACGGTGCGCAGGCGGTCGCTCATCGCCCGCAGCAGCTGGTCGCCCGCGTCGTGGCCGAGGCTGTCGTTGATGACCTTGAAGTTGTCGAGGTCGATGAACAGCACCGCGATGGAACCCGGCTCGGCCTGCTCGATGTAGGCGCCGAGGCGGTCGAGGAACCGGAAGCGGTTGGGCAGACCGGTGAGCCCGTCGTGCGTCGCGGCCCACTCCATCCGCTCGGCGGTGTGGCGCTGCTCGGTGATGTCCTCGATGTGCGCAATGGCCAGCGAATCGCCCTCGTCGTCCATCACCGACACCCAGGTGCGCGCCCACACGGTGGCACCGTCGCCGCGCAGGAACCGCTGCTCGGTGCGATAGCCCTCCTGGCGGTGGCGCACCGCCTGCTGCAGCAGTTCTTGGTTGCGGCCGCGCTCCTGCGGGTGGCTGATGTCGTCGATCTCGCTGCCGATGAGCTCGTAGCGGGTGCGGCCGAGCATCTCGACCAGCGAGTCGTTCACGTCGATGAGCACACCGTCGTGCACCGAGATGAGGGCCATGCCCGTCGGGGCGTTGTGGAACGCGAGGCGGAAGCGTTCACGCGCCCGCTCGAGCCGGCTGGCCTCGGCCACCCGTTCGGTGACGTCGCGCAGTGCCACCACCACCCGCTCGGGATCGCGCACCGGCACGTTGGCATCGGCCTCCAGCAACACCTCGCCACCGTCGGGCTTGTCGAAGTGGAACGTGGGCGGATGCATGGAGCCACCGGTGTTCATACGGCGCCACAGCTCGATCATCTGCGCCCGCTCGGCGGGACGGAACAGGCTCACGAACGTGCGGCCCAGCAACTGATCGCGCGACCGGCCGGTGAGTTCGAGCGCGTGGGCGTTCACCTCACGGATGCGGCCCTGGCTGTTCAGCACCAACACCGCTTCGGGCAGGTCGTCGAGCAGTGCCCGCAACTCCTCGTGCGCCTTCGCGAGCTCGTCGACGTTCACGCGCAGCTGATCGGCCCACTGCGACGACTGCGCGAACGATGCGAAGTGCTGCGCGGCCCACACCACACCGACGACGAGGCCGATGACCACCGACGTGACGGTGGCGGGTCGGTCGTGGAGCACGTAGTGCCACGTGGCCACCCACAGTCCGGCGATGAGACACACGTTCACCAGCACCAACCGTGCGACCGTCGGGCGACGGGCCATCACGCGGGCGCCCGCCGGCAGCCCGGCGGACACGATGAACCCACTGACGCCGAGGATCCAGAACGGCGCCGAGAGCGAGAGCGACCGCGCCGTGGGGTCGTGCCCCGCAGCGCTGGCGGCGACGTCGCCCACCAGCATGCAGAGCGTGGCGCCGAACCAGGCGATGCGACCGGGCGACCGATCGACCAGCAGCAGCAGCGCCAACACCGAGGCGATGAACAGGTCGACGACCGGCACCACGACGACGATGACCTGGTGCAGCAGCGACAGGTTGTCGGCGTCGCCGACCGCCGGTGCGATGAGCTGCTCCCACAGCACGAGGGTGAGTGCCAGCGTCATCAGTGCCGCGTCGAGCAGGTGCACCAGTGCATTCACGCGCCCGGCGTGGAACAGTCGCCGCGCCAGGAACACGGCGATGCACACCCCCCACACCACGAGGAGGAAGTCGCTCGGCGACACCGACTCGGCGTCGAGGCCCGAGGCCACGTCGAACGCGAGCAGCGCCTGGGCCAGGGCGAGGGCCACGAACGCGCCCAGCAGCACACCCCAGCTCGGCTCGTCGCGCGTCCAGCGCCCCACCACGACGAGACCGAAACACGAGAGACCGAAGAGCACGACGTGCGTCCAACGCTCCCACCCGTCGACATCGTCGATGCCGACGAAGAAGGCCACGAGGAACAGCGCCATCACGATGCCGCCGCAGATGGCAGCGAACCGGAAGCCGAGCGCGTACGAGCGAACCCAGGTCGCCCGATGCACTCCGACGTCGCCGTCGCTCACTGCCCACCGCCGTTCCGGCCACCGTGTCCCGTCGACACGGCAACGCTCGATCGCGGCAACTTTACCACTATGCGTGTTGGTCGCGCCACCAATGGTCGAGTCGAGACCGGATCTCGGCGTCGCCGAGCATGCCCTCGTCGAGCCGGATCTCGAGCAGGAACGCGAGCGCCTTGCCCACCACCGGACCGGGACCCACCCCCAGCTGGTCCATCACCTGCGCGCCGTTCAGCTCCGGGCGAATCGCGGCCAACTCCTCCTTCGCGGCGAGCTCGGCGATCCGCACCTCGAGATCGTCCATCCGGCGCGACAACTGCAACGCCTTGCGTTCGTTGCGCGTGGTGCAGTCGCACCGGGTGAGCACGTTCAACTCGTGCAGCAACGGACCGGCGTCGCGCACGTACCGCCGCACCGCCGAATCGGTCCACCCCATCGAGTAGGTGTGGAATCGCAGGTGCAACGCCACCAACTCGGTGACCGCCTCGACGTCGTCGTTGCTGTACCGCAACGCCTCCATCCGCTTGCGGGTCATGCGCGCACCCACCGCGTCGTGATGGTGGAACGTGACACCCTTGCCCTTCTGGTACCCACGGGTGCGTGGCTTGCCCACGTCGTGGAACAGCGCCGCCAACCGGGTGCGACGGAAGTCGAACGGCGGCCGACCCTCCGGCTGCTCGCTCGGCGGGCGCACGTTCTCCATCACGGCCAGGGTGTGGGTGAGCACGTCCTTGTGCTGATGGATGGGGTCCTGCTCCAGCCGCATCGACGGCAACTCCGGCAGGAACTGCTCGGCCAACCCGGTGTCGATGGCGAACCACAGTCCCGCGGTCGGGTGCGGCAACGTGACGAGCTTGTCGAGCTCGTCGCGGATGCGCTCGGCCGACACGATGGCGAGACGCGGATGCATCTCCTGCACCGCCGCCACCAGCTCGGGCGCCGGAGTGGCGTTGAACCGGGCGATGAACCGTGCCGCACGCAGCATGCGCAACGGGTCGTCACTGAAGCTGACCTCGGGCGCCAACGGCGTGCGCAGCACCCGCGTGGCCAGATCGGCCGCACCGCCGTAGGGGTCGACCAACGTGGGCGTGTCGGCCGTGAGCTCCAACGCCATCGCATTGATGGTGAAGTCGCGCCGCGACAGATCGGCCTCCACCTGGTCGCTGAACTCCACCTCCGGCTTGCGCGAGTCCTCGTGGTACGCCTCGGCCCGGTGGGTGGTGATCTCGTACGGACGGTCACCCTTCTTGGCACCGATGGTGCCGAACTTCTCGCCCTGGGTCCACACCGCATCGGCCCAGCCCTTCAGCACCTTCTTGATCGCGTCGGGGTGCGCGTCGGTGGTGAAGTCGAAGTCGATCTCCTCGGTCGGCGCGCCGGCCAACAGGTCGCGCACCGTGCCGCCCACCAGGTACAACCGGTGACCGGCTGCACGGAACCGCGCCGTCAGCGGTTCGAGTTCGTCGAGCACCGGCTGGAACCGGGGAGGGATCACAGCAACCCTTCGTGTTCCCAGTGGTCGCGCATGTGCCCCACGGCCACCATGCCCGGACCACCCGACGTGGCGTGCTCGATGGGCGCACCCTGCATGCCCGCCATCTCGCGCAGCACCGTCGCCGAACTGTTGGCGAGCGCGTCGAGGTCGTACCCACCCTCGAGCATCACCAGTCGCCGACCCGCGGGCACCAACGACAGCACTCGACTCGTCAACGGCGCATAGTCGCCGGCGGCGAGACCGAGTTCGGTGATCGGGTCGTCGCGGTGCGCGTCGAACCCCGCCGAGATGATGACCCACGTCGGCTGGAACACATCGACCCGCGGAGCCACCAGATGATCGAACGCGTGCAGGTACACGTCGCCCGTGGCACCCGGCGGCACCGGAATGTTCATCGTGAAGCCGCGACCCTCGTCGATGCCCACCTCGTCGTGACGACCGGTGCCCGGATACAGCGGCCACTGGTGGATGCTCACGAACAACACGCGCGGATCGGCGTAGAAGATGTCGTTGGTGCCGTTGCCGTGATGCGCGTCGTAGTCGAACACCAACACCCGCTCACCCTGCGCGGCCAACGACGCCGCCACGACGGCGACGTTGTTCACGAAGCAGAACCCCATCGACTCGTTGCTGCTGGCGTGGTGCCCGGGCGGGCGCACCGCACAGAACGCCGCGTCACCGCGGCCGGCCTGCAGTTCGCGCACCGCCGTCAGGCCCGCGCCCGCGGCCAGCAGTGCCGCCTTCCACGAACCGGCACTGGCGTACGTGTCGGGATCGAGCCGACCGCCACCCATCAGACAGATGCCCTCGATGCGATCGAGGTACGCGCTCGGATGCACCCGCTCGACGTCCTCCCGCGTGGCCGGTTGCGGATCGACCGCGACCAACGCCTCGTCGACACCCGCGCGGGTGGCGCCCGCGAGCACGGCGTTCAGTCGCTCGGGACGCTCGGGATGCCGCGGCCCCGCCAGATGGTCGAGATACGCGGCGTGGGTGGCGAACAGCACGGTCACCCCGGTGACGCTAGTGCCACCCCCCGACCGCAACACACCCGGTACCCGCCCTCGCCCCACCACCCTGTTGCCGCTACCG
The DNA here is from genome assembly GCA_005778215.1 of Actinomycetota bacterium. Classification (GTDB taxonomy): domain Bacteria; phylum Actinomycetota; class Acidimicrobiia; order Acidimicrobiales; family Ilumatobacteraceae; genus UBA668. Next base: position 16,407 of record SXKB01000305.1, on the reverse strand, counting down.
TTCGCGTCGATGATGCACGAGGCCGACCGGCGCCCCACGGGCGACCCCCGCGTGCCGGCCACGCTGCCGGCCAGTGGCCTGGTGCTGCGCGGCACCCACAGCACCGTGAAGGTGCGGCAGTGGCCGGCCACGCCGCTCACCGCGCACCTCGTGATGTACCAGCAGACCCTGCCGCCCACCACCGCCGACCTGGCCCGGTGGTGCGACGAACTGCAGCAGCGCGGCTTCCGCACGGTGCGCACCAGCGCACTGGCCAACGCCGCGAGCGGGCGGGTCGAGAACAGCGGGTTCCACGTCATCCAACGCCTGGTGCTGCTCGAGCACGACCACCCCGCCGACGCGCCCGCCCCGGACGCACCCACGAGCCGACTGCTGGTGGGCCACGACCTCGCCGCCAGCGCCGTCGACCACGCCGCGTTCGGCCACGACTGGGCGCTCGACCCCACCGCCGTGGACGACGTGCGCCACGCCACCCCACGCCATCGCGCCCGCGCCACGGTCGACAGCACTCGCAACGACGCGATCACCGCCTACGCCATCACGGGCCGCGACGCGCGCCTCGGATTCCTGCAACGCCTCGCCGTGCACCCCGACCACCAACGGCAGGGCCTCGGCCGGGCCCTCGTGCACGACTCGCTGCGGTGGCTGGCCCGGTGGCGCGCCCAGCGCGTGTTGGTGAACACCCCCACCGACAACGAGGCGGCCCTCGCGTTGTACGAACGCACCGGCTTCCACCGCCTGCCCGACGGTCTGCGCGTGTACGAACGGTCACTCGCATGAGCCGCCGCACCCGGATGCTCGGCCTCACTGCCGGCGCAGCACTGCTGGCCCTCGCGGTGCCGACGGCACCGACGGTCGTGTCGGCAGCCGCACCCGAGTTCGAGTTGCTCTCCCAGACGTTCAACGTGGCCGCCGACGGCACCATCGTGATGACCGTCCGCCTGCCCGCCGGCGTCACCCCACCCACCGGCGACTTCCGGGTGCTCGTCACCGCACTCCGCCCCGTGGAACAGCGCGACGACGTGGCCGCCGCCATCGCCGGCGACCTGCCCGGCGAGATCGACACCGTGGAACTGCTGCCGCTCGCCCTGCCACGACCGGCCGCCGACCAACTGCAGATCACCGTGCCCGTCGAGGTCACCACCCGCACGAAGCCCGCACTGCAGATGTCGCGACCCGCCGTGTACCCCGTGTTCGTGCAACTCGAACAGGCCGGCGAACCCACGGCCGAACTGCTCACGTTCGTGCATCGCGTCCCCAGCGACATCGAAGAGGCCGACGACCCCATACCGGTCGCGATGGCCGTCGCCACCACCGAGCCCGTCACCATGGACGACGACGCCCGCGTCGTCGTCGACCGCGACGCCCTGCGCGAACTCGAGGAACTCACCGCCCTGCTCGAGGCGAGCGCCATCCCCATCGCCGTACGGGTCGACGCCAGCCTGCTCACCGCCGTCGCCGACGGCAGCACCGCCGGCGCCGAACTCGTGGAACGGTTCAACGCCGCGATGGAACGTCACGACCTGCTGTCGTCACCCATCCTTCCCCTCGACGTGTCGCAGGCCGCCGCCGCCGGCCAGACCAACCTGTTCACCCAGTGGCTGCGCGACGGCGAGGACGCCCTCGCGCAACTGGTGACCGCCCCCGCGCAACGCACCATCGCGCTGTTCGACACACCGCTCAGCCAGGCGGGCGGCGCCGTGCTGCGCAACCTCGGCGCGCGCATGATGGTGGTGCCGGGCGACGTGTACGACCTGCTGCCCGACTCACTCGGCGGCTTCACCGACACCACCCAACTCGTCCAGTTGCAGGTGGCACCCGACGTCACCGTCGACGCCGCGGTGGTGGACCGGGTGGCCACCGACGACCTGGCCCGCCCCACCGACACCCCGCTGCTCACCTCGATCGAGATGGTGGCCGACCTGCTCGGCGTGCGGCAACAGGTGGAGGACTTCGGCGGCGACCCACGGCGCCACGGCATCACCCTCGCCACCCCCGACTTCGCGATGCCCGACCTCGAACGGTTCACGGCGTTCACCACCCTGCTCGCCGACACACCCGGCCTGCGCCCCACCACACTCGACGACCTCAGCGTGCGCACCGACCAACTGCTCGGCCCCGAGGGCCCGGTCGTGGTGAACCTGCCGGCCGCGGTCGACGGCGACCTGCAGCCGCGGTTCGACCTCGCCAACGCCCTCGGCCTCGAAGCAGTGAGCACCGCGAGCATGCTGCCGGCCGGCGACGAACGCCTCGCCGAGTGGAACCGCCTCATCGGGGTGCTGCCCACGACGGCACTCACCGACGAGCAGGCCGACGGCATCGCCCAGTCGCTGCGCGCCGAGTTCCAGGAACTGAAGGACAGCGTCGTGGTGCCCGACGCCGAGGGGTTCTCGTTCAACCTCACCGGCCGCACCGGCACCGTGCCCGTCACCCTGCGCAACGACGCCGACATCCCGTTGCGGGTTCGCGTCCGGTTGACCTCGTCGAAGCTGCTGTTCCCCGACGGCGACCAGACCGTGGTGCTCGCCCCCAACTCGTTCACCGAGGTGAAGGTGAACATCGAAGCCCGCAGCAACGGCGACCAGGGCGTCACCCTCGAGGTGTTCACCCCGCTCGGCGACGTGCGCCTCGCCCCGCCCGTCCCGCTCACGGCCAGCATCAGCGCCCTCGCCGGCATCGGCAACCTGCTCACCGGCGCCGCGCTGCTGATGCTGCTCACATGGTGGGTACGCCACATCCGTCGCAACCACCGGGCCCGCAAAGCGGCCGAGGCCGCCCACCGGCACCCCGCCACCACCGGCCCCGACACCGGCCCCGACACCGGCGATGACCAGCCCACGGGCGACGACGACCTCTCCCCCGACGCCGCAACGAGTACCCTCCCACCCTCGTGAGCACCGAACGCGTCCGCATCGTCACCGACTCCGCCTGCGACCTGCCCCAGAGCGTCGCCGATGAGCTCGGCATCGAGATCGTCCCCCTCACCATCCGCATCGACGGCGTCGAGTACGTCGACCGCGCCGACCTCACCCCGGCCGAGTTCTGGGCGAAGTGTTCGCAGTCGCCCACGCTGCCCGAGACCGCCGCGCCGGCACCCGGCCAGTTCGAGGCCGTGTACCGCAAACTCGCCGCCGAGGGCGCCACCAGCATCGTGGCCATCAACCTCAGCGCCGCCCTCTCGGCCACCATGCAGTCGGCCGAACTCGCCGCCCGCGCCGTGGCCGACACCATCCAGGTCACCGTGGTCGACAGCCAGCAGGTCACGATGGGCCTCGGCCTCGTCGTCAGCCGAGCCGCCCGCCTCGCTGCGCAGGGCGCCACCCACCAGGCCGTGGTCGACCTCGCACTGTCGCTCGCCGAGCGCACCAAGGTGTGGGGCGCGCTCGACACGCTCGAGAACCTGAAGAAGGGTGGCCGCATCGGCGGCGCCAAGGCACTGCTCGCCTCGGCCCTCGCCATCAAGCCGATCATCGAGGTGCGCGACGGCAAGGTGGAGCAGGGCGGCAAGCAGCGCACGCGCAGCAAGGCCCTCCAGCACGTCGTCGACAAGGTGGTCGAGGCGGGCGCCATCGAGACCCTGATGGTCATGCACGCCGACTGCTCCGACGTCGACACGTTCGTCGAGATGCTCCGCCCGCACCACAGTGGCGAGATCATCGTGGGCGACATCGGCCCCGTCGTGGGCACCCACGCCGGCCACGGCACCATCGGCGTGGCGTTCAACACCGTCGGCTGACCCGTCCACCACTGCGACGATCACGCAACAACCGGGCCCATTGCCCGGATTCACGAGCGTGTCGCCACTAGTGTCGATGTGCGGACATGTCTGCCACGCTTCCTGGCACGAGCCCTCCCTCGTTGCCCCCTGCCATTCTCGCCCAGCGCTACCGGCTGGAGCGTCGACTCGCGCAAGGAGGCATGGCCGAAGTGTGGCTCGGCACCGACCTCTCGCTCACCCGTCAGGTGGCCGTCAAGCTGCTGAAACCCAGCCTCGCGGCCGACCCCGTGGTGGCCGAACGCTTCCGCCGTGAAGCCATCGCCGTCGCACAACTGAGCCACCCGAACATCGTGGCCGTGTACGACGCGATCGAGGAGAAGATCGACGGCGAACGACGCCAGGCCGTGGTGATGCAGTTGGTGAACGGCAAGAGCCTGCGCCAGTTGCTCGACGAACAGAAGCGACTCAGCCCCGACCTCACCATGCACATCGGCGCCTGTGTGGCATCGGCGCTCGACTGCGCACACCACGCCAACCTCGTGCACCGCGACGTGAAACCGGGCAACATCCTCATCACCCCCGACGGCCGGGTGCTGCTCACCGACTTCGGCATCGCCAAGGGCCTCACCGGCACCAGCGAGGACGACCTCACCAGCCCCAACGTGATGATGGGCACCGCGAAGTACCTCTCGCCCGAGCAGGTGCGCGGCCGCAAGCTCGACGGACGCGCCGACCTGTACTCGCTGGGCCTGGTGCTGTACGAGTGCCTCGCCGGCCGCGTGCCCTTCCTGGGTGAGACCGACGCCGACACGGCGCTCGCCCGCCTGAACCGCGAGGCCACCGACCTCACCCGGCTGCGCCCCACCCTGCCGCTCGGCCTCGCACCGCTCATCCACCGACTGCTCGCCCGCAAGCCCGACGAGCGCTACGCCACCGGCGCCGAGGTGCGCGCCGAGCTGCAGCGCATCGCGGCGCAACCGAAGATCGACGACGACCACAGCCGCGACGTCACCCGCGGCAACACACCGCCGAAGGGCCAGCCCACCGGCAGCACCCCCGCGCTACCGGCCCTCGCGCCCCGCGGCGCCACCGGCCCCACGCCCACCACCGTCGGCCCCACCACCGGCAACACCGGCGCCGTGAAGGCCGGCCGACCGGCCGGGGCACCCACCCGCGCCGATCGCACCCCGCCGTCGCCGGTACGGCCGCGCCAGCAACCGAACCGCAAGTTCGAACAGAAGACCGGGCCCTCGATGCTGGTCATCGGTGGCCTGCTCCTCGCCGCGTTCGTGGTGGCGCTCGTGCTGTGGGTCACCATGGGCACCGACGGCGGCACCGGGGGCGTCACCGACACCACCGTGGTCGCCGGCGACACGGCCGCACCGAGCAGCGGGGCGCCCATCGCCACCGAGGGCATCGCATCCGTGCGTTCCTTCGACCCCGACGGCGACGACGGCGTGGAGAACGACGACCAGGCCGCGCTCGCCATCGACGGCAACCCCGACACCGCCTGGCAGACGGTCTGCTACTCCGATCGCTACCTCGGCGGCAAGGGCGGCGTCGGCCTGGTGGCCGACCTGGGCAGCGCCCGCGCCGGCACCCTGCAGGTGGTGCTCGGCAGCGCCCCCTACCAGGTACGCGTCTACGCCGCCGGCGAGGGCACCACGCCCACCTCCTTCGCGGCGTGGGGCTCGCCGCTCGAGTCGTTCGACGGCACCGAGACCGACACCCTCTCGCTCACCCTGGCGCAGCCCGCCCGGTACGTGCTGGTGTCGTTCATCGAGCTCGGTGAGAACAACGACTGCGCCAACAACCCCTACCGCGGCAGCATCCGCGAGCTCACGTTCGGCTGAACCGTGCAACCGCCCCTCGACGACCGGGCGCTGGTGGCAGCGGCACAGGCGGGCGACCGCGCCGCGCTCGACCAGCTGATCCGCACCCACTACGACCGCATCTACGCCGTCTGCCGGCGCATCACCGGCCACGACAGCGATGCCGCCGACGCGGCCCAGGAAGCGCTCATCGCCGTCGTACGCGGCCTGCCGCGCTTCGACGGCCGCTCGGCGTTCAGCACCTGGGTGTACCGCATCGCCACCAACGCCAGCCTCGACGAGCTGCGCCGACGCCGACGCCGCCCGATGTCGGTGGTGCGCGACGACGACCGCCCCGACCACGAGCACGTCGACCCGGTGGCCCATCGTCCGTTCGAGCAGATCGCCGAGCGCGAGGTGCTGGAGGCGGCGCTGCGCGACCTGCCCGACGACTTCCGCATCCCCGTGGTGCTGCGCGACGTGGCCGACCTCGACTACCAGGAGATCGCCGACACGCTCGACGTACCGCTCGGCACCGTGAAGAGCCGCATCGCCCGCGGCCGTGGCATGCTCGGCGCCGCGCTGGAACGACACGGGAACCAACCGCCCGACTCGCGACGTCCTACCGAGGCACCATGAGCGACGAGACCCTCTCCCCCGACCCCGAGCACGACGGCGCCCTGCTCGCCGCCGCGTACCTCGACGGTCACGCGACGCCCGAGGAACGGGCTCGCGTCGAGGCATCACCCCAGCTCATGGCCATGGTTACGACGTTCGCCCAGGTACGCGACGGGCTCGCCGACGTGCCCCCCGCACCCGTCGGCCCTCGCGAACGGGGCGTCGCTGCCGCACTCGCCGAGTTCGACCGCCTGCAGGCCGCCGCACCCGTGGCAGCCGCCGCACCGGTGGCACCGACGGCGCCGAACGTCGTCCCGATGCGCAGCCGTCGGTGGGGCAAGGTGCTCACCGTCGCCGCCGGACTCGCCCTCGTCGGCGTGGTGGGTGTTGCCGCCCTCGGCTCGATGGGTGGCAGCGACCAGGACAGCTCGAGCGCAGTCGACCCCGCCGAGGCCCGCACTGCCGTCGACGCCAACGGCGACGCACCCCTCGTCTCGCAGGAGGCACTCGACACCGTCGGCGTGGCCGGCGGCTCCGAGGGCGGCACCGAGACCACCGCCGGTGGCCAGTCCGAGTCGAGCACCGTGGCGACCATCGGTTCCATCGACGAGCCCGGGTCGCCCGTGCCGCAGTTGGAACAGTCCAGCGACCTGCGCACGCTGCCCGAGCCGAAGGTGGCCGTGGCCCCGAGCTTCAGCTTCGAGTGCCCGCTCGCCGACACCCAGGAGATCCTGGCCGAGGTCACCTACCAGGGCACGCCCGCCGTGGTCGTGCGCGATACGGTGACCGGCGTGATCTCGGCCCTCGACTCCCAGTGCACCGTGCTGGCCTCGCTGCAACCCTGAACGCACAGCTCGTCCTCCTGGTCGCCACGGGGCTGGCCGCGGTGGCCAACTGGTGGTCGCGCGCCGTCGAGAACGACGCCGTCGAACGGTGGTCGAAGCCCCTCACCACCATCCTGGTCATCGGCCTCGCCCTGGTCAGCGGTGCACCCAGGGACCAGATCGTGGTGGCCGTCATCGCGCTCACGCTGTGCCTCGCCGGCGACGTGTTCCTGATGCCTGTCGTCGACAACTTCGTCCTCGGCCTGGCGTCGTTCCTGCTCGGGCACCTGGCCTTCATCGTGCTGTTCTTCCAGTACGGCCTCGAGAACGTGCAGCTCGCCGGCATCGCCATCGTGCTGGCCGCCCTCCTGGCCGTGTCGATCGGCAAGGTCATCGTGCAGGGCGCCGCATTCGCCGACAAGAAGTTGGCCAAGCCCGTACTCGCCTACCTGCTCATCATCTCCGCGATGGCCGTCGTCGGCTGGTCCACGGCCATGCCGTGGGTGATCCTCGGCACGCTGCTGTTCGTGGTGAGCGACAGCATTCTCGGTTGGCGGCAGTTCGTCGGCCAGAAGGCCTGGATGGGGCCAGCCGTGATGATCACGTACCACGGCGCCATCGTCTCGCTCGCACTCAGCCTGTGGTGAGCCACCGGGGTAGGCTCCTGCCCCATGCCGGGTAACCCGTTCACCGATCCCAACTGGGCCCCCGATCTCGCCGACACTGTCGAGCGTGTCGTCGGCAAGGTCCGCACCACGGCCACCGACAACGCGGTGAAGGCGTCCCGCGGCGTCGTGTTCGGCGTGCTCATCCTGATGGCCGTGATGGTGGCCGTGCCGCTCATCGTCATCCTGCTGCTCGGCATCCTGCGCGAGTTGCTCGCGTTCTTCGTCTCGCACGAGCGGGCCGTGTACCTGTCGTACCTGCTCCTCGGCACCATCTTCATGATCGGCGGCTTCGTCGCCCTTCGACAGCGTCACAAGGGAGAGACCGCGTGAGTCATCACCAGGTCGTCATCATCGGATCCGGCCCGGCCGGCCTCACCGCCGCCATCTACACCGCCCGCGCCAACCTGTCGCCGCTGGTCATCGAAGGCGAGCCGAGCAGCACCAGCGATCAGCCCGGCGGTCAGTTGATGCTCACCACCGAGGTCGAGAACTTCCCCGGCTTCCCCGAGGGCATCATGGGTCCCGAGTTGATGATGCGCTGCCGCGAACAGGCCGCACGGTTCGGCGCCGAGTTCCTCACCGCGAAGGCCACCGCCGTCGACTTCAGCGAGCGCCCGTTCAAGGTGTGGGTGCGCGACGACCTGCACACGGCCGACGCCATCATCGTCAGCACCGGCGCACAGAGCCTGATGCTCGGCCTCGAGGCCGAGCAGCGGTTGCTCGGCCACGGTCTGTCCACGTGCGCCACCTGCGACGGGTTCTTCTTCCGTGGCCAGGAGATCGCCGTGGTGGGCGGTGGTGACTCGGCCATCGAAGAGGCCAGTTTCCTCACCAAGTTCGCGTCGAAGGTGCACCTGCTGGTGCGCCGCGACGAGTTGCGTGCCTCGAAGATCATGCAGGAGCGGGCCCACAGCAACGAGAAGATCGAGATCATGTGGAACACCGTGGTCGACGACCTGGTGGGCACCGACAAGCTCGAGGGCGCGATCATCCGCGACACCCAGACCGGCGCCACCTCCACCCTGCCGGTCACCGGCCTGTTCGTCGCCATCGGCCACCGCCCGAACACCGACCTGTTCAAGGGCGTGCTCGACATGGAGGACAACGGCTACCTCATCACCCAGGCCGGCTCGTCGTACACCAACATCGACGGCGTGTTCGCCTGCGGCGACGTACAGGACCACACCTACCGCCAGGCCATCACGGCCGCCGGCTCGGGGTGCATGGCCGCCATCGACTGCGAACGCTGGCTCGAGGCACACGGCGTCCACTGACCCCGGCATGCGTGTCCCGCCCCACCGGTTGGCGGGCGGTAACATCACCATCCCCAGCGAAAGGACCTGCGCCATGGCCGATGGCATCGTCACCCTCACCACGTCCACGTTCGACGAGACGGTCGCCGCCAGCGACCAGCCCATCGTCGTCGACTTCTGGGCCGAATGGTGCGGCCCGTGCAAGATGATCGCGCCCATCCTGGGTGAGATCGCCGTCGAGCAGCCCGGCATCACCGTGGCCAAGCTCAACGTCGACGAGAACCCCGAGATCGCGATGCGCTTCAACGTGATGAGCATCCCCACGCTGCTGGTGTTCCAGAAGGGCGAGGTCGCGAAGCGCCTGGTCGGCGCCAAGGGCAAGGGTCAACTCCTCCAGGAGCTCACCGAATTTCTGCCTACTTCCCGCTGACGCCCGGTCAGCGCGGCGAGGCCATCCGCGACCTGCAACGCCGCCTCGGAGCCGCCGGGTATGCACCTGCCCCGGGCGCCGAGGCAGGTGAGTTCTGCGCGCGCACCGAAGCGGCGGTCCGTGCGTTCCAGGCGGCGCGCGGGCTGAAGTCCGACGGTGTGTGCGACGAGACCACCTGGACGGCGCTCGTGGAGGCCAGCTGGAAGCTGGGTGACCGGCTGCTGTTCCTCACGTCGCCCAACCTGCGCGGCGACGACGTCGCAGAGTTGCAGTCCGGGCTCGGGCGACTGGGTTTCGACTGCGGCCGGGTCGACGGCATCCTCGGGCCGCGCACGGCGCAGGCCCTCGAGGACTTCCAGCGCAACTGCGGACTCCCCCACGACGGCGTGTGCGGCCCCGACACGGTGCGCGCCATCGCCATCATCCGCAGCCAGAGCGGGACGGGCCCCGGTGTGCAGGCCGTACGTGAGAGGGAGCGCCTGCGCGAGGGGCTCGGTTCGCTGAAGGACTGCCGCCTCGTGATCGGTCAGTTCGGCGGATTGAGCGGACTCACCCGGGTGCTCACCCGCGAGTTGCGCCAACGTGGTGCCGCCGTGATGGCACTCGACGAGCCGGATCCCGTGGCCCAGGCGTTGGCGGCGAACCACTTCGGCGCCCACGTCTACCTGGGCTTCGAGGCCAGCGCCGAGCCGGCCGCCGTGGCCTACTTCTACCGGGTGCCGACGTTCGAGTCGATCGGCGGGCGAGCCCTGGCCGAGGCGATGGTGGAACGGTTGCACGACGTGGAAGGCCTCACCCCCACTGCCGCCGGGATGCGCCTGCCGGTGCTGCGCGAGACGCGCATGCCGGCCGTGTTGTTCACCGTCGGGCCGGTGCGCACCGCCACCGATGCCACGCCGGCGCTCGCGAGTGCCATCTTCCAGGCACTCGAACTGTGGATCTCTCGCGCGAGCTGAGACTTTATCCACAGCATTGTCCACCGGTGTGTGTAACCCTCAAGCAAAGGGTTGTCAACTTATCACACACTCCGTGGTGAACTGGGTGACTACTGGTCACTCCCTGTGGTCATTTGGTGATAAATGCGCTCGAGGTCTTCGAGATCGGCGAATTCGATGACCACCTTGCCGCGACTCGCCCCCATCGTGACGCTGACACGTGTGGACAAGTGGTCGGCCAACAGGTGCTCGAGTTCCAACAGCCCCGGCGGACGGAGCTTGGTGCCCTCCACGAGCCCGGCGCCGTCGGTGGACGGCTTCGGCTTCGCCGCGGGCGTCCCCTCCTCGTCGGCCGATTCGTCGTTGCCGCCGCGATCCTTCACGGCCTCCTCGAGCATGCGCACCGACCAGCCTTCGGCCACGGCGCGGCGAGCGAGTTGTTCCTGGAACGCACGGTCGGGTGTGCCGAGCACGGCGCGGGCATGACCCGCCGACAGCCGACCGTCGGCCAACAACGCCTGGATGGCTGCCGGCAGCGACATCAGCCGCAACGTGTTGGTGACCGCGGAACGACTCTTGCCGACGCGCGCCGCCACCTGCTCGTGGGTGAGCGAGAAGTCCTCGATGAGCTGCTGGTAGGCAGCAGCCTCCTCGAGCGGGGTGAGATCCTGACGGTGCAGGTTCTCGATCAGCGCCTGCTCCACCGAACCGACGTCGTCGGTGGTGCGCACCACGGCCGGAATGACCGCCAGGCCGGCACGGCGAGCGGCGCGCCAGCGACGTTCACCGGCGATCAGCTCGTACTGCTGCTCCCCCACGGCGCGCACCAGCACCGGCTGCAACACACCGATCTCACGGATCGACGCAGCGAGCTCGGCGAGTGACTCCTCGTCGAAGTGCACGCGCGGCTGATTGGGGTTGGGCACGATGCTGCCCACCGGGAGGTCCTCCAGCCGCGGCTGGTCCCCCGTCACCACCGCCGTGACATCGGCGGGGATGAGTGCCCCGAGTCCTTTACCGAGTCCGCTCTGCCGGGCCACCGCTGACCTCCTTCGCCACACCGCGGTACGCCGTGGCGCCTCGCGAACCAGGATCGAACGTGGTGATCGGCTGACCGTGCGACGGCGCCTCTGACAACCGCACCGAGCGCGGCACGACCGAACGACACACCTTGTCACCGAAGTGCGCACGTACTTCCTTGACCACCTGATCGGCCAGTTTGGTGCGACCGTCGTACATCACACAGACGATGGTGCTCACCTCGAGCCGGGGATTCAGGTTGCGCTTCACCAGGTCGACGTTGCGCAACAGTTGCGCGAGTCCTTCGAGTGCGTAGTACTCGCACTGAATCGGCACCAGCACCTCGGACGCCGCATTGAGGCCGTTCACGGTGAGGAGGCCGAGCGACGGCGGGCAGTCGATGAGGACGTAGTCGTAGTCGTCGAGCACGGCATCGATCGCACGGCGGAGTCGGTTCTCACGGCTGAAGGCCGGCACCAACTCGATCTCGGCACCGGCGAGGTCGAGGCTGGCCGGGGCGACGAAGAGATTCTTGACCGCGGAGGGCTCGATGCAGTTCTCGAGCGGCACCTCTTGCAGGATGACGTGGTACATCGACGTCTCGAGGCCGCGGTTGTCGATACCGAGACCCGTGGAGGCGTTGCCCTGCGGGTCGAGGTCGACGATCAGGGTGCGGTAGCCCAGGTCGGCCAAGCACGCACCGAGGTTGATGGTGGTGGTGGTCTTACCGACGCCGCCCTTCTGGGTGGCGATGGCAATCACACGGGGGAGGGGGCGATTTCCCTCGGTCGCTTCGGTCATCGACGAGCTCCTCGACAGACGGACAAGGCGTCACGATAGCCCACGGGCTGGCGGTTCGCGCGGATGACGTCACGCCCGGATGATGTTTCACGTGGAACATCCAGGGATCGTCGCCGACGCCGCCGGTCAGCCCTGAGGGCGCGTCCGACGATGTTTCACGTGGAACATCACACCCGCAGGAAGGTACGAACGCCCTGGTCACGGCCCTGGTCGAGGAGGCCGGCCGCCGACAGCACCGTGGTGGTCCACCGAGCCGGGTCGTCCTCCGGTGGCTCCGAGACGATCAGCAGCCCACCCGGACGGAGCAGCTTGCCGGCCCACTTCGCCGTGATCGGCGGTGCAGCGAAGCTGCGTGCGGTGACCACGTCGAACGAGGCAGGGGAGTCCTGTGCCACCTGTTGCACGTCGTCGGCCACCACGTCGACCCGATCCTCGAGCGACAACGAACGCACCGCACGGCGCAGCAGATCCGCCCGAGTGGCGCGGCGTTCGACGAGCGTGATCCGCAGGTCGGGGCACCGCACGGCGATCACCAGCCCGGGGAGGCCGCCACCCGAGCCGAGATCGCACAAGGTCCCGGCCGAAGCCGGGACCTTGTCGACGTACTGTTGTGCGTGGGCGATGGCTCGCTGCAGCGAGGCCTCGCCGATGGCGCCGCGTGCCGCGATGGCGGCCAGCGCCTGGACGAGCGGTTCGTCAGTCATTCGCCGGGGCGATGATCACCCGGCGGTACGGGTCGTCGCCCTCGGAGCGAGTGGCGATGCCCTCCACCTCGGCAAGGGTGTCGTGGATGATCTTGCGGTCGGCCGACGACATCGGCTCGAGCACACGTGCCACACCCGAGGCCTTCACCTCGTCGGCCATCTGCACCGCGAACTTGCCGAGCGCCTCACGACGACGCTCGCGGTACCCACCGACGTCGACCCGCAGGCGGGTGTCGTGATCGCCGAGGCGACGCTGCGAGGCGACCCGGGCCAGATCCTGCACGGCCTGGAGCGTGGTGCCACGCGGGCCGACCAGCAGGCCGAGCTCCTTGCCGTGCACGCGCACCTCGAGGTCGTCGCCGTCCTCGACCAGCTCGACGGTGCCCTCGGCACCGAACGCTGCGATCAACCCGGTCATGAACCGGCTGGCCTCTTCACCCACCTGACGTGCGTCCACGGGCTCCTCCTCACTGTCTGCTGACTTCTCTGTCTTCGGTGCGGCGGCCTTCTTCGCCGGCGCGGCCTTCGGGGCCCGGGGCTGCGACGCACGCTGCCCGTCGCCCTTGCCCTTGCCCCGCGACTGGCCACCACGCGACGACTCGCCGGTGTCGCCACCAGCGGTGTCGGCGTCGGCCTTCGGGGCTTTGTCGGCCTTCTCCGCCTTGTCACCCTTGGTGGTCTTGTCGCTGCGCTTGCGGTCGCGGCGGTCGAGCTTCTGGCGCACCTGCGCCGGACGCACACGAGCCCGCACCCGGGCCTCACCGCGCACTCGGCCGAACAGTCCAGCCTTGGGCTCCTCGAGCACTTCGAACTCTGCGTCCTCGATGTGGACGCCCAACTGGTCGAGCGCCTTGTCCTTGGCCTCGTCCACGGTCTTGCCCGTGGTCTCTACCCATTCCATGCTGTTGAACCTGTCACTTCTTCTTGGTGTCGGGGCGTGCGGCTTTGCCGGAGGACGGCGGTCGTGCCGCACTCTTGCCCGACGTGGGGGTGGGCTTGTTCTTGGGCGGGGTGACCCGCTTGCTGGTGGTGGGCTGCTTGGTCGCCTGGGCGGCCTTGGCCTCCTGGGCCTGCTTCTTGGCCTGCGAGAACAGGCCGCCGCCGCCACCGGACTCCTTGTGCAGCTCGCGGGCCTTCTCGCTGGCCTGCTGTGCCTGCCGGCCGAGCGACTCCTCGCCCTTGTAGAAGCGGTGCGTGATGTACCAGTTCAGACCGATGCGGAACACCGCCTGGGCGAAGTAGTAGATCACCAGACCGGTGAGGTAGAAGCCCATGAACACGGCGAACGCCACCGGCAGGTACTGCATCAGCTTCTGCTGGGTGGGCGACACCGTGGGGGAGACGGCAGCGCGAGAGGCCACCATTCGCTGCTGCACGAAGTACAGCGCACCGAGGGCCACCACCAGACCGACGTAGATGAGCCCCTCGACGAACGACTCGCTCATCATGCTGTACGGACGCTTCGACAGGTCGAGGCCCCAGGCCATCATCTCCGTCTTCCCGACGAGGGACTGGTACAGCTCGGAGGACTCGCTGACGAACTTCGGTGCGAACGTGCCGTCAGGGCCGGTGTTGGTGAGACCGTGCAACACCTGGAACATGACGATGAACACCGGCATCTGCAGCAGCAGCGGGAAGCACGAGGCCATCGGGTTGACCTTGTGCTCCTGGTAGAGCTTCATCATCTCTTCGTTGAGCTTCTGGCGATCACCGCGGTACTGGTTCTGCAGTCGCTTCATCTCGGGCTGCAGTTTCTGCATCTCGAGCATGCCCTTGGTGCTCTTCAGCACCAGGGGGGCGGTGATGACCATCACCACGAGGGCGATGAGCGAGATCGCCAGGATGTAGTTGTGGGTGATGCTGTAGAACCAGGCCAGCAGTGCGGCCGGGTACTCGAACAGACCTGCAATCATGCGACGGACCCCTTCGGGGAGATGTGTCGAGCGACGGAACGGGGAGTGCGATCGGGACGCGGTTCGGGGACCGGGTCCCAGCCCGACGGGCCGAACGGGCGGCACCGCAGCAGTCGACGCACGGTGAGCCACAGCCCCCGTGCACGACCGTGGACTTCCAGTGCCTCGATCGCATAGGCACTGCAGGAGGGGGTGAATCGGCAGGGGGAGGGGCGACCCTCGACCGCCTTCTGATAGCCGATGACCAGGCGGATCAGGAACGAACCTTGCGCAGCAGCTGCGTCAGATCGAACTGCAGTTCGACGCGTGATCTCGAGGCGACGGTGGGTCGACCGCCGATGAGGAACTCCCCCGGGGGCAGTTCGCCGGCGGACGACGCGGCCTGCAACATGGCCCGGAGTTGCCGCCGCACACGGTTGCGTACGACGGCGGGACCGAGCGCGCGACCCAGGGCGAACGCCACACGCGGTGGTGTGGTGCTGCCGGGAGGATCGAGAACGTACGTGCACCAGAGGTCTCCGGCCCGAGCGCGCCGACCCTCCGCCGTGAGGCGTGCGAAGGCGCGGCGCTCTCGGATGCGCCAGATCAAGCCGACAGCTTGTGACGGCCCTTGGCGCGGCGCGACTTCAACACGTCGCGGCCGGCGCGGGTGCTCATGCGGGCGCGGAAGCCGTGCTTCTTGGCGCGGCGACGGTTGTTGGGTTGGTAGGTGCGCTTCACGCAGCCCTCCTCGAGCTGCCCCTGGCAGCCTTCATGGTCGACAACAATGCTTCGTTCGGGACGGCGGAGCCGCGACGTGCAGGAATGACACAGACCGGCAACACCAGAACAGCCGCCAAGACTACGGTCGCGCGAGCGGGAGTGGCAACCGACGGGCGCGGGAGGCCACGCCGTTCGGTGGCGGCGTCCAGGTTTGCTAGCGTGCGCACCTCGTGCGGTTTTGGTTGTCCACACGATGTGGACAATGATGTGGATGTCGGTCGACGTTCGGAGAGGAGGCGCAGGTGAGTGACCATGAACAACTGTGGACAGCCGTTGCGCAATTGCTCCGCGCGCAGGTGTCGGAGGCCGTGTGGTTCTCCACCTTCCAGGACGTGGTGGCCCTGGAGAGCGATTCCTCGATGGTGCGGGTGAGTGCGCCGAACGCGCACGCCCGCGATCGAATTCTGTCGCGCTACCTGCCACTGGTGAGGGATGCTCTCGAAGAAATCGGTGCCGCCCACGTGCAGTTCGTGGTCGAGGTGCAGGTCGCCGAGCCCGAACCCGAGTCGTCGTGGGCCAACGACACGCCCCGCGAATCGGGCACCGGTGGCAGCAGTGCCGGCACGGGGTCGTCGTCGGCCGGGTCGTCGAGTTCGTCGGGGTTGTCGAGCACCGCCGGCAACAGTTCGGCCGACGGGATGAACCCGCGGTACACGTTCGAGACGTTCGTGAAGGGCGCCTCGAACCAGTTCGCGCTGGCCGCCGCCCTGCGGGTGGCCGAGACGCCGGGCCGCAGCTACAACCCGCTGTTCATCTACGGCTCCGCGGGTCTGGGCAAGACCCACCGGCTGCACGCCATCGGCCACTACGTGCAGAGCCACTACCAGCACGACGTCGTGCGCTACGTGAGCACCGAGACGTTCCTCAACGAGTACGTCGATGCGATCCGCACCAACACCACCGCGAACTTCAAGCGCCGGTACCGCGACATCGACGTGCTGCTCATCGAC
>SXKB01000304.1 GCA_005778215.1 Actinomycetota bacterium | reverse complement strand
TTCGTGCGCATGCCGCAGTACGACGAGGAGTTCTACGGCGCCACCGGCCTCGCCTACGAACTCCGCCTCTGAGGGCGGGTGTGCACGGGCGCCGTTAGCCTCAACGGCCGATGCGCCTCGAGGACTTCGACTACCAGCTGCCCGACGAGCGCATCGCCCAACACCCGGTGGAGCCGCGCGACTCGGCTCGGCTGTTGGTCGACCAGGGCAGTGCGGCGCCCCTGCATCGGTACGTGCGCGACCTTCGCGAGCTGCTCCACGAAGGCGACCTGCTCGTGGTGAACGACAGCAAGGTCATTCCCGCTCGGCTGCGACTGCTGCGCAGCACCGGCGGTGCAGCAGAGGCGTTGCTGCTCGACCCGCTCGACGGTGACCGTCGGGTGTGGGAAGCCATGGTGCGCCCGGCGAAGAAGCTGAAGCCGGGCGAGGAGCTGCTGTCGAACGGCGTGCCTCTGGTGCGGGTGGTGCGGCGCAGCGACGCCGGCGACACGATGGTGATCGAACTGCTCGGAGACGGCGACCCGCTCGAGCTGCTGCAGCGCCACGGCGAGATGCCGCTGCCGCCCTACATCTCGGCGCCGCTCCAACAGCCCGACCGGTACCAGACCGTGTACTCCAACGAGCCGGGTTCGGCCGCCGCCCCGACAGCGGGCCTGCACTTCACCCCCGAGCTGCTGGCCGACCTCGCGGCAGCGGGGGTGCAGACCGCACGTGTGGAACTGGTGGTGGGTCTCGACACGTTCAAGCCCGTCAGCGAGGCCGACCCTCGCGAACACCCGATGCACAGCGAGCGCTACCGCGTGCCGGCAGCCACCCTGGAGGCCTGCAGGAACGCCCGCCGAGTGGTGGCGGTCGGCACCACGAGCGTGCGCGCCCTGGAGAGTGCGGCGACGCTTGGCGAGACCGAGGGGCGCACGCGCATCTTCATCCACCGTCCCTACGAGTGGAAGACGGTCGACGTGATGATGACCAACTTCCACATGCCGCGTACCACGCTGCTGATGATGATCGACGCGTTCGTCGGTTCGCGTTGGCGCCACCTCTACGACACTGCGCTCGCCGAGAACTACCGCTTCCTCAGCTTCGGCGACGCCATGCTGCTCGACAGGAGCCTCACCTAGATGCACGCCGTCCAGTTCGCCGCCACTGCCACCGATGGTTCCGCCCGCACCGGCGTGGCCACCACCGCCCGCGGCTCGTACCGCACGCCCTGCTTCATGCCGGTGGGCACTCGCGGCGCCATCAAGTACCTCAGCGCCGCCGACTACGAGCGACGCGGTGCCGGGATCGTGCTCGGCAACACGTACCCCCGGATGCTGCGCCCGGGCGCCGAGACCGGGGCGCACTTCGGTGGCCTCGGCAAGTTCGCCGCCTGGGGCGGGCTCACGCTCACCGACTCCGGCGGGTTCCAGGTGTTCAGCCTCGATCCGAAGGTCGACGACGACGGCGTCACGTTCAAGAGCACGTACGACGGTTCGTCGCACCGGTTCACCCCCGAGATCGCCGTGCACACGCAGGAACTGCTGGGCGCCGACATCCAGATGGTGCTCGACGTGTGCGTGTCGCTGCCCTCGCCGCCCGAGGTGGTGCGCCTCGGACTCGAGCGCACGTCGGCGTGGGCGGCGCGCGCCAAGGCGGCGCACCAGCGTCCCGACCAGGCACTGTGCGGCATCGTGCAGGGCGGCATCAGCGAGTCGATGCGTGCCGAGAGCGCCCAGCGCACCGTCGAGATCGGCTTCGACGGGTACGGCATCGGCGGCCTGAGCGTGGGGGAGACCCGGGCCGAGATGGTGCCGGCGTTGGCGGCGGCGATCGAGCACCTGCCCGTCGATCGCCCCCGCTATCTGATGGGTGTGGGTGACCCGGCCAGCCTGGTGGAGGCCGTCGCGCTGGGTGTCGACCAGTTCGACTGCGTGATGCAGACCCGCATCGGCCGCCACGGCACGGCGCTCACCGACGCCGGCAAGCTGCACGTGAAGAACGCGAAGTGGGCGCTGAGCGACGAGCCCATCGACGCGCACTGCGGTTGCGAGGTGTGCGCCCGGCACAGCCGGGGCTACATCCGGCACCTGTTCCAGGTGGGCGAGCCCACCGCGGCGCGCCTGATGAGCCTGCACAACGTGGCCTGGACGCTGCAGTTGATGGCCCGCATGCGGGCGGCCATCGCCGACGGCACGTTCCAGCAACTGCGGTCCGAGGTGCTCGCCGTCTGGGGTTGATCGGCATTCGGTGACGCCTGCGGTTAGAATCGCCGCTCGGTCCCGGAGGGCCTTCCCCTCCTTCGTCAACGGTTGGTCGTCCCTCTATGCGTTCCGTCCATCTCGCTTCCGTCCTCGCATCCGGCTCCGGCTCGAGCAGCGGCGGCAGTGCCCTCGGCCTCATCCTCCCGTTCGCCATCATGGGTGTGGCGATGTACTTCCTGCTCATCCGGCCGCAGAAGCGCCGCCAGCGCGAGCAGCTCGCCCTGCAGCAGGCCATCGAGGTGGGCGACGAGATCATGACCACCTCCGGTGTGTACGGCTTCGTCACCAGCTTCGAGGGCGACATCGCCTGGATCGAGATCGACGACGACGTGCAGATCCGCATCGCCCGTCAGGCCATCCAGCGCAAGGTCGACACCAGCAAGGGTGAGACCGCGGTGCCCACCGACAAGGACGCTCCGGCCCCGTCGTCGACCCCCATCGACGACGTCGCCGCCGACGAGTCCTGACCCACCCATGCGCAGGAAACTCATCATCTCCCTGGTGGGGATCATGGTGGTCGCGTACGGCGCGCTCATCCTCACCATCGCCACCGACAGCAAGCCGGCACTCGGCCTCGACCTCCAGGGCGGCATCTCCGTCACCCAGCAGGCCGTGTCGGGTGCCGACTGCACCGACGCCAGCATGCAGTTGGCCGTGGAGAAGATCCGCGAGCGCGTCGACAGCCTCGGCGTGTCCGAGCCCGAGATCCTCTGCCAGGGCGACACCATCGTCACCAACCT
>SXKB01000303.1 GCA_005778215.1 Actinomycetota bacterium | reverse complement strand
GTACGGCAACGAGAACTGGGAGTTCGACGAACTCGGGTACATGCAGCGCCGAGAGGCCAGCATCAACGACGTGCCCATCGCCGAACACGAGCGCCGCATCCACGGCCCGCGTGCCGACGGCGACACCTCGGGAATCCCGCTGCGCTGACCCGCAACCCGGAAACGGTGGCGTCGTCGCCCGAAAGGGCGCATGCTGCAGCACATGACCCGGTACCGGCACGCGCTGCCGCAACTCGACGGTGGGATGTTCCTCACCGACGGCGGCATCGAGACGTCACTGATCTTCGATCACGGACTCGACCTGCCGCTGTTCGCCGCCTATCCGTTGCTGGACACCGAGGAGGGACGGGCCGCGCTGGATCGCTATCTGGCGCCGTTCCTCGAGGTGGCGCGCCGCCACGGCACCGGCTTCGTGGTCGAGACGCCGACGTGGCGAGCCAATGCCGACTGGGGTGCGCGACTGGGCCACGACGCGGCCGCACTCGACCGGCTCAACCGGCTGGCGGTGTCCGTGGCCGCGGCCACGCGTGACGCGGCGGGCATCGACGCGCCGGTGTTGATCTCCGGGCTGATCGGGCCGCGCGGTGACGGCTACGTGCCCGGCAGTCTGATGACGGCCGACGAAGCTGCCGAGTATCACGGCGCCCAGATCGCGACGTTCGCCGACACCGAGGCCGACCTGGTGACCGCGATCACCATGACGAACGTGAACGAGGCGGTCGGCGTCGTCGCTGCGGCGGCGGCACGGCAGATGCCGGTGGTGATCGGGTTCACGGTGGAGACCGACGGCCGGTTGCCCTCGGGCGATGCCCTTGCCGATGCCATCGCCGCCGTCGATGCGGCCACCGACGGCTGGACCGCGTACTACATGGTGAACTGCGCGCACCCGACCCACTTCGTCGACGTGCTCGACCCGTCGGCCCCTTGGACGTCGCGTATCCGTTCGGTGCGGGCGAACGCGTCCACGATGAGCCACGCCGAACTGGACGAAGCGGAAGAATTGGACGCCGGTGACCCGGCCGATCTGGCCGCTCGCTATCGCACGCTGCGCGACACCCTGCCGCAGATCAACGTGATGGGCGGGTGCTGCGGGACCGACCACCAGCACGTCGCAGCCATCGCACACGCGCTGGTCCCGGTGCGCGACTGAGCGTTCGGGGGCGTCAGTCCTTCGGCCAGGTGGTGGCCACCGCCAGCAACTCGTCGCGGACGTCGGGATGTCCGATCGAGGCGAGTGCCACGGCGCGCTCGCGAATGGTGCGACCCGCCAGTTCGGCCACGCCGTACTCGGTGATGATCACGTCGACCTGGTGACGAGGGGTGCTCACCACCGACCCTGCAGGCAGCATCGGCAGGATGCGGGTGACCAACTGACCGCCCACGATGCTCGACGACGGCAGGCAGATCAGGCTGCGGCCGTCGGCCGACAACCCCGGACCGCTCACGAAGTCCTCGTGGCCACCGATGCCCGAGAACTGGGCGCCGCCGATGGTGTCGGCGATCACCTGTCCCGCGAGGTCGACGGCGAGGGCACCGTTGATGGTGACCATGCTGCGGTTCGCGGCGATGAGCTCCGGCGAGTTCACCAGGCGCACCGGCAGGAACCGCACGGCATCGTTCTCGTGCAGCCACTCGTACAGCTCGGGCACCCCAGCGGCGAACGTGGTGACCGACACGCCGTCGAAGTGACCGCCCTTGCGGTTCGTCACCTTGCCGGCGCGGTGCAGATGCATCAGGCCGGTGGTGAACATCTCGGAGTGCACCCCGAAGTCGCCCATCGGTCCCTCGGCGAGCAGCTTCGCCACCTGACTGGGAATGCCGCCGATGCCGGTCTGCACCGTGCACCCGTCGTGCAGGAACCGCATCGCGAAGTCAGCGATGGCGATCTCCTGCTCGGTGGGTGGTGTGTCGGCCAGGTCGAGCGGATGCCGGTCGGTCTCCAGCAGCAGGTCGATCTCGTCGACGTGCAGGCGGTGCGTGTGCTCGGGCTCGAGACCGAACGTGCGAGGGAAGTGCGGGCTGCACTCCACGATCAGCAACCGGTCGGGATCGGCACCCGCGTCGTGCAGTTCGTCGACGAACGCGCCGGCGTGCACACTGAGGCTCACCCATCCATCGACCGGCATCGCGGCCGAGGTGGCCACCACACGCGGCCGCAGGTGGTGCAGCACGGGTTCGAACCGCCGGAAGTCGGCGGGCACGAAGTCGATGGCGGCACCTGCATCGCGCAGGAACCGTTCGGCCGGCCCGAAGAAGCCACTGCGATAGTGCACTCCTGCACGCATGAACAGTTGGTAGAGGTCGGGGAGCAGTGCACCGAAGACCTCGAGGTGCTCGAAGTCGTCACGCTCACCGAGTGCGTGGAGGAACCCTCCGGGAACCCCGGGGCCCAAGGGCACGGCGAGCGTGTCGGACGCACGGATCGCCGCGACGGCGTCGCTCATCGATCGGAACATGCCCTCATGGTGCGTCCGAACCGGCGCCTCGGCCAGTGTCCTACGACCCGAACATTTCGGCCGTTCGGGCACCGCCGCGTTCAAGCGGTGCTGCAGTGCGATAGCGTGCCTGCAGCGATGCCACGTTGGCAGCGCGGAAAGTGGAGAAGGCAATGACCATCGGCACCGTGAAGTTCTTCAATGCTCAGAAGGGCTACGGCTTCATCTCTCGAGAAGGTGGTGCCGATGTGTTCGTGCACTTCTCGAACATCGACGGTAACGGCTACCGGTCGCTCGAAGAGGGCCAGACCGTGGAATTCGAAATCGGCCAGGGCCGCAAGGGCGACGAGGCCCTGAAGGTTCGGGTCGTCTGACCCGACTCCGGCGAGGCGCTACGCACCTCGCCAGAGCTGCAGCGGCGTGCGGTCGCGAGGCCCGCTGAAGGGAAGGGATACCAGTTCCCCGCCCAACCCAGCGCTCTCGTAGCCGGCCAACACCACCTGCAGTACTTCGCGGCCGAAGGCCGCGCTCATCATCGGTTCCCGCTCCGCGTTCACGTCATCGACGAGAGCGCGGAGCTGTGCCGCGTACCCCAACTGCTCCAGCAGTGGCATCGCTGCCGTGGTGCGCGGCAGGGCGACCTCGTCGCCGTTGTACTCCAGCCGGGGTGTCGGCAGCAGTTCGGCGCGCAGCACGCCCCGTTCGCCGGCCAACTGGGCGTCCCACGTCGGTTCGGGGCCGGCCTGCCAGCTCGACACCACTCGGGCCGTGAAGCCGTTGCCGAAGTGCAGGGTGACCTCGGCGTGCTCGTCGCTGCCATGCCCCTCGCCGCCGCGCAGCGACGCGGTCACGCCCGTGGCGCGACCGAGGCCCGCGGCGTTCGCGAGCATCATCGCCACGGCCAGCGGGTGCACGCCCAGGTCGAACAACGCACCACCGCCCCACTCGTCGGTGGTGAACGCACCCCAGCCGGGCAGGCCCTGCAACGATCGCACCTCGAGGTGCGTGGGTGCGCCCACCAGCGCTGCGTTCGACACCATCTTCTGCACCACTGGGGCATAGGCGAGATTCTCGCCGTACAACAGGCGGCCGCCGTGGCGTGCGGCGGCGTCGACGATGCGGTCGGCTTCCTCCAACGTGCGGCACAGCGGCTTCTCCAGCAGGACGGCGGCGCCGGCGTCCAGCAGTCGCACGGCGTCGTCGGCGTGGCACTGCGGCGGCGTGGCCACCACCACGACGTCGGCATCGCCGGGCAGGTCGGCATACGTCGCCGTTGCGGCACCGAACTGTTCGGCCACACGCTGTGCCGTCGTCTCGGCGCGCGACGCGACGGCCGTGAGCTCGAGCCCGAGGAACTTCGTGGCCGCGCCGTGGGCCACCGCGATCATGCCGGCGCCGTGCAGCGCGACCTTCACGGTCACTTCCCGGCGAGTGCGGCGACGACGGGCGCGAACGAGTCGACATCGCCCTGTCCCACGATGACGTACGAGAAGCCCCACTTCTCTCGGCGCTCGAGCAGCCGTTCGATGAGTTCGTCGGGCGAGCCGATGAGCGCGAACGGCGAGGTCTCCATCATCGTGGCCGGCACACCCATCGCACCGGCGAGCTTCTCGCGGGCGCCTGCGCCGTCGGCGGTGACGTTCACCAGGAAGGCGCGGATGTTGAGCTCGATCTCGCTCATCCGGTCGCCTGCCGCAGCACGCACGATCGCCAACTTCTCGTCGACCGACTCGGCCGTCATGCCGCCGATGGTCTCGGCGTCGATGACGCCCGTGTGCAGGCTGGGGTTGATGCCCACGATGTCGGCCTCACGGGCGGCGATGCCGAGCACGCGCTTGCCGCCACCGCCGATGAGCACCGGCGGCTTCGCCTGCACCGGCTTGGGCAGGCCGTCGTAGTTCGTGATGGTGTAGTGCGTGCCGTCGAACGAGAACGCGCCGGGTTGCATGGCCTGCTTGATGATGTGCAGGCCCTCCACGAACCGGTCGACGCGCACGCCGGGGGAGTCGTACGGGATGCCTGCCTGCTCGTAGTCGCTGATCATCCAGCCGGCGCCGAGACCGATCTCCATGCGGCCGTCGCTCAGCACGTCCATCGTGGCGAGTTCCTTCGCGAGCACGACCGGGTGCTTGTAGTCGTTGTCGAACACCAGCGCACAGACACGCAGGTCGGTGGTGGCGTCGGCCGCGGTCATCATCGCCGGCATCGGGGCGAGCTGGTCGCCGAAGTGGTCGGGCATCGTGAGCGTGCTGAAGCCGTTGGCCTCGGCGCGCTTCGCGAGGTCGACCCATTCGGTGCGCGAGGACGCATTCGAAGCCTGGATGCCGACTCGGAAGGGGCGGTGTGCGGTCATGGGCGCATGGTAGGGGGTGATGCCCCTGCGGGTCGTGCCGCAACTAGCGTGACCACGTAGTGGACCGTCTGGCCTGGCCCCTCCGATTCGCCGCGACCATCGCGGCCGGCGCCCTGCTGCTGACGGGCGTCACCCTGGGGGTCGCGCCGCGCCTGTGGGGCCTGGCCAACGCGCACGAGGAGACCGCGGTGGTGCTGCCCGAGTTCCAGCCGCTGTCGCAACGCACCATCGTGTACGACACGGCCAACAACGTCATCGCCGTGTTCGAACGCGAGAACAGCCAGCCGATCTCGCTCGACCAGGTGCCGGCCGGCGTGATCGATGCGTTGCTCGCGGTGGAGGACACCGCCTACTGGTCGCACCACGGCGTGAACCTGCGCGGTTTCTTCCGTGCGATGTTGTCGAACTTCGCCAGCGAGGGCCCCACGCAGGGCGCCTCCACTATCACCCAGCAGGTCGTGAAGAACGAGTTCCTCGCCGGCCTGCCCCGCGACGGACGGTCCAAGGCGTTGCAGGCCCACTACGCCACGATGCTCGAGAAGACGAAGACCAAGGAGGAGATTCTCGAGCGGTACCTCAACACGGTGTTCTTCGGGAACAACGCCTACGGCCTGCAGGCCGCTGCCGAGGTGTACTTCGGCAAGGGCGTCGAACAGCTCACCATGATCGAGGGTGCCTTCCTCGCCGGTCTCGTGCGGTCGCCCTCGGGCTACGACCCGATCAACAACCCCGAGCCCTCGCGCCGACGGTTCGCGCAGGTGACCGAGCGGCTGGCGAAGGTGGGACTGGTCACCGAGGACGAGGCAGCGGATCTCGCGGAGAACTGGCCGATCCCGGCCCGGGTGCGCACCATCGCGACGTTCAGCACGAAGCCCACCTACTACACGGTGGCGTTGCGCGACTACCTGCTGAATCGTTCCAACATCCTCGGTGCCACCGAGCAGGAGCGTGCCAACCTGCTGTACCGCGGTGGGCTGCGCATCCACACCACGTTCGACCCGGCACTGCAGGAAGCCGCGGAGCGAGCCCGCGACATCCTTCCCGGCAACCGTCAGGGGTTCGACGCGGCCCTCGTATCGGTCGACACGACGAGCGGTGCCATCCGGGCCATGGTGGGTGGCCGCGGTCTGCGACCCGACGAACCGAGCGGCGAGGTGAACATGGCGCTGGTGCCGCGCCAGACCGGGTCGGCCATCAAGGCGTTCATCCTCGCTGCCGCTTACCAGGCGGGCGCCGAGACGAACGACATCATCAACGGCCCCGGCCCGTGCACCGTGCCCGACTTCTCCGACGGCCGCCCCACCACGAAGACAGTGGTCAACGCCACGGGCAACATCGGGCCGCTGAACGGCAAGAACACGTGGTCGTCCAGCGACTGCGGGTTCATCCGCCTCAGCTACGCCGTCGGCCTGCACCGCGTGGTCGACTCCACCTACCGTTTCGCCCGCTCGGCGTACTTCTTCCAGGGACAGTCCACCAAGGACCACGAGCCGTTCCTGCCGTTGCCGCTCACCGCCACCGGCAACAACGCGCTCTCGGCGCTCGACATGGCGGCCGGGATGCAGACCATCCTCAACCAGGGCCTGCACCACGATCCGTACTTCGTGCAGTTCATCGACGCGGCCGACGGCACTCGCTTCTACAGCCACGAGGACCCGGGGGTGCAGGCGCTCGACGCCGCTGCCGCGTTGAAGACCACCGAGTCGCTGCGGGGCGTCATCCGCGCCGGCACCGGGGCCCGCAACCTGCGCAACTTCTCGCGGCCCGCGGCCGGGAAGACCGGCACCCAGTTCGAGAACACCAACGCATGGTTCGTGGGCGGCACGCCGCAGTTGAGCACTGCGGTGTGGGTGGGCGATCCCAACGGCTACACGCCGATGAACGGCATCCCCGAGTTCGCCGCCGAGATGGGTCGCAACGGCAAGGTGCAGGGTGCCGACTACCCGTCGCGCATCTGGGGTGCGTACATGGAGGCGGCGCACGTGAACCTCCCGGTGGTCGACTGGCCGCCGCCGACGCCGCCCGTTCGCCGGCCGGCGCGCATCTACGTGCCGGGCGAGGAGTGCCTCGCGAGGTTGGTGAGCGGCACCCTCCCCGGGGTCACCACCACCACCGACCCCGACGCGGTCACCACCACCACGGCGCCGCCCGTCACAGTGCCGGGTGGCACGGCGCCCACCACCACGGTGCCCCGTGCAGTGGTGGTGCAGGTCACCTCCGGCACCCTGGTGCCCGACAACGTGCTCGACCCTCGGGCACCCATGCCGTCGATCGACACGAAGACGTTCGTGTACTCCTGTGCATTCGTGCCACCCAATGTTGTGGTAGCCAAGAAGACGCCATGAACGCCGCCGCACTGCTCGCACTCCAGGACATCGACTCCGCCCTCACCACGATCGCCAACAAGCGGCCGCGACTGCCCGAACTGGCGGCCCACAAGGCCGCACTCGCGGCGGTGGCCGCGCACCGCGAACGCATGGCGGCCGCACAGGCGCGCATCGATGCGGCCGCAGCGTCCATCGAAGCAGCCGAACATGCGTCGGCCGACATCACCACGAAGCGCTCCCGCCTGGAAGCGCAGCTGAAGACGGTCATCGCGCCGCGTGAGGCCGAGGCGTTGATGAGCCAGATCGCCACGCTCAACGCGCAACGCGATGAACTCGACGTGCAGGAACTGGAAGCGCTCGACGAACAGGCCGCGGGGGAGGGCGAGCTCGCCGAGTTGTCGGCGGCACTGCCCGCACTGGAGACGGCCGCAGCGGCCACCGAGGCCGAGCTCACCCGTGCCACCGCCGAACTCGATGCCGAGGACGCCGACCTGCACGCTCGGCGACCGGTGGCCGTCGCCGAGCTCACGGCCGAGGAGGTCGGCGCGTACGACCGTGCCCGCCAGCACTTCGACGGCGTGGCGGTGGCTCGTCTCGACGGGCATCGGTGCCACGGCTGTCACCTCGACCTGTCACCCGCCGAGATGGACGTGGTGAAGGGCACCCCGGCAGGCCAACTGCCCGAGTGCCCGCAGTGCGGTCGTTACCTGGTCCGCTGAGCCGATGCTGTTCTGGTTCCTGGGCACGGCGCTCTTCACCGTCTGGTACGTGTTCACCGACCCGCGGTTCGACTATCGGCTGTTGCTGGTCGGTGCGCTCCTGCCCGATCTGATCGACGTGCCGAGCGGCCAGGCGCGATGGGCGCACAGCCTCACCGTGGCGGTCGGCATGCTCGCTGCCGTGATGCTGGTCACCGCGGGCCGCAAGCCCATTCGGCGCCTGCTGCTGGGGCTGCCCATCGGCATGCTGCTGCACCTCGTGTACGACGGTGCGTTCGCCAGCACCGAGGTGTTCTGGTGGCCGTTCAGCGGCTCGTGGGGCGAGGTGGAGGTGCCGTCGCTGGAGCGGGCGCTGTGGCTGAACCTGCTCATGGAGGTGGCCGGCATCGCCATGCTGGTGTGGGCGTACCGTCGCTTCGGCCTCGCCGACGCGCAGCGCCGGCAGCAGTTCCTGCACCACGGCACGCTCACCGACATGGGATCCACCGCTGGTCGTCGGCCTCCGGTGTGATTCACTGACGTCGTGCTCTCGATCGTCCGTCATGCCCGCACCGAGGCCAACGCCGGTGGACGCCTGCAGGGTTCACTCGACCTGCCGCTCGACGAGATCGGACTGGCTCAGGCGGCTGCACTGCCGTCGCTGGTGAGCGGCATCGACCGGTTGATCTGCTCACCGTTGTTGCGGGCTCGCCAGACCGCGTCGGTGTTCGGCATCGAACCCGACATCGACGACCGCTGGCGTGAGGTGCACTACGGGCCCTTCGAAGGGCATCGCATCGCCGATCTGCCGCAGGACATGTGGCAGCGGTGGGTGAGCGACATCGACTACGCGCCCGAGGGTGCAGAGACGCTGCGGGCGATGGGTGAGCGGGTGGCGGCGGCGCTCGACGACCTGGCCGCAGAGGCGCAGGACCGGCATGTCGTGGTGGTCACGCATGCCACCCCGGTGAAGGCCGCGATGGCCTGGGCGCTCGGCGTCGACGTCACCATCGCCTCGCGCAGCTGGGTCGACCAGGCATCGGTCACCCGTGTGAACGTGCGCGGCGGGCGGCCGTCGCTGGCGGCGTTCAACCTGCTGCCGTTGCGCCCCGCCGACTGACCAGCGCGAGGGCCGACGGTGTGGTGAGTCGGCCTGTAAGCGGGGTTTTGTCCAGCCTTGCGGCCTGGGTGACCATCCATCTCTGCGGCCTACCCGAGAGGGGCCGGCGAACCGGCGGACGGGCAGCCCATCCTCTCTGCTTGGCCTTGCTCCGAGTGGTGTTACCGAGCCGTACGGATCGCTCCGCACGCTGGTGCGCTCTTACCGCACCGTTGCACCCTTACCCGTGACCGGTTGCCCGGCCCATCGGCGGTCTCTCTCTGTTGCACATCCGTCAGGTCGCCCCGACCTGGCTCGCGCCAGCACTCTGCCCTGTGGAGCCCCGACTTTCCTCGACACGGTCGATGCCGTGCCGCGGTCACCCGGCCGACTCACCACGCCAGGAGTGTACGCGCCACCGCCGGGAACTCGCCCGGGAAACGGAACTGGGCGTGATCCGTCCCGGCAACCGGAACGAATCACGCCCAGAACACGACGTGGAACGAATCACACCCAGATGTGCAGGGTCACTCGCAGGTGGTGAAGTCGTAGGTGAGGGAGTTGAGGCTGGGCGTCTCGAAGTTGAGCTTCAGGCGCACGCCGTTCTCGTCGCCCGCGCCACCGATGTAGGTGATGGCCGCCAGCGAGCCGTACTGGCTCGGCAGGGCCACCGGCACGGGGATCTCGGTGGGCGGCGGTGCCGGCGGTGCGGTGGTGTCGCCGGTCTCGGGCTGCGCGATGTCCTGCACCGTCGTGGTGGACGCCACGGTGGTGCTGGCCGCCGGGTTGGCGTTGAGCAGGTCGGTCTCGGTGACGTAGCCATCGGGGTTGATGTGCAGCGACATCAGCGCACCCTGGCGAGCCGAGCGGGTACCGAGGCGCATCGCCTCGGCCCGGTACGACGCCTGCGACACCTGCGGCACCAGCGCCTGCGCCGTGGCGGCCGACAGCAGCTCGAGCGTGACCACCAGGTTCACCATGTCGCGAGTGGGGTCCTCGCTGGGTGCGATCTCCTTCGCGGTGTCGGTGGCCGGTGCGCCGTTCAGCACCCGCTCGAAGATCGGGTCGATGAACGCGCTGTCGAGGCGCGGGTTGCCGCACGTGAACGGCTCGGCGGCACCGGCCTCGAGCGCCAGCTGGTTGTACGTCTCGGCGGCCTTGCGGTGCTGATCGACGAAGCCCGTCACGAGCTCGGTCTGATCGCCGAGGTCGGGGAAGGTGGCGCTGGCCGCAGCGAGCAGACCGTCGTCGATCATGCGCTGATAGGCGTCGGCGATGGAGGTCTCGAACGACGCCGAGGTGCGCAGCAGCACACCGTCGTTCACCTTGCCCTCGGGCAACTCGGGGTTCGGGGCGCCGTTGCCGACGCGGCCCAGCTCGCCGGCGCTGCTGGCGGGATCGCCGCAGGCGGCGAGGACCGCCGCCGTGGCGATGGTGAGCCCGCCGATGCGGAACAGGCCGCGACGATCGAACGACGCGCTGACCTGCGGCGTGGGGTTGGTCTCGTTGCTCATGTGGTTCACCCGGCTCCCAGCAGCGATGCGGCTTCTTCGTCGACCAGCAGTTCGGCCTCGTCGGTGACACCGGCGAGATGGCGCAGCGCGGTGACGTGGCGGGCCTCGGCCACCTGGATGGACGCCACGAGCGCCGCGCCGTTGGTGCCCTGCAGCTTGGCGAGCACGTCGAGGTGCGTGGCCACGAGCGAGCTCTCGAGGTCGGCCGCCTTCGCCAGCACGTCATCGGTGCTGCCGCTGAACGACGACTCCCACTCGGCGAACAGTTCCTCCGAGCGGGTGCTCGGGGCGCTCTTGCCGAGCAGGCCGCTGAGCGAGTTGCTGTAGGCGAGGTGTGCCTGGCGCAGTGTGGTCATGAGCGCAGCCTGCGCCTCGGTCCAGCCGGCGACGGCGCTGATGGCCTGACGGTACAGGCCCTCCACCGTGAGCTCGATCTGCAGCGCGGCGGCGAGGAGCGCGACGTCGTCGTCGGTGGGCCGACGCGGCGGGGCCGTGGTGGTCGTGCTCTCGTCGGTGGCCGGCGGCGTGGTGGCGCTGGCGCGACCGCTGAAGAACGGCAGCAGCGACACGGCGGCGCCACCGATGCCGGCTGCGAGGAGGCCGCGACGGGGGAGCCGCTGCTCGGCCTCGACGCCGGACTGCGTCGATTCGATTTCCACTCGGGGTGTTCCTTTCGAGACGTTCATCCCTAGCTTTCCCGGCCAGGGGTGAGCAGAGCAATTCTAGAAGTCCAGAGCCGACAGGTCGGGTATCCAACCGCGACTGCGTTCGACGGCCCGTCGCCACTGCTCGCGGTCGAGCCGGCCCGATGGGGCCACGACGGTTCGCGGCTGCCACGCCTGGGCGATGTCGTCGTGCCCGCCCCACACTCCGACGGCCAGGCCGGCGAGGTAGGCGGCACCGACGGTGGTGGCCTCGGTGTGTCGTGACACCTCGACGTGCTTGCCGGTGGCATTGGCCAGGGCCTGCACGAACGTCGGGTTCTCGCTCATCCCGCCGTCGACGCGCAGGCTGGGGATGGTGTGGCCGGTGTCGGCCTCCGCCGCGTCGACCAGGTCGGCACCGCGCTGGGCCACACCCTCGAGCACCGCACGGGTGATCTGCGCGCGGCCGGAGCCGCGCGTGAGGCCCAGAAGGGTGCCCCGTGCGCCGTAGTCCCAGTGGGGCGTGCCGAGGCCCATCAGCGCCGGCACGTACACGACGCCGTCGGTGGTGTCGCACTGCGCCGCCACGTCGTGGCTCTCGGCGGGGGTGGCCAGTACGCCGAGGTCGCTGACCAGCCACTCCACGTTGGTGCCGGCCGACAGCATGATGGCCTCGGCACCCCACGTGAGCTGCCCGTGATGGCTCCAGGCCACGATGGGGAACGTGCCGGCGGCGGTGCGGTTGCCCGACGTGGGCGCCGACCTGCCGGTGACCACGTCGAGCATGCCACCGGTACCGAACGTGATCTTCGCCTGACCGGGGTGCACACAGCTCTGCCCGACGAGGCTGCCCTGCTGGTCGCCGACGAGGGCGGCGATGGGGGGCGCGCCGGGCAGCGCGTGCGCCTGGCCGAACACGCCGGACGTGTCGACGATGGCCGGCAACATGTCCATCGGGATGTTCAGCGCAGCGCAGGCGTTGGCCGACCAACCGCTCGCGTCGGGCTTGGTGAGTCCGGTGACCGCGGCATTGGTGTGGTCGGTGGCGTGTGCCGTGCCGTTGCTGAGCACCCATGCCACCCAGGTGTCGACCGTGCCGAAGCACAGGTCGAGCTCGCGGTTCGGGTCGTACGTGTTGAGCAGCCAGGCCAACTTCGTGGCCGACTGGTTCGGCGCGAGGGCGAGGCCGTGCTCGGCCTTCGCGGTGATGCAGTCGAGCACGGTGCGCAGGTCCTGCCAGCCGAGACCCGGGCCGACGGGCTCGCCGGTGCTGCGATGCCACACGATGGTGCTGGCGCGCTGGGCCGTGATGCCCACCGCCGCAACCGGGCCGCCCTCGGCGAGTGCGAGGTTCGCCACCTCGAGCACCGCGGCCTTCATCGCCGTCGCATCGAACTCCACCAGACCGGGGAACGGTGACTGCGGCGGGAACGCCCGGTAGTGCAGTGCGTGGACGTCGCCGTCGGGTCGGATGACGGCGGCACGCAGACCCGAGGTCCCGACGTCGACCACCAGCACGCTCATGTGTTGTCCCTTCCGCGTGGCACGAGCCCACGTTTGCGCAGGATGCTGCCGAGCCCTCCGCCCACCAGACCGGCGAACAGTACTGCGGTGAGGTTGAAGAACACGCCCAACCAGCTCACGCTGCCGCCGCGCAACAGCTTCACCACCACGAACACGGCCTGTGCGGCCAGATAGGTGCCCGCTGCACACACCATGCCGTGCAGCAGCGGCAGGCCGCGGGTCTGCACCCAGGCGGCGATGCCCGCGCCGAGCGTGAAGCCTGCCAGCGCGGCGAGTGAGAGGAACAGCGCCCACGGCGAATCCTCGGTGCCGTCGGCGGCGATGCGGGCGCCGATGGAGAACGGCACGGCGAACACCAGCGCCACCATGGCACCCTGTTTGAGTGCGGCTCGATCGAGGTTGTTCACGGCCACGCCACCTCACCGAACGGGCTGCGCAGGCCCATCTTCCCCGGGTTCAACACGCCGTGGGGATCGAGCGCGTCCTTCACGGACTGCACCACCGGCAGCGAACTGCCGAGTGCCTCGGCCACGAAGCGACTGCGGTTCAGGCCCACGCCGTGATGGTGGGACAGGTTCCCACCGGCGGCCAGCACGGCCCGCGACCCGGCGTCCCACAGCGCCACGTAGGTGGCCTCCACCTCGTCGGCCGGGGGTGTGGCGGCGAAGGTGAAGTACAGGCACGCGCCGTCGAGGTAGCTGTGCGACAGGTGGCAGGTGGCGGCACGGGCGTGCGGCACGGCCATCATCGCGGTGCGCACGTCGTCGAAGATGCGAGGCAGCGCTGCCCACGGCGCGGCGATCTCGAGCGTGTCGACCACGAAGCCCTTGCGGGTGAGCGCCTGCAGGGCGCTGGTGTCGTTGCGATGATGCAGCCACTTCTCCAGCAGTTCGTCACCGAGGTCGCGGGCACCGGCGCACTCCTCGGCCACGACGGCCATCACCGCGTCGACCAGATGGGCGTCGCCCTCGTCGAGCACCAGCAACACGCAGTAGCTGCCGTCGCCGCCCTGGCCGCGTTGGCTCTCGGGCGCGTCGTACAGGCGCAGCACGGCGGGGGTGGCACCGCGCCGCAGGATGCGCCGGCAGGCTTCGAGCCCGTCCTCGAACGTGGCGAAGGCGTAGGCGGCGCGGCGTTCGTGCGGTGGCACCGGATGTGCCTTCAGCCACACCCGGGTGATGACGCCCAAGGTGCCCTCGCTGCCCAGGAAGAGCTGGGTGAGATCGGGGCCCTGCGCGCCGGCGGGGTGGCCGCCGGTGCGCACCACCGACCCGTCGGCCATCACCACTTCGAGACCGGCCACCATCTGCTCGATCTTGCCGTACCGGGTGCTGTACTGGCCGGCGCCGCGGCACGCCACCCAGCCGCCGACGGTGGCGATGTCGAAGCTCTGCGGGAAGTGGCCGACGGTGAGGCCCTGCTCGGCGCGGAGTTCGCGTTCGAGGTCGGGGCCGAACGTGCCGGCCCACACCTCCACCAAACCCGACACGGCATCGACGGCAACGATGCCCTGCATGGCGGTGAGGTCGAGCAGCACGCCACCGAACACGGGCACCGAGGCCCCGACCACACCGCTGCGCCCACCTGCCGGCGTGACCGGTACACGGTGCTCGTGGCACGCGCGGAGCACGGCGGCCACCTCGTCGACGGACGTGGGCGACGCCACCACTGCGGCGCGCTGGAGCACCTGGCCCTGCAGTGCCCAGTGCATCGACAACGGCCACCAGTCGCGACTGGCGTCGGCCGTGGCCGCGAGGTCGGTGGTGGTGGCGCACGCCGACGCCAGTGCGGCGACGAACCGGTCGGGCAGCGGTGCCGCGGCGGCGAGGCGGTGATCGGTGCCGAGCAACTCGATCGGTTCGGTGGGACGGGTCACGAGGCGGCTCCTGCCGGGTTCGGTTCGCTGGTGCGGCCGGCGGTCTCCTCGACCGCGCAGGCCGCGAGGAACGCCTGCACCTGGCGCTGGGTCTCGGTATCGTCCCAGCCGAGTTCGGGGGCCAGCAACGCTGCAGTGGCCGTCGCCGCGGCCATCGCGGCCGGACGGTCGAACAGACGCAGGCGCATGCGTCGGGTGAGCACGTCGTCGACGCTGCGCGCCATCTCGTGCCGCGCGGCGTACACGACTTCGGCGCGCAGGAACGGGTGGCCGTCGGCCAGCGGTGCCCCGAGCGACGCATCGGCGGCCACCAGCGCCTCGATCTCGCTGCTCAGCGTGCCGTACCGTCCGTGGAGGTGGGCGGTGCGTGAGCCGTCGGCGTGGTGACGGCGGCCCGCACCCAGCAGGCGCAGCGAACGGGTGCGGCAGGCGACATCGCGGTGGAGGTGCTGCATCACCGCGTCGACCGTGTCCTCGGCCATCTCGCGGTCG
The DNA here is from genome assembly GCA_005778215.1 of Actinomycetota bacterium. Lineage (GTDB taxonomy): Bacteria > Actinomycetota > Acidimicrobiia > Acidimicrobiales > Ilumatobacteraceae > UBA668. The sequence continues at coordinate 16,232 of SXKB01000303.1, read as the reverse complement.
GTGGTGAGCTTGCCGCCGGTGATGGTGAACACGCCGTTGGGGGAGCGATGGAGCGCATGGTTGCGGGACAGGTCGGCGGTGCGACCGTCGTCGGCGGCCTTCACCAGCGGGCGCAGCCCGGCCCACACCCCGGTGATGTCGGCTTCGGTGATGCCCGTGGTGAGGGAGGCGTTCACGGCGCGCAGCACGTAGTCGATGTCGTCCTTCGTGCACTGCGGGTCGTCGAGCGGTCCGGCGTAGTCGGTGTCGGTGGTGCCGATGTACGCGTGCTGGAACGCGCCGTCGGGGAGCGGGCCCCACGGCACCAGGAACAGGCTGCGCCGATCCTTCGGCACCGGGATGACCACTGCGATGTCGCAGCGCACCTTCTCCCACGGCACGGTGATGTGCACGCCCTTGGCCGGACGGATGGTGTCGGGGTGGGTGCCCTCGTCGAGCGCACGCACGTCGTCGCTCCACACGCCGGCCGCGTTCACCACGGTGGCGGCGCGCACAGCGATGCGTCGGCCGTCGGCCTCCACCACTGCGCCGTCGACGCGACCGTCGGCGGCGTGCGTGAGTTGCACCACACTGCACCCGTTGGCCACCACGGCACCGTGCTGTGCCGCAGTGCGGCACAGCGTGAGCACCAGCCGGGCGTCGTCGGCACCGGCGTCGAAGTACAGGTACGCCGAGGCGAGGCGCTCCTCGTGCATCGTGGGCAGGTGGGCGAAGGCGGTGCGCTTGCGGAGGCGGCGGTGCAGCCGACCGATGCGCCAGCCACCCGTGACGTCGTACATCCACATCGCCGAACCGAGCGCCCGAGCCACCTTGCGCGACACCACGCCGTCCTTGGTGAGGATGGGGATCATGAACGGCAGCACGGTGACGAGGTGCGGGGCGTTGTCGAACAGTCGTTGGCGTTCACGCAGCGCCTGGCGCACCAGTTGCACGTCGCCCTGCTGCAGATAACGCAGTCCGCCGTGCACCATCTTCGAACTCTTCGAGGAGGTGCCCGAGGCGAAGTCGTCGCGCTCGACGAGCGCCACCTTCAACCCGCGCGTGGCGGCATCGAGTGCCACGCCGGCGCCGGTGATGCCGGCCCCGACGACGAGCAGGTCGAACGTCTCGTGCTCGAGCCGATCGAGCATGGTGGGACGGTGGAAGGCCGGGTCGGACGACATCGTCACGCATCCTAGGTACGGCTCGCCACGCAGGTCCGTTCGTGCGGCCATGCAACGCTTGAGAAACCCCTGAGCGAGGTCTAGGGTCGATCGCGAGGGCGCACCGGGGAGTCGCCGGGGTGTTTCGCGCTCGCCACCCACCAGCCTCACCATCCACGAGAGGAAGTCAGTCGATGAGCCTCAACGGCACCAAGACCCACGAGAACCTGAAGGAGGCGTTCGCCGGCGAGAGCCAGGCCAATCGCCGCTACCTGTGGTTCGCCCAGAAGGCCGACGTCGAGGGCTATCCCGACGCTGCCGCCCTGTTCCGTTCGGTCGCCGAGGGCGAGACCGGCCACGCGCACGGTCACCTCGAGTTCCTCGCGCAGGTGGGCGACCCGGCAACGGGCGAGCCCATCGGCGAGACCGAGGACAACTTCAAGTCGGCCATCGCCGGCGAGACCTACGAGTACACGCAGATGTACCCGGGCTTCGCCGCCACGGCTCGCGACGAAGGGTTCACCGAGATCGCCGAGTGGTTCGAGACGCTCGCACGCGCGGAGAAGAGCCACGCCGGCCGCTTCGCCCAGGGCCTCGAAGCACTCTGATCCCCACACGTCCTGACGAACGTCGATGCTGTGGCCCCGCAGGGGGACCACAGCACCGACGTTCGCGGGTGGAGGCACCGCAATGACCACCATCTACGACCCGAAGCATCCGCTGTACACCGACGAGGCCGACGTACGCGCCGAACTCACTCGTGTGTACGACCTGTGCCACGGCTGCCGCCTGTGCTTCAAGTTCTGCACGTCGTTCCCCACGTTGTTCGAGATGATCGACCGTCACGACGACCAGGACGCCGGCCGCCTCACGCCCGCGCAGCAGGACCAGGTGGTGAGCGAGTGCTTCCAGTGCAAGCTCTGCTACATCAACTGCCCCTACATTCCCGATCTCCACGAGTGGGCGCTCGACTTCCCTCGGCTGATGCTCCGCGCCGACGCGATGCGGTACGCCAACCAGCAGGTGCCGCTGCGCGAGCGCGCCACCACCTCCGTGATGGGGCACACCGACCTGATGGGCAAGGCCGCCACGTTGGCGGCTCCCGTCGCCAATGCGATGGTGGGCGCGAAGAGCGGTTCGCTGGTGCGCAAGGTGATCGAGAAGACCTCCGGTGTCTCGGCCGTGCGTCTGCTGCCGCCGTACACGAAGCAGCGCTTCAGCACGTGGTTCAAGAAGCGGCCGAAGGTGCGCATCGCCAAGCGCCAAGGTCGTGTCGCGGTGTTCCCCACGTGCCTGGTCGAGTATCAGCAGCCGCAGATCGGTCACGACCTGGTGAAGGTGTACGAACGCAACGGCATCGAGTGCTCGTTGGCCGAGGGCGCCGGCTGCTGCGGTGCGCCGTGGTTGCACAGCGGCGACGTCGAGCAGTTCACGAAGGTGGCCGAGAAGAACGTGAAGGTGCTGGCCGCCACGGTGCGCAAGGGGCGCGACATCGTGGTGCCGCAGCCGACGTGCGGGTACGTGCTGAAGAAGGACTACCTCGACTACGTGGGCGGTGACGACGCGAAGCTCGTGGCCGAGCACACCTACGACGCGACGGAGTACCTGATGAAGGTGCACAAGACCGAAGGGTCGTCGCTCGACACCGAGTTCAACGGGTTCGTGCCGCAGACCGTCACGTACCACACGCCCTGCCACCTGAAGGCGCAGAACATCGGGCTGAAGAGCCGCGATCTCATCAAACTCACGGGTGCGAAGGTGAAGCTGGTGCAGCAGTGCAGCGGTGTCGACGGCATGTGGGGCCTGAAGGCGGCGAACACCGACATCAGCATCCCCATCGCGGGCAAGCTGGCCGACGAGATCCGCAAGGCGAACGGCGATGCGGTGGCGGGCGACTGCCACCTGGCCAACACCGCGATCACCGAGCAGACCGGCGAGACGCCGATGCATCCGCTGCAGTTGGTGGCGCGGGCCTACGGCATCCCCGAAGAAGGAGAGCGATGAGCGCGACCTCGTCGCGCAAGCTCACCCTCGCCGACATCGCCGACGTGCGTGCGTACGAACGCGAACGCGAGGCGTTCCGTGCGCACGTCATCGAACTCAAGCGGCGGCGACGTGTGCATGTCGGCAACGTGGTCACGGTGGTCTTCGAGAACCGCGACACGATGCGATTCCAGGTGCAGGAGATGGCGCGTGTCGAGCGCCTCGACACCGACCAGGCCATCCAGGACGAGCTCGATGTCTACAACCCGCTCATTCCGGAACCGGCACAGTTGTGCGCCACACTTTTCCTTGAACTGACATCAGCCGAACAGATGCGCGAATGGCTGCCGAAGCTGGTCGGCATCGAACGATCGCTGGTGTTCCGGCTGCCCGACGGCAGCGAGGTGCGGTGTGCGGTCGAGGCGGCCCACGCGACCCAACTGACCAGGGAACACGTCACTGCGGCGGTGCACTTCGTCGACTTCCGGTTCACCCCCGAACAGGTCGAGGCGTTCGTCGACGGGGTGGTGCTCGCGGTCGACCACCCGGCCTACGCCGAGGCCGTGGAACTGGCGCCGGTGACGGTGGCCGAGCTGCGGAACGACCTCGTCGAAACCGTCTGATCCGTGCGCGTCGAGCGCGCGAAAAAGAAACAAAAAGGGTCTGGCGGAGCGCCGATCCCCGCACCTAGATTCTCCCTCGTTGCCGACCACATCGGCAGCGGCACCGAACGGGGGACAGTCAGTCGTGTCGGCCAAAGAGATCCAATGGCGGCAACTCGGGGCGTGTCGGGGGCTGGAACCCAGCATCTTCTACCCCGACGACGAGGACGAGGCGCTGGAGGCCAAGAGCGTGTGTGATCAGTGCGGCGTGCGCGTCGCCTGTCTCGAGTACGCCCTCAGCGTCCGCGAGAAGGCAGGCGTCTGGGGAGGCGCCACCGAACGCGAGCGTCGACGGATGATCCGTCAGCGCCGCCGCACCGCCTGACGCCGCAACGCAAACGACCATGCGCTTTCGGTGTCCTGTGCCTAGCCTGTCGCGCTCATGAGTGGAATCGACGAACTGGGCGGCTGGCCGGCGCTCCTCACCGAACTGCTCGAGCGGCGCGACCTGCCCGCATCGAGCGCCAGGGCCGCCATGGCCACCATCCTCGCGGGCGAGGCCACCGCGGCACAGCTCATCGGGTTCGTGGTCGCACTGCGCGCCAAGGGTGAGACCCCCGAGGAGATCGCCGGTCTGCTCGACGCGGTGTTGGAGGTGGGCACGCAGGTGCCGCTCGGCGACGACCTGCGCGACCGGGCCATGGACATCGTCGGTACCGGCGGCGATCGCAGCCACAGCATCAACGTCAGCACCATGGCCGCCATCGTCACCGCCGGCGCGGGTGTGCCGGTCTGCAAGCACGGCGCGCGTGCCGCCAGCTCGAAGTGCGGCACGGCCGACGTGCTGGAGGCGCTCGGTGTGGCCGTGGAGCTGTCGCCCGAGGGCGTGAAGCGCTCGGTGGAGGAAGCCGGGATCGGCTTCTGCCTCGCACCGCGGTATCACCCGGCGTTCCGCTTCGCCGCGCCGAGCCGCAAGGAGATCGGCATCCCCACGGTGTTCAACCTGCTCGGTCCGATGGCCAACCCGGGGCGCGTGCGTCATCAGCTCATCGGCGTCGCCAACCCGGCCGTGGCCGAACGCATGCTCGCCTCGCTGCGTCTGCACGGCTCGAAGCGGGCCTGGGTGGTGCACGGCAACGGCCTCGACGAGCTCACCACCACCGGCCCGTCCACGGTGCTGGCACTCGAGGACGACACGGTGCGCACGTTCACCGTCGATCCGGTCGACCTGGGCCTCGCGCCCGCCATCCCCGACGAGCTCACCGGCGACACGCCCGAGGTGAATGCCGAGTACGTGCGCCGGGTACTGCAGGGGCAGCACGGCGCGCATCGCAACATCGTGGTGCTCAACGCCGCCGCGGCCCTCGTGGTGGCCGGCGCGGCCGACAGCCTGGAGGCCGGCCTCGTACTGGCCGCCGACAGCATCGACAGCGGCAAGGCCGCCGCCACGCTCGACCGTTTCGTCGCGGTGTCGCAGCAGGCCGCCGCCGAACTGGGCCACTGATGCTCGTCCGCGTCCCGGCCTCGTCGGCCAACCTCGGCCCGGGGTTCGACACCCTCGGCATGGCCTTGACGCTGCACGCCGAGGTCGGTCTCGGTGCTGCGCCGGAGGGCTGCCAACCCGCCGACGAGCACCATCCGGCCACCATTGCGTTCCGGCGACTCGGGGGAGAGGGCGCGTTGTGGACCCGCTCGCCCATCCCGGTGGGGCGCGGCATGGGGTTCAGCGGTGCGGTGCGGGTGGGTGGTCTGGTGGCCGCGCACGCGCAGCAGCACGGCGACGACCACGAGCTGCTCGAGGCGGCGATGCCCGAGCTGTTGCGTCACGCGAGCGAACTCGAGGGCCACGCCGACAACGTGGCCGCGTCGCTGTACGGCGGCGTGGTGGCCACTGCCGGTGGGCGTGCCGTGCGCGTGCCGATGAGCTTCGATCCGGCCATGGTGATGTGGGTCCCGAGCTTCGTCACCAGCACCGACGAGAGCCGCACGAAGCTGCGCACCGATGTGCCGATGGACGACGTGGTGTTCAACCTCGGCCGCACGGCGCTGCTGGTTGCGGCGCTCGCCGCGGGCGAGATCGACGTGCTGCGCGAGGCCACCCGCGATCGCCTGCACCAGGACGTGCGGCTCGCGGCGGCCGCTCCCTCGAAGGCGGCGCTCGAAGCCGCCCTCGACGCGGGCGCCTGGGCGTCGTGGCTCAGCGGCTCCGGCCCCACCGTGGCCGCGATGTGCGCCGTCGACGAGGCCGAGGAACTGGCCGCGGCACTGCCCACCGACGGCCACACCAAGATCCTGCGCATCGATCACGCCGGCGCCGTCGTCGAAGCCGTCTGACGCCGTCGCCGTAGAGTCGCGCGATGGACCTCGACGCCGCGCTGCTGCACTCGTTCGACCTCGCTGCGGCGGCCCGGGCGAACGGCGATCATCCGTTCAGCGCGTTGCTGCTGGTGGACGGCGAGGTGGTGGCCACTGCGCTGAACCGCGTGCACTCCGACCGAGACCTCACCGCACACGCCGAGACCGAGCTGGTGCGCGTGCTGGAACGCGACGGACGGCTGGATCTGCTGGCAGGGGGCACCGTGGTGGCCTCGACCGAACCGTGCCCGATGTGCGTGGGTGCCATGTTCTGGGCTGGGGCGCGGCACGTGGTGTTCGGCCTGTCGGCCGCACGTCTCAACGGGATGACCAGCGCGCCAGGCGCGCCCACGCACGGCTTCGAGATCACCGCCACCGAGATCGGCGCCCGCGCCACCCCACCGATGGTGGTGGACGGCCCATACCACGAGGACCAGGCGGCGGTACCGCACGCAGGGTTCTGGGTGTGAGGGTCAGGCCGCGGCGGTGGCCAGCCGGGTGACCTCGAGCACCGGTGTGGCCGGCCACGCCCATTCGCCACTGCACCACAACAGTCGGGCGTGGTAGCTGGCCTTCTCGATCGCGCGGGCCAGGCACAGCACCTCGTCGGCCGCGTGCCGCGGCAGGGGCTCCGGGGCCGGCACGGTGTCGGGTGGCGGCAACTCGAGCCCGGTGGCCAACTGCCCGTCGAGCGCAGCGTCGAGCAGCACCCCGTCGCGCAGGTGGTACACGGTGTCGTGCAACCGCACGCCCACGTCGCCGGCGGCGCGGAGCTGGTCGATGAGGCGCTGGCGTCCGATGGCGGCAGCGAACGCCTGCGCCCGGTCGCGGGTGAGCGCAGCCTCCTCGTACCGCTGTGCGATGGCCAGGGTCTCCACCCGCTCCCACAGTGGTCGCAGCACGATCTCGGGTGACGTGGTGAGCGCGGCCACGGCCTGGGCCACCACTCGCCAGTAGGCGGCTTCGTCGATGTCGCCCGAACACGGGCACATCGCCACGCCCAACTGCGCGCCGCGGCACGGTGTGGCGGCGGCACGATGGTTGCGCCCGATGCGTGCCGTGCAACGACGGATGGGCAGTGCGGATTGCACGGCCTCGATCACGGCCATGGCAGCCGACTTCGACGTGAGCGGGCCGATGTGCAGACCCGACGCCGCCGGTTCGTTGGTGACCACCAGCCGCGGCCATGTCTCGTCGGTGGTGAGCCGCACGTAGCAGTACTTCTGCCACGTGGTGCCCAGCTTGTTGTAGCGAGGGGCAAGGCGGTGCAGGTAGCGCAGTTCGAGCACCTCGGCGGTGAGCGCGTCGGGCGTGGTGGAGTGGGCGAGCCGTTGGGTCTCGCGCAGCAGCGGCCCGATCTTGCGGCGGTCGTCGCTGGAGAAGTAGCTGCGCACCCGCTGGCGGAGGTTGGTGGCCTTGCCCACGTAGAGCACGCGGTCCTGTCCGTCGAGGAATCGGTACACACCGGGGGAGCGGGGGAGGCGATCGGTGAGCTTCAGCTTCCCGGCCTGCGGATGCCCGCCCATGGTGGGCAGCGCCACGAGGTCGTCGAGGCCGGTGACGCCCAGCCCGGCGGCACGTTCGAGCAGCAGGTGCAGCAACTCGGTGGTGGCCATCGCGTCGTCGAGCGCTCGGTGGGTGGGCCGGGTGGCGAGCCGGAACCGCTGGGCGAGCGTGCCGAGCTTGCAGTCGGGCACCTCGTCGCGCACCAGGCGGCGGGCCAGCGGCAGGGTGTCGACCACGGTGCCACGGAACGGCTCGCGGCCGCTGCGTCGCAGTGCCGTGTTGATGAACGCCATGTCGAAGCCGACGTTGTGGCCCACGATGACGGCGTCGCCGATGAACTCCTGCAGCGCTGGCAGCACGGTCTCGATGCGTGGCGCGCGGGCCACCATGTGGTCGGTGATGCCGGTGAGCACCACCACCGTGGGCGTGATTGCCCTGCCCGGGTTCACCAGCGTGGCGAACGTGCCCAGTTGCTCGCCGCCGCGCACCTTCACCACGCCGATCTCGGTGATGCCGTCGCCACCGCGGTCGCTGCCCGTGGTCTCGATGTCGAGCACGCAGAACGTGACGTCGCACAGCGGGGTGCCGAGATCGTCGAAAGAGCGTTGCACGATGGTGCAGTCCACCACGAACGTGCGTTCGCCGTCAAGAACAGGCGTTCGATCGGGCAGCTCGGTAGCCTGCCGGTCATGTCCGCCGCGCCGTTGCCCGATCGTGCGCTGCAGTCGGCACTCGAGTTCGCCGTCATGCTCGCTGCGGTGGCGTCGAAGCGCCGGCCGGCGGCGTACTACCCGCCGGGGCTGAAGTCGGTGCTGAAGTACGAGAAGCTCTCCGGTGCCTCGCTGGCCACGGCGCGCAAGGCCGTGGAGGGCGACGAGTTGTACATGCGGGTGCTCGGCCAGGCCGCCACGCCCGAGATCGTCGACGAGGTGGGCATGTTGTGGCTCACCCGCCCCGAGGGATGGGAGCAGGCGGCCGCCGACGCGTGGGCGCGCATCACCGGCGAGCGGGCCGCACAGGAGGAAGCGGGCGAGCTGCGCAAGGAACAGCGGCGCCGTGAGGCTGCGGAGCAGGCGGCCGTGCGCGCCCGGCTCGAGGTGGCCGAGCTGAAGGAGCAGGTGGCCCGAGAACGCGACGTGGCCGGCGAGGCGCAGCGCGAACGCGACCGGCTGCAGGCAGAGCTGGCCACCGCGCAGCGTCGTGTGCGTGAGCTCGAGCGCGGCGTGGCCAAGCGTGATGCCGGTTCGAAGAAGGTGGCCGAGCAGGCCGACGCCGCGGCCGACGAGGTCGCCGAGTTGCGGGCGCAGTTGGCCGCTGCCGAAGCGGCACGCGACGCGGCCCTCGCAGCACGGGCCGACGCCGTTCCCGTGGGCCACGATCCACGGATGCGCGAGTTGCTGCTCGAGGCGCTGGCGCTCACCGGCCCGATGGCCGACGGCACGAAGCGCACGCGCAAGCGAGCTGCGCGCACGCCGCTGCCCATTCCTGGCGGCGTGTACGGCAACAGTGAGGCGGCCGCCGAGCATCTGTTGCGTTCGCCCGGCGTGGTGGTACTGGTCGACGGCTACAACGTGGCGAAGCTCGGCTGGCCCGATCTGTCGCTCGAACGCCAACGCGAGCGCTGCATCGACGCCGCCGAGACCCTGGCTCGCCGCTGGGGCACCGACCTGCACGTGGTGTTCGACGGTGCCGACGTGGTGGGCGGTCACACGCGTGCTCGCCGTCTCGTCCGCGTCGTGTATTCGCCCGAGGGTGTGTTGGCCGACGACGTGCTGCGCGCCGAGGTGGCGGCACTCGATCCGGCTCGGGCCGTGGTGGTGGTCACCAACGACCAGGCCGTGCTCCACGACGTGAAGGCCGCCGGCGCCAACACCGTGAGCAGCGACACCTTCCTGGCCGTCGCCCGCTGACCGCTCGAGGTGTGCCGGGCGGAACCCTGTCACACCCCTTCGTCACACTGCTCGCATGACCCACTTCACCATCTCGTGCGACTCCTGCGTCATGGACGGCACTGCCGCCTGCGCCGACTGCGTGGTCACCCACCTGCTGGCACCGGCCCGTCGCGAACCGGTGGCCTTCTCCGACGACGAGCTGCGTGCGGTGCAGTTGCTCGCTCGCGCCGGCATGGTGCCTACGCTGCGGCACCGTGAGGCCGATTGATTCGCCCCGGCCGGTCGTCGACCAGGCGTACCTCGAGGCGCTCGTGCGGCGCACCGAGCCGTACGGCGTCACCCACACCGGCGTGGCCCCTGCCGAGGTGCTCCATCACGCGCGTGGCGCGCTGCAGCACCGCATCGAGGCCGGGCTCACCGACGGGATGCAGTTCACGTTCAAGAACCCTGAGCGGTCCACCGACCCTCGCCGAGCGGTGCGCGATGCGCAGGCGGTGTTCGTGGCCGCTCGTCCCTATCTGCTCGACACGCCCGATCGGCCCGATGGCCCGCAGGGTCGCGTGGGCAGGTACGCCTGGGTCGACCACTACGCGCCCCTCCGGGCGGCGCTGTGGGAGGTGGCCGGTGCGTTGCGCGACGACGGCTGGAAGGCCGTGGCCTACGCCGACGACAACAGCATCGTCGACCGCGAGGTGGCCCATCTGGCGGGCATCGGCTGGTACGGCAAGAACGCCAACCTGCTCGTCCCCGGCGCCGGCAGTTGGTTCGTGCTCGGATGCGTGGTCACCACGGCGCCGTTGCCGCTGAGCGACGGCCCGGTGGTCGACGGGTGCGGCACCTGCCGTCGCTGCCTCGACGGCTGCCCCACCGGGGCCATCATCGAGCCGGGTGTCATCGATGCGGCGCGCTGCCTGGCGTGGGTGCTGCAGAAGCCGGGCATCATCCCCGAACCGCTGCGTGCGGCCGTGGGCGATCGCCTCTACGGCTGCGACGACTGTCAGGACGTGTGCCCGCCCACGGTGCGCCTCGGGCCACGCCGGCCGGCGCCCGTGCCCGACGAACCAGTGCGCGCCTGGCTGCCGGTGCTGGCCTTGCTCACCGCCGACGACCAGGAGGTGCTGCAGCGCTGGGGCCGTTGGTACCTGGCCGACCGCGACCCGCGCTGGGTGCGGCGCAATGCCCTGGTGGTGCTCGGCAACATCGGCGACCCCGCCGATCCCGAGGTGCGGCGGGTGCTGGCCGACTACGGTGCACACCCTGATCCGGTGTTGCGCGTCCATGCGGTGTGGGCGGCCGAGCGGCTGGGTCTGGAGGCCCGGTGAAGCACCTGCTCGTCACGAACGACTTCCCGCCGAAGATCGGCGGCATCCAGTCGCTGCTGTGGGAGTGGTGGCGTCGGCTGCCACCCGAGTCGTTCGCCGTGCTCACCAGCCCGTACGAGGGCACCGCCGAGTTCGACGCCGCGCAACCGTTCCACATCGAGCGCACCCGCGAGCCGGTGTTGCTGCCGCACCCGTGGATGGTGCAGCGCGTCAACCGCATGGCCAAGGAGGTCGGCGCCGACCTGGTGGTGCTCGATCCGGCGCTGCCGCTGGGGCTCATCGGCCCGTCGCTCGACCTGCCGTACGACGTGGTGCTGCACGGCGCCGAGGTCACCGTGCCCGGCCGCCTGCCGCTGTCGAAGCAGACGCTCGGCCACGTGCTGCGCCGCGCCCGGCACATCGTGGCCGCGGGCGGGTATCCGGCCGCCGAGGGCGAACACGCCGCCGGCCGGAAGCTGCCGGTCACCGTGGTGCCGCCCGGCGTCGACACCGAGCGGTTCCGGCCACTCACCGAGCCCGAGCGACTGGAGGCGCGCCGCCACTTCGGGTTCTCGCCGAACGCCGAGCTGGTGGTGGGCATCAGCCGGCTCGTGCCACGCAAGGGCTTCGACACCGCCATCCGCGCGGTCGCGCTGCTGAAGAACTCGCGGCCCGACCTGGTGCTGGCCATCGCCGGCGGTGGCCGCGACGAGGGTCGGCTGCGGCAGCTCGCCGAGCAGGTGAAGGCCCCGGTCACGTTCCTCGGCCGGGTCAGCAACGACGACCTGCCGAGCCTGTACGGCTGCGCCGACGTGTACACGATGCTGTGCCGCAACCGCTGGGCGGGCCTCGAGCAGGAAGGGTTCGGCATCGTCTTCCTGGAGGCTGCGGCGTGCGGCGTGCCACAGGTGGCCGGCGACTCCGGCGGTGCGGCCGAGGCCGTGGAGGACGGCGTCAGCGGCCTCGTGGTGCGCACCCCCGACGACCCTCGCGAGGTGGCGGCGGCCATCGAACGGCTGCTCGACGACCCGGCCGAACGGGCGCGCATGGGCGTCGCCGGTCGCGAGCGTGCCGTGCGCGAGTTCTCGTACGACGTGTTGGCGCACCGCCTGGGTGTGTCGCTCGGCGCGCTGGCAGAATGACCCGGATGCGATCCACCATCGTCCGCGGCAATCTCATCGGCACCGCAGCATTCCTCGTCACCCTCGGCATCGCCGTGCCGCTGCGCGACGAGCGGTTCGCGCAGGTGCTCATCGGCGTGGTGTCGGGTGTGCTGTTCGCCATCGGCATCGCCACGTCACTGTGGGCGTACACCTCCGCGCTCGAGCGTTCGCGCACCGAGGAGGTGGGCGTGGCCAACCTGTTCCTGCTCACGGGCGACACTGCCCCGAAGGACGTGAAGCGCGCCATGACCCTCGCTCTCGTGGTGCAGGTGGTGGCCGCGTTCGCCGGTGCCATCATCGGGGTCACCGGCCTGGAGGAGGGCGACCTCAACGCGTTGGCGTTCGGTGTGCTGGTGCCCATGTTCGGCATTGGCATGAACGGGGTGTGGGCCGCGAGGTACGGTTCCTACGGACCACGGGTCACCGCAGCACCTCCGAAGAAGAACGGGTAGAACGCAGACATGGCTGAAACGGCGTCACAGACCACCACCATCGCTGCCGCGCCGGAGCGCGTGTGGGCCATCGCCACCGATTTCGAGCGGTACCCCGAGTGGGCCAAGGACGTGAAGGACGTCATCGTGCGCACCCGTGACGACCAGGGTCGCCCGGTCGAGGTGGAGTACCGCGCCTCGGCGCTGGGCCGCAGCACGCACTACACGCTGGGCTACGACTACTCGCAGGCGCCGGCCGTGCTGGCCTGGCGCATCGTGCGCGGCGACATCATGCGCACCATCGACGGTGCCTACCACTTCACCGCCACGGCCGACGGTGGCACCGAGGTGCGTTACGACCTCGCCATCGAACTGGTGGTGCCGCTGCCGGGCTTCGTGAAGCGTCGCGCCGAGGTGCGCATCCTCAACACCGTGCGCGAACTGAAGACCCGCGCCGAAGCATGAGCGCTCGACGCGCCGGCATCGACGTCGGCGGCACGAAGTGCCTCGGCGTGGTGCTCGACGACACCGGGGCCATCGTGCAGGAGCACCGCCTGCCCACGCCGCGGGGCCCGGAGAACATCATCGACACGCTCGAACGGCTGGCCGGCGTGCTGGCGCCCTTCGACACCATCGGCGTGGGCGTGCCCGGCCTCGTCACCCGCGACGGTGTGCTGAAGGCTGCCCCGAACCTGGTCGACATCGCCGACTTCCGCGTCGGGGCCCTGTTGTCCGATCGGCTCGGCGTGAAGGTGGAGGTCGACAACGACGCCACCTGTGCCGCGGTGGCGGAGTGGAAGACCGGCGCGGCACGCGGCCTCACCGACTTCGTGATGGTCACCCTCGGCACCGGCATCGGTGGCGGCGTGGTGGCCGGCGGGCAGCTGGTGCGTGGCGCCAATGGGTTCACCGGTGAGATCGGCCACATCGTGGTCGACCCCGACGGCCCGTTCTGCCCCTGCGGTCGTCGCGGGTGCTGGGAGCGCTATGCGTCGGGCTCGGGCCTGGCCGGGTTGGCCCGCGAGGCCGCGCTGGCCAAGCGTGTGCGCCGCGTGGTGGAGCTCGCCGGCGGCGAGGCCGATCTGGTGCGTGGCGAGCACGTGCAGGCCGCGGCGCGCGAAGGCGATCACGATGCGCTGAACGTCATCGACACCTTCGGCCGGTGGGTGGCGCTGGGCCTGGTGAACCTCACCAACGTGCTCGACCCGCAGGCATTCGTGCTGGGCGGCGGTCTGGCGGCCTCGGCCGACCTGTACCTCGGTCCCATCCAGCAGTGGTTCACCCAGTACCTCTACGCGCCCGACCTGCGGCCGCACCCCACGCTGGCATTCGCCCAGCTCAGCGAGCACGCCGGCGCCGTGGGCGCCGCCCTGCTGGCCGACGTGCACTGACCTCCCGGTCAGCCCACGCACCGTCCGACGTCGACGGCCGCTCGGTCGGCGGCCTCGTCGAGCAACGGCACGGCCTCGCGGATGTCGGTGGCCCAGGCGCGACCGCCGTCGCCGGTGGACCGCGCGAACACCACCCCGACGGCCTCGCCGCGGTGCACCAGCACGCTGCCCGAGTCGCCGTTGTCGACCTGGGCGTCGATCTGGAACCCCTTGCGCAGCCCGCTGCCGTCGTGGTCGATGTTCGACGCGTTGATGTCGACGTAGGTGATGATCTCGAACGGGTTCGTCACCGGTGCCTCGTCGCGCCACACGACGAAGTCGCCACGGTCGCCGGGACGAGCGCGGCCGACGGGGAGTGGTGACGCCTCGGCCTCGACGGCGAGCACGGCCAGGTCCTTGTCGCGATCGATGGCGACCACCGAGGCGGTGCTCGACGAGCCGTCGGAGAGGGTGATCCGCACGTCGTCGCTGCCCGCCACCACGTGGGCGACGGTGAGCACCAGTTCGTCGCCCAGGAACGATCCGGCCCCGACGCTGGGCCGGGCTCGGCAGCCGGTGGCCTCCACGCGCACGGCGGCGCTCACCACGTCGGCCGGACCCTCGTCGCCATCGTGCTCGTCGCACGCAGTGACCGCCACCACCAGGAGCAGCGCAGCGGCAGCCGACCGTCGTCCCCGTGGCCGCGTGCCGGCGCCGTCCCTCATCGACGGCGACCGTAGTCGCGGTCCGGGACGCGCGTCGCTACAGTCACGCCAGTGACTTCGTTGGACTCGCCGGTGGAACATCTCCACGTTCGCCGCCACAACCTGTCGCTCGTGCTGCGTCTGCTGTCGTCGCACGGCCCGCGCAGCCGGGCCGGCGTGGCCGAGGTGACGGGCCTCACCCGTGCCACGGTGTCGAGCCTGGTGGCCGACCTCATCGAGCGGGGCCTCGTGAAGGAAGTGGGACCCAAGAGCGACCAACGGTTGGGCCGACCGGCCACGTTGGTGCAGCTCGACGGCAGCCGCGTCGTCACCATGGGCATCGAGCTCGACGTCGGCTTCATCTCGGTGCTGTGCAACGACCTCGCCGGCACGACGGTCTACCAGCGTCGCCGGCCGGTGGGCGGTGCCTCGATGGCGTTCGCCGACCTGCTGCCCGTGATCGTGCGGGAGATGCGGCGAGCCATCGCAGCGGTGGAGGCGGCCGATGGACGCGTGGCCGGGGCCACGGTGGCCGTGCCCGGCATCGTCGACATGGATCGTGGCGTGGTGCGCCGGGCGCCGAACCTCGGCTGGCTCGACGCTCCGCTCGGCGAGCGGCTGCGCGACGAGTTCGGTGCCACCTTCCCGGTCTCGGTCGACAACGAAGCGAACCTCTCTGCGCTCGCCGAGTATCGCGTCGGTGCATCGGCGGGGGTGGCACACCTGGTCTACATCCTCGCCGTGAACGGTGTCGGGGGCGGCGTGGTGGTGGACGGCGAAGTGTTCCGTGGGGTGTCCGGGGCCGCCGGCGAGGTCGGCCACATGACCGTGCAGTCCAAGGGCGCACGGTGCGCGTGCGGCAGCACCGGCTGCTGGGAGACCACCATCGGTCTGCGGGCGTTGCTGTACGACGCGGTGCCCGACCTGGCGCCGGGCTTGCTGCGCGACTCGCGACTGAGTCCGGAGGCGAAGGTGGCGCCCGTGATCACGCGTGCCCGGGCCAACAACCCCATCGCGATCCGTGGGCTGCGCAAGTTCGGGCGCTGGCTCGGGGTGGGCCTGTCGAACGTGGTCGACTCGTTCAACCCCGAGGTCATCGTGCTCGGCGGCTTCCTGCCCAGTGTGGCCGAGTGGACGATGGGGGAGACCCTGAAGGCGTTCCACGAGAACTCGATGCCCGAGACCGCGGCTGCCTGCCGCGTCGAACTCACGACGCTGGGCTTCACGGCCGGTGCGCTCGGTGGCACGCTGCTGGCCTCGGAACGCCTCTTCGCCGACCCCACCCTGGTGCCACCGCTCGGTTGACGTCACCGTTCGGCGGCTGGCACCGACGTGAACAAGTGGTTTACAACACCACTTTGTTTGGGCTATAAACATACAAATCGGCACCAGGGGGGTGTCGCCGAGTTCGAGGGAGAACGCATCCGTGCTGGACCGTGTCGCCGCTGCACCCATCTCGTGGGGAATCTGCGAGGCGCCGGGTTGGGGCCTGCAGCTCCCGCCGCGGCGTGTGCTCGGTGAGATGCGCGACCTCGGCATCACGGCCACCGAGCTCGGAGCCCTCGGGTGGCTGCCCACCGAGAGCGACGCGTTGAAGGCGATGCTCGGCGAGTTCGGCCTGTCGTTGGTCGGCGGGTTCGTGCCGCTGGTGCTGCACCGCGCCGACCTGCGCGATCAACTCGTGCACGACGCCACGACGGCCGCACGCACGCTGGCCGACGGCGGCGGTCGCCACTTCGTCACCGCCGTGGTGTCCAGCCACACGGCATGGGAGCGCCCGGTG
>SXKB01000039.1 GCA_005778215.1 Actinomycetota bacterium | reverse complement strand
GGGCCGAACGGCGCCGGCAAAACCACGCTGATCGACGCGGTCACCGGCTTCGTGCCGTGCCAGGGCAGCGTGTTCCTCGATGGTCGCGACGTGACGGGACTGCCCGTGCATCGCCGCGCTCGACACGGCATGGCGCGCACCTTCCAGTCCGTCGAGCTGTTCGACGATCTCACGATCGCGGAGAACCTCGCGGTGTCGACGGAGCGGCCCACGTGGCGGAGCACCATCCGCGATCTCGTTCGACCTCGCCCCGCCGAGTCGAGCGGTGACGTGGGTGAGGCGCTCGAGCTGCTCGGACTGGCGGCGTTCGCCGACCGGCATCCCACCGATCTCAGCCACGGGCAGCGTCGACTGGCGGCGTGCGCTCGGGCGGTGGTCGGGCGGCCGTCGCTGATCTGCATGGACGAACCGGCCGCCGGACTCGACACCACCGAGTCGGGCGTGTTGGGTGGCCGACTGCGTGCGATCGCCGACCGCGGGCCGTCGATCCTGCTGGTCGATCACGACATGTCGATGGTGCTCGAGGTGTGCGATCGGGTCTACGTGCTCGAGTTCGGCGAAGTGATCGCCGAGGGAACGCCCGACCACGTTCGTCGACACCCGGCGGTGATCGCGGCGTACCTCGGCCGCTCGGTCGATGGAGACGAGCAGTGAGTCCTCGTCTGCTCGACGTGCGCGGCCTCAGTGCGGGCTACCGCGGCATCCCGGCCGTGCGAGATGTCGACCTCGTCGTCGACGCCGGCGAAGTGGTGGCGTTGCTGGGGCCGAACGGAGCCGGGAAGACCACCACGTTGCTGGCTGTCTCGGGGCTCGTCGATCGCCTGGCCGGCGAGATCGCGGTGTGCGGTCGCTCGACGGCGGGCATGCGACCCGCCGCCATCGCTCGTGCCGGCGTGGCGCACGTGCCCGAGGACCGCGGGTTGTTCGCCCGGCTCACGGTGCGCGAGAACCTGCGGGTCGCCGCCCGTCGTTCGCGGCCCCCGATCGAGCTCGTGCTCGACTACTTCCCCGAACTGGCCCCGCTCATCGATCGGCGTGTCGGGCTGCTCTCGTGCGGCGAGCAGCAGCTGCTCGCCATCGCGCGGGCGCTCGTCGCCGACCCGAAACTGCTGCTGGTCGACGAGATGAGCCTCGGCCTCTCGCCGGTGCTCGTCGAGCGGTTGCTGCCGTTGGTCCGACGGGTCGCCGACGAGACCGGCGCCGGTGTGCTGGTGGTCGAGCAGCATGTCGACCTGGCGCTGTCGATCGCCGACCGCGCCTACGTGCTGCGCCACGGCGAAGTCGCCCTGCACGAACGCGGCGAGGTCCTGCGGGCGAACCCGCAGTTGCTGGCCGACAGCTACCTCGGCGGTCCGCGCGCCGACTGACGCGCCGACTGACGTCAGCGACCGCCGACGTGTGCGGCCACCGCCTGCAGGAACAACTCGTGGTGGCCCGACCAACTGGTCTCCTCGCCCATCGTGGTGCCGTACGTGCGCGTGGCCGACAGCTTCACGATGGTGACGTGGTCGCGCGGTGACACGAACACCCACTGGTTGTACACACCGATGGCGCTGTACTGGTCGAGCCCACCGGGGATGAGCCACCACTGGTAGCCGTAGCCGTCGGGCAGTGCTTCGCCGGCGATGACCGGCCGGCCCCACTCGAGGTGCGGGGCGTCGGGCACCACCGAGGCGGCAGCCCACGCGGCGGGCACGACCTGGTGGCCGTTCCACTCGCCGCCACGCCGGTACAGCTCGCCCAGCTTGGCGAAGTCGCGTGCGGTGAGGTTCACGCCGCCGAACGCCATCTCGCGGCCCGTGGCGTCGAGCAGCCAGTACCCGTCGCTCTCCATGCCGAGCGGCTCGTACAGGTACTCCTGCATGTAGTCGGTGATCGACCGGCCGGTCGCGCGCACCAGCAACGCGCCGAGCGCCTGCGTGTCGGTGGAGTTGTACTGGCACACCGTGCCCGGCGCCGACTCGGGCGCCGCCGTGGCCACGAACCCGTCGAGGCTGCCACCCGGCGCCATGGCGGCACCGAGGCGCACCACGTCGGACTCGCGGTCGCTGTAGTCCTCGTTCCACCGGGCGCCCGACGACATCTGCAGCACGTCCTTGATGCGCACCCCGTCGTAGGCAGAGCCTGGTTCCGCGTCGATGTAGTCGCTGATCGGGTCCTCGATGGAGCGGATGTGCCCCTGCTCGACCGCGATGCCCACCAACGCCGAGACGAAGCTCTTCGCCACCGACCACGAGATCCACTGCACGCCACGCCCACCCGTGAGGCGGTACTCCTCGTGCACCACGGCACCGTCGCGCAGCACCAGCAGCGCCGCGGTGTCGGTGACATGGAGGAACTCCTCGGTGTCGACCGTGGCGCCGTCGAACTCGAACGACGCCGGCAGGCCCGAGGGCGCGCCGTCGGGGAACTGGTGCGGTGTGGCGCTCGCCGTCATGCGGCTGCTGGGCACCAGGCGGTAGAGGCGATCGAAGTGCTCGTGTTGTTCCACACCGGTGAACAATCCGACGGACACGAACGGAGAGGTCTGCTCTGACATGCGTGGATCGTAGGGCGTGCGCCGCCCGCGCCCCGCCGTCGGAAGCCCCGAGCGATGCCGGGTCCCTTGGCC
>SXKB01000302.1 GCA_005778215.1 Actinomycetota bacterium | reverse complement strand
GGGAACCAGTCGCTCAGCAGGGCGACGACCGCCTTCGCCACGGCGCTCGAGTCGGTGACGTCCCAACCCAACGGTGCGCGGTCGTCCCACACGTCCTCGAACTTCTTGAAGCCCGGGATGCTCTTGGCGGCGATGGTCTTCACCGGACCCGCGGCCACCAGGTTGCACCGGATGCCCTGCGGTCCGAGTTCCTTCGCGAGATAGCGGCTGATGCTCTCGAGCGCACTCTTCGCCACGCCCATCCAGTTGTAGGCGGGCCAGGCGACGGTGTTGTCGAAGTCGAGTCCCACGATGCTGCCACCGTTGGTCATGAGCGGGGCGAACGCCTCGGCGAGCGCTTTCAGCGAGTAGGCACTCACGTGGATGGCCACGGCGACGTCGTCCCACTGCGGCGCCATGAAGTCGTCGCCCAAGCAGGCCTCGGGTGCGAAGCCGATGCTGTGCAGCACCCCGTCGATGCGGCCCCACTTCGCGGTCAGCTCGGCGCGCACGTTGGCCAGGTGTTCGGGGTTGGTGACGTCGAGCTCGTACACGTCGACGGGCGTCGGGAGCTTGCGGCCCGTGCGCTGGGTGAGGCTGAGGGCGCGCCCGGCGCCGGTGAGCACGATGTTGGCACCCTCCTGCTGCGCGAGCGCAGCCACCCCGTAGGCGAGCGATGCGTCGGTGAGGACGCCGGTGATCACGATGTTCTTGCCGTCGAGGAGACCCATGCGGTCGATCGTAGCCACCTCGTCGCGACGGGTCGGCGGATCGGCCTTCGGCGTGCAGGAGGTGGTGTGCAAGGCTGACCGGATGCGCATCGGCATTCTCGGAGGAACCGGCCCCGCCGGCTCGGCACTCGCGGCTCGCCTCGCTTCGGTGGGGTACGACGTCGTCATCGGCTCGCGGTCGAAGTACCGCGCGATGGAGGCACGCGACAGCCAGGTGGAGAAGTGGCCCGATCTCGCACCCCGTCTGGGCTATGGCGACAACACTGCCGCGGCCGCGTGCGACGTGGTGGTCATCGCCACCCCCTGGGACGGTGCCGCCACCACCGCACAGGAGAACGAGGACCTGCTCGCCGGCAAGGTGGTGGTCAGCATGGCCAACGCACTGGTGCGCGTGGGGCACGAGTTCCAGCCGCTCGTGCCACCTCGCGGCAGCGTGGCCGCCCACGTGCAGGCCGCCGTGCCGCGGTGTCGAGTGGTGGCGGCGTTCCATCACCTTCCCGCCACCGAGCTCGGTCACATCGGTGAACCGATCGACAGCGACGTGCTCATCTGCGGCGACGACCCCGACGCCGTGCGCATCGTCAGCGAGATGGTCACCAAGATCCCCGGCTGCCGTCCGCTCGACTCGGGTGAGCTGTCGAACGCCACGGCCATCGAGGCGTTCACGGCGGTGCTGCTGCAGTTGAACGTGCGCTACAAGACGCGCGTCGCGCCGAAGCTCACCGGCATCAAGCGCGACCCGCGAGCGCCGAAGCCCGTCGCCGGTGACGAGCAGGCGGTAGCGTCGCAGCCGTGACGATGCGCCTCTACGACACGGCCCGCCAGGCCGTGGTGCCGTTCGAGCCGGGTCCGCAGGTGCTCATGTACACCTGCGGCATCACGCCCTACGACGCCACCCATCTCGGCCACGCGGCCACGTTCATCGCCTACGACGTGCTGCAGCGGCGTCTCATCGACCTCGGTCATTCGGTGAAGTGCGTGCGCAACGTCACCGACGTCGACGATCCGCTGTTCGCGAAGGCGCGGGAGTTGGGCGTGCACTACCTCGATCTCGCCGCCGGCGAGGAAGCGCGCTTCGAACGCGACATGGAGGCACTCCACGCGCTGCCGGTGCACAGCTCGCCCCGTGCGTCGTCGGCCATCCCCGACATCCGCGGTTTCATCGGCATGGTGCTCGACCGTGGCTTTGCGTACGAGTCGGGCGGCAGCGTGTACTTCGACGTCAGCAAGTTCCCGTCGTTCGGCTCGGTGAGCCACTACTCCGAATCCGAGATGATCGCCATCGCTCGCGAGCGCGGCGGCAAGGTGGACGACCCGAACAAGCGACACCCGCTCGACTTCGTGCTGTGGCACCCGAGTGAGCCCGACGAGCCGAGCTGGGACACGATGTGGGGCCCGGGGCGGCCGGGGTGGCACATCGAGTGCAGCGCCTTGGCGCTCCGCGAACTCGGCACCACCATCGACCTCCACGGCGGCGGCAGCGACCTCATCTTCCCGCACCACGAATGCGAACGTGCCCAGAGCGAGGCCGCCACCGGCGAGCCGTTCGTGAAGCACTGGATGCACGTGGCGATGGTGTACATGAACGGCCACAAGATGTCGAAGAGCCTCGGCAATCTGGTGTTCGTCGATGCACTGCGCCGTGAGTGGGATCCGCGTGCCATCCGCCTCGCCATCATCGAGCACCACTATCGCCTCGAGTGGGAGTGGGACGACACGTTGATGCCACGCAACAAGGCTCGTCTCGAGCACTGGAGTCGTGGGGGCCACGGCGAGAGTGGCGTGGTCGACGACGTGCGCGCGGCGCTCGACGACGACCTCAACACCCCCGCAGCGCTGGCGCTCATCGACGAGGCCGCAGCGAAGGGTCTGGGCGTGCACGATGCGGCCGCCCTGCTCGGCGTGTTGCTGTAGAGCCACTATGATCCGCGCCATGTCGATGGAGGCGCGGTCCACGTGAAGGCGAAGGGCGCGGGCAGAGCGCAGTCGCGGTTCCGTCGTGTCGCGCGCCCCGTCGCCAACCAGCTCTGGGACTTCCAGCTCGAAGGCTTCGACCGGTTGCCGCCCGAAGGGCCTGCCATCCTGGCGCCCAACCACGTGAGCTTCCTCGATTCGGCGTTCCTGATGCTGCAGGTGTCGCGCAACATCAGCTTCGTCGGCAAGGCCGAGTACATGGACTCGTGGAAGACCAAGTACTTCTTCCCGATGATGGGCATGATCCCCATCGATCGCGCTGGTGGCGACAAGAGCCAGGCAGCGCTCGACACCGCCGAGGCCGTGCTGCGCCGTGGCGAGTTGTTCGGCATCTTCCCGGAAGGCACGCGCAGCCGTGATGGCTTCCTCTACAAGGGTCGCACCGGCGCGGCGCGCCTGGCGCTGAAGGTGGGCTGTCCCATCTTCCCGGTCGGCGTCATCGGCACCCGCGAGATCCAGCCGCCCGATGCGAAGCTGCCGAAGGTCCGCCAGTCGTGCACCATCCGCATCGGCCGCCCGATCAACGTCGCCCGCTACCAGAACCGGGCCGACGACCATCTCGTGCTGCGGCAGATCACCGACGAGTTGATGTTCGAGATCCGCGAGCTCACCGGGCAGGAGTACCGCAACGTGTACGCCGGCAAGACCGCCGAGACCGAGCCCACCGTGGCCGCCAAGGTGGGCACGGTGAACGAGCACCGCGTGCTGCGCAGCCAGCCCGTCGGCGTAATGGCCGGGGACTGATCGCACCGCGCCCGTACACTGGGCGCCCTATGGCCGAGATCACGATTTCTCTCCCCGACGGTTCGCAGCGCTCCCTCCCCGACGGTGCCACTGCGACCACCCTCGCGGCGTCCATCGGGTCCCGGCTCGCAAAGGCATCGGTCGCCGCTGTCGTGAACGGCGAGGAGTGGGATCTGGGTCGCGCGTTGCCCGACGGCGCCCAGGTGGCCATCGTCACGGCCGAATCCGACGAAGGTCGTCACGTGTTGCGTCACAGCACGGCACACGTGCTGGCGCAGGCCGTCACGCAGCTGTTCCCCGGTGCGAAGTTCTCCATCGGTCCGGCCATCGCCGACGGCTTCTACTACGACTTCGAGCTGCCGGGCGGCCGCACGTTCACGGAGGCCGATCTCGAGTCCATCGAGGCGCGTATGCGCGAGATCATGAAGGCCGACCAGCCGTTCGTGCGCGACGAACTGCCCGCGGCCGAGGCCTTGCAGGTGTTCGCCGATCAGCCCTACAAGTGCGAGATCATCGAGCGCGTGTCGTCGGGTGCCGCCGACAGCGACGACGCCGGCGAGATCGGCAGCGGCGAGAGCATCAGCGTGTACCGCAACACGCCCGAGTTCGTCGACCTGTGCCGCGGCCCGCACGTGCCCACGACGGGCAAGCTCTGGCACTTCAAGCGGATGAAGGTCGCCGGCGCCTACTGGCGGGGCAACGAGAAGGGGC
>SXKB01000038.1 GCA_005778215.1 Actinomycetota bacterium | reverse complement strand
AGAACCACGTCGTCGACTTGGGCTCTCAGTTCGTCATGCTCATCGAGCACATGATCGACCTCGGCGGTGTCGATGCCGAGCTCACCGTCGACCTGTCCGACCCCAGCGCGTTCTACAAGGCGGCCCGCGCGAAGTTCGACGCCAGCGATGAGTTCAAGGAGCGGGCCCGCGCACGGGTCACGCTGCTGCAGAGCCGCACCGACCCGGCCACGATGGCCATCTGGCAGAAGCTGGTCGACAAGTCGGCCGACTACTTCGACGTCGTGTACGGACGACTCGGGGTGCTGCTGCGCCGCGACGACATCGTGGGCGAGAGCTTCTACCAGCCGCTCATGCCGGCGATGCTGGAACGGCTCGACCAGGCGGGACTGCTCGCCGAGAGCGATGGCGCCAAGGTGGTGTGGATACCCGGCTTCACCAACCGCGAGGGCGACCCGCTGCCGCTCATCGTGCAGGCACGCACCGGCGGGTTCAACTACGCCACGAGCGACATCACCTGCGTGCTCGATCGCGTCGAGCGGCTGCACGCCACGCTGCTCCTGTACTGCATCGGCACGCCGCAGAGCCAGCACCTGCAGATGGTGTTCAAGGTGTCGGAGATGCTGGGTGTGCTGGTGCCGCCCGCACGTGCCGTGCACGTCAACAACGGCAGTGTGCTCGGCGCCGACCGCAAGATGATGAAGAGCCGCAGCGGCGAGCCCGAGATGTTGCTCGATCTGGTCGACGGCGCGATCGAGCGCGGGCGGGCCGTGATGGCCGAGCGCAATCCCGATCTGTCGGTCGACGAACGTGACGAGCTCGGGCGGGTCATCGGCATCGGCGCGTTGAAGTACGCCGAGCTGAGCAGCGACCGCATCAAGGACTACGTGTTCGACTGGGATCGCATGCTCTCCTTCGAGGGCAACACGGCGCCGTACCTGCAGTACGCGCATGCGCGCATCTGCAGCATCTTCCGCCGCGGCGACGTGGCGCGGGCCTCGGTGCGCGACGTGGTGCCGGCACTACTGGAACCGCAGGAGCGGGCGCTCGCGCTGCAATTGCTGCAGTTCGACACCGCGGTGCACGACACGCTCGACAAGTTCAGCCCGCACAAGCTGTGCACGTATCTGTTCGATCTGGCACAGACGTTCACCTCGTTCTACGAGGCGTGCCCGGTGTTGAAGGACGGGCATGAGGCCACCCGCGAGTCTCGGCTCGCACTGTGCGACCTGACTGCCCGCGTGCTCGAGCAGGGCCTGGCGCTGTTGGGCATCGACGCGCCGGAACGGATGTGACGTGAACGCCGTGCCCCTGTCGCTGCTGCCCGACACCGCTCGGGTCGAGTCCGACGGTTCGTTGTCCATCGGCGGCCGCCGCATCACCGAGCTGGCCGCCGAGTTCGGCACGCCGCTGTTCGTGTACGACGAGACGCACCTGCGTGCCCGCTGCCGTGAGGCCGTCGAGACGTTCGGCCCGGGTCGCGCGTACTACGCCACGAAGGCGTTCCTGTGCGGCGCGATGGCGCGCTTGGCGTACGAGGAGGGCATGCACCTCGACGTGGCCAGCGGCGGCGAACTGCACATCGCACTGCACGCCGGTGTGCCTGCCGATGCTCTCGCGTTGCACGGCAACAACAAGTCGATGGCCGAGCTGCGCATGGCGCTGACGGCGCAGGTTCGGCACGTGGTGGTCGACAGTTTCGACGAGCTCGACCGGCTCGACGCGCTGCACGCCGAAGGGCTGCCGGTGCCCAAGGTGCTGGCTCGCATCACGCCTGGTGTGCACGCCCACACCCACGAGTTCATCGCCACCGGTCAGGACGACAGCAAGTTCGGCTTCAACCTCGGCAACGGCGATGCTCACCGAGCCATCGACCGCATGCGCCGCTCGCCGTCGGTGCAGCTCGAGGGCGTGCACTGCCACATCGGCAGCAACGTGTTCGAGGCGTCGAACTTCGCGAAGGCCGCCGAGGTGATGGCGGCGTTCGCGAACCCGCTCGACCTGCCCGAACTCGTGCTCGGCGGTGGCCTCGGTGTTGCGTACGTGGAGGGCGAGGAAGCACCCAGCATCCGCCAGTGGGGCAACGTGCTGCTCGACGCGTGCCAGGCACTGGGTGTGCGCAGCCATGTGAGCGTCGAGCCCGGCCGCAGCATCGTGGCGGCCGCGGCGGTCACCGTGTACGAGGTGGGCACCGTGAAGCACATCCCCGGTGTGCGCACCTACGTGTCGGTCGACGGCGGCATGAGCGACAACCCCCGACCCGTGCTCTACGGCAGCGGCTACGAGGCGTTCCTCCCCCGGGCGGTCGGCGCCTCGCGGTCCGAGCGGGCGCGGTTGGTGGGCAAGCACTGCGAGAGCGGCGACGTGCTCATCTTCGATGCCGCGCTGCCCGAGGGTGTACGCGTGGGCGACCTGCTCGCCACCCCGGTCACCGGTGCGTACGGGCACAGCATGGCCAGCAACTACAACAAGCTCACCCGCCCGCCGGTGGTGTTCGTACGCGACGGCGACGCGCGGTTGGTGGTGCGCCGCGAGACGTACGACGACCTCGTGCGCTGCGAGGTGATCTGACATGGCGCGCAGCGCGCTGCAGCAGGTGCTCGACCTCGTCGGGAAACTGTTCGGCAGCGGCCGCTCCGGCACGAAGCCGTCGACGCGCGCCGGCGCCACCGACGTGCGCGACTCCGACTACCGGTTCGAGTACGCGCCCGAGCTCGACGGCGACCCGGACCCGGGTGAAGTGGTGTGGACCTGGGTGCCCTACGAGGACGATCCTCGTCAGGGCAAGGACCGTCCAGTGGCCATCATCGGTCGCCACGGCCGCAACCTCCTCGGCGTGGCCCTCACGTCGAAGGACAAGCACCCGCAGTACCAGGTGCCCGTGGGCACTGGGCCGTGGGACCGCCAGGGTCGTCCGAGCTTCGCCAAGGTCGACCGCCTGCTCGACATCGACCCGGCGACGGTGCGTCGCGAGGGGGCGATCCTCAGTCGTGCACACCACGACGACGTGGTCGCAGCAGTACGCCGGTTGCACGAACGCCGCCGCTGACCGAGCACGTTCACCCAAACTGTTTCCCGACCGGCCCCGCGAACTCGTAGCCTGCACGCCGTGACACGGCAGATCAGGCTCGGTGTACTGGGGTGCGGCAACGTCGGGGCCGCCCTCGTCGAACTCGTGGGGGCGCAGTCCGCCGCCATCGAGGCCCGTACGGGCGTACGGCTGGAGGTGGCGCGCGTCGCCGTGCGCAACCTCAGCGCCCCGCGCGAGGTGCAGTTGCCCGACGGGGTGCTCACCCGCGATGCCTTCGACGTGGTGAACGACCCGTCCATCGACGTGGTGGTCGAGGTCATCGGCGGTATCGAGCCGGCCCGCGAGCTCATCACCACGGCCCTGCGCAACGGCAAGCCGGTCATCACCGCGAACAAGGAACTGCTGGCCAACGTGGGCACCGAGCTGTACGCCGTGGCCGACGACGCCGGTGTCGACCTGCTGTTCGAGGCCGCGGTGGCCGGTGGCATCCCGGTCATCCGTGCGCTGCGAGAGAGCCTCCGCGGCGAGCCCATCACCCGCGTGATGGGCATCATCAACGGCACCACGAACTTCATCCTCACGAAGATGACCGAGGAGGGCGCCGACTACACGGCGGCGCTCGCCGAGGCGCAGGCGCTCGGGTTCGCCGAGCGCGACCCAACGGCCGACGTGGAAGGCTTCGACGCCGGGGCCAAGGCCGCCATCATCGCCACCATCGCGTTCGGGTCGAAGGTGGTGGCGGGCGACGTGTACCACGAGGGCATCAGCCGCGTGTCGGCCCACGACATCGCGATCGCCACCCGCCTCGGCTACGTGGTGAAGCTGCTCGGCATCGCCGAGGCCGACCCGGTGACGCACGAGATCGCCGTGCGTGTGCACCCCACGATGGTGCCGCACCATCACCCGCTCGCCAGTGTGCGCGAGAGCTTCAACGCCGTGTTCGTCGAGGGCTCGGCGGTCGGGTCGCTCATGTTCTACGGCCGTGGTGCGGGCGGTTCGCCCACCGCGAGTGCCGTGCTCGGCGACGTCATCGACGCCGCGGTCAACCTGGCCAACGGCACGCACGGTGCCATCGGCTCGTTCGGCAAAGCGGCCATCCGTCCCATCGACGAGACCTCGGCCGAGTACCTGCTGAGCATGGACGTGGCCGACCGCCCGGGCGTGCTGCATGCCGTCACCGGGGTGTTCGCCCGCCACGACGTGAGCATCCGCGCAGCCGAGCAGGAGGGCCTCGGCCCCGATGCCCGCCTGGTGTTCATCACCCACAGCGCCCGCGAGGCCTCCATGCAGGCGACGGTGCGCGAGCTGCGCAGTCTCGACGTGGTGCGCAGCGTGGGCAGCCTGCTGCGCGTGATCGGGGGCTGACCTTGCGCTACGTGTCCACCCGCGGTGCCGCGCCCGAGCTCGGCTTCACCGACGCGCTGCTGGCCGGTCTCGCCACCGACGGCGGCCTGTACGTGCCGGCCGAATGGCCCGACCTCCCGCCGCGTGCGCCGGGAGCCTCGTACGCCGAGCGCGCCGCGCAGATCATCCAGCTGTTCGTGGGCGACGAGTT
>SXKB01000301.1 GCA_005778215.1 Actinomycetota bacterium | reverse complement strand
CGGCGCTGCAGAACGCGGCGTCCATCGCGGCCCTCGTGCTCACCACCGAATGCCTCGTGGCCGACAAGCCCGAGAAGGGCGGCGCTGGTGCGCCGGCCGGCATGGGTGGCGGCATGCCCGGTATGGGAATGATGTGACGGTTCGCGGGGTTCCACCCTGCGTCCCCCCGACGACCCCGGAGCCTGCGCTCCGGGGTCGTTCATTTTTCACCCGTTAGGCTGCGGCGCATGGCCGAAGCAGGGAAGCGCCCGTTCTGGATGCACCAGATCGTCGAGTACATCCTCGGTGGGGCGCTGGTGGCCAGCGGCATGCAGAGCGTCACGCCGCTCGTGCCCGCCGTGCTCGGCGGGCTCATCATGCTCAACGCCGCGCTCACCAAGGGTGCGCTCGGTGCGTTCCGTGCCTACGACCGCCGACTGCACCGCACGTTCGACATCGTCATCATCGGCCTCTCGCTCGTGGCGGTCGGTCAGCCGTGGCTCGAGGTCGACGCCGGTACGCGCATCATCATCCTCGCCATCACCACGGTGCAGATCGTGGTGTTCTTCGGCAGCAGCTATGCCGAGCGGCAACGCAAGGTGGCACCGGCCCCGGGCACGGGCGACGCGGGGAAGACCGGCGACCGCAGCACCGACCTCGGTCGCTCGGCCGGTCGCATCGCCGGCTCGGGCGTGAACGCGGTGCGCAAGCTCATCAAGACCGACGAACCGAGCTGAGGGCGACGGATCCCGACCGCCTCGGTAGCCTGGGTCGCATGGCGTTCGAAGCCCCCGCACCCGACCTTCAGAAGCTCATCGCCGCCTGGCAGGAATGGGAGCGCGGCGAGCAGGCCCCTGGCCGCGTGCTGGCCAACATGAAGACGGCCGGCATAGCGCAGATCCTGCAGCAGCTGGCCGACACCGGCTGGAGCCCCGCTGGCCAGTGAGGCCCGCCGCCCCGGCGGCAACCAGTACATCCCCCGCCCCGACGGTTGGCGTCCGGGTGGCCCGCCGCCCTGGCCGGTGCCGGCGCCGCTCGTGGCGGCCGACGACGTGGCCGCACGCGTGCTCGGCCGTCCGCAGGCCGAGTCGTTCGAGCCACGCTTCGCCGATGCTCGCCCGTCAGCCGTGCTGGTGGTGCTGGCCGACGGTCCCGACGGTGCCGAGGTGCTGCTCACCCGGCGGGCGATGCACCTCAACAACCATCGCGGCGAGGTGAGCTTCCCCGGTGGTCGACTCGACCCGGGCGAGACGTACGAGCAGGCAGCACTGCGCGAGGCGGACGAGGAGGTGGGGCTCGATCCGTCGCTGGTCTCCGTGGTGGCGCGGCTGCACCCGATCTCCACGTTCGTGAGCCGCAGTTGGATCGTGCCGGTGGTGGGCCGGGTGGCCGCACCGCTACCCCTGGAAGGGCACCCCGACGAGGTCGACCGGGTGCTGTGGTTGCCCCTCCGCGACCTGACGCTGCCCGGTACGTTCCACGAGGAGTGGTGGCACACGCCCAACGGCGAGTTCCCGCTGTTCTTCTTCGAACTCGACGACGAGACCGTGTGGGGCGCGACGGCACGGATGCTGCATCAGCTGCTGCGGGCGGCTCACGACATCGACGGTCCCGAGCCGCCCGCGCTCTAGCAGCGTTGGTTCACGGTCCGGCCACGGCGCGCACGGCCGAGTAGTAGGTGTACGCGGCCACGAAGCACGACGGTTGCAGCCAGAACGCCCGAGCGCGGCAGTGCGCCTTCATGTCGGCGAGGAACTGTTGGTCGACACGACGCCGGTTGGTGGCGTTCCAGTACGTGCGGCCCGTGCCGTACCGCTGTTCGAGTCGCTTCAGGTTGCGGTACCCGAAGTCGTGACGGATGCACGCATGGTGGAAGTTGTAGGCACGGCCGGTGCTGCCCAGCAACGGAGCCGAGCAGCCGTCGTTCGACCAGTCGAACCAGCGGTCGCCGGTGAAGCGGTGCTGCACGAACTGCGCGAGGGGCACCTCGAACAACTCGCGCTGCACGAACGCCCAGTCGGAGGCCGCCGTGTGGGTGGCCGCCTGGGCGGTGGTGGGGCCGGCGATCGCCGGCAAGAGGACGGTCAGGACACTCGTGACCGCGACGAGCACTGCTGCGTGACGACGCATGTGATGCTCCTCTTCGTACGCCCGTGGCGGGCGTGCGGGCGATTCAACCGGCGCTCGTCGCGACCGACAACCCGCTCAGAGGTCGAACTCGTGCCCCATGCGTTCGCGCTTGGTGCGCAGGTACCGCTCGTTCTCGGGGGTGACGTGCAGCGGCAGTTCCACCCGGTCCACCACGTCGATGCCCGCGGCGCGCAGACCGTGCACCTTCGCCGGGTTGTTGGTGATGAGCCGCACCTGCTGCACGCCGAGGTGTGCCAGCACGTGCGCCGCGACGTCGTACTCGCGCGTGTCGACCGGCAGGCCCAGCTCGAGGTTCGCGTCGACCGTGTCGAGGCCGCGATCCTGCAACTCGTAGGCGCTGATCTTGTTGCCGATGCCGATGCCGCGCCCCTCGTGCCCTCGCAGGTACACCACGGCGCCGCGGTCGAGTGCTGCCACCAGTTGCATGGCGGCGGCGAGCTGCGGACCGCAGTCGCAGCGCCGCGAACCGAACACGTCGCCGGTGAGACACTCGCTGTGCACGCGCACGGTGACGGGCTCGTCGCCGCGCACGTCGCCGCGTACGAACGCGAGGTGTTCGGTGCCGTCGGCGCCGCGGAACGCATGACACTGGAACGTGCCCCACTCGGTGGGCACCGGTGCGTCGGCCACGAACTCCGTACGGTGCTGCAGGCTCATGTCGGTGGTGAGGCTCATCGTGGGTTCCTTTCGGGCTCGACGACGATCTCGATGTCGTCACCCAGTTGACGGACGGCGCGAGTGCGACCGCGCCAGAGGTGGTGCATGGAGGGGGTGTGCACGCCCGGCCAGGCGGTGGCACCGTCGCCCATCACGGCCGGCGCCATGTGCAGTACGTACCGGTCGACGAGACCGGCCGAGTGGAACGCGGCGGCCACGGTGGCGCCGCCCTCCACCATCAACTGCAGCACACCCTCGGCACCCAGTCGGTCGAGCAGCTCGGGCAGCGGACCGGAGTACTCGGTGCACGGGTGCACCTTGGCATCGACTGGTGCGTGGCCGAGCACGATGCGACGTGGCGACGGCCCGTCGACCAGACGGGTGGTGAGCGACGGATCGTCGGTTCGCACGGTGCCGGCGCCCACCACGATGGCGTCGCTGTCGGCGCGCAACTCGTGCGCGGCCGTGCGCGCGGCAGTGCCCGTGATCCACTGGCTGGAGCCGTCGGCGGCGGCGATGCGGCCGTCGAGCGTGGTGGCCACCTTCAGCACCACGAACGGTCGTCCGGTGCGACGGTGGTGGAGGTACGGCGCCAACTGGTCGTGCACCTCGTCGGCCAGCACTCCGGTGACCACGTCCACCCCGGCGGCACGCAAGCGGTCGAGACCCTGCCCGCTCACCTTCGGATCGGGATCGGTGACGGCCACCACCACGCGGGCGACACCGGCGGCGATGAGGGCGTCGGCGCAGGGCGGGGTGCGTCCGTGGTGGCTGCACGGTTCCAGCGTCACGTAGGCGGTCGCGCCGGCGACGTCGATGCCTGCTGCGGCTGCTACGTCGAGCGCGACCCGCTCGGCGTGCCGGCCTCCGGGCGGTTCGGTGGTGCCCTCGGCCGTGCGGCCGTCGGCGGCCACCAACACACACCCCACCCACGGGTTGGGGCTGGTGCGACGGCGTGCCGTGGCGGCGACCACGATCGCCTTCTGCATGAAGGACTCGGAGTGCATCGGTGGAACGCCCACCGCGCACGAGGGGAGTGAGGTGGACCCCGCGAAACTAGGACAGTTTCCGGAGGAGTGCCCACCCGTCCTCGACATGCCGGCGCTCCGTGCTGCGGGCACCGATGCTCACCCGGCAGGCCACCGTGCCGTCGAGCACCGTGCGGGTGAACAACGACGCACCGCTCGCGTTGGCGCGCTGGATCATCGCGTCGGTGGCGGCGTTGGCGTCGGGATCACCGTCGCGCAGCCGCAAGCACAGCAGGTTCAGCGGATGGGGTGCCACGATCTCGAAGCGGGGATCGGCCGCCACCCAGGCGGCCAGCTCCTGCGTGAGGGTCACGTGACGGCGGATCATGTCGATCGCGTCGGCCACACCGCCCGTCCGGATGGTGAACCACAGCTTCAACGAGCGGAAGCGGCGACCGAGCGGGATCTGCCAGTCGCGGTAGTCGATCACCGCACCCGATTCGGCGGCGGCCGAGCGCAGGTACTCGGGGAGGATGCTGAGCGCACCCAGCAGCGCGTGACGGTCGGCGGTGTAGAACAGGTCGCAGTCGAAGTTGACGCCCATCCATTTGTGGGGGTTGGTGCAGTAGCTGTCGGCCAACTCCACGCCGTCGTGCACCCATCGCAACTCGGGCGCCAGTGCCGCGATGCCGCTCATCGCCGCGTCGACGTGCACCCACATGCCGTGGGCGCGGGCGACCTCGGCGATGGGGCCGACGGGGTCCATCGCCATCGAGCTGGTGGTGCCGCGGTTGGCGCACACCCAGAACGGCACCAGGCCGGCGGCAATGTCGGCCTCCACCATCCGTCGCAGCTCGTCGGCCCGCATCGCGAACGCGCCGTCGTGGGGCACGATGCGCGTCTGCTCGGTGCCGATGCCGGCGATGCGCAGACCCTTCTCGATGCTGCTGTGGGCCTGCGAGGTGGCGTATGCGATGAGCTTGGTGGTGTCGCCGACGTGGTTCACCGCGCCACCCGTGGCGCGCCAGCGTGCAGCCAGGATGGAGGT
Organism: Actinomycetota bacterium; assembly: GCA_005778215.1. Lineage (GTDB taxonomy): Bacteria > Actinomycetota > Acidimicrobiia > Acidimicrobiales > Ilumatobacteraceae > UBA668. The sequence continues at coordinate 3,078 of SXKB01000301.1, read as the reverse complement.
GAGCGTGGCCTCGCTGGCCGAGCCCTGGATGACGCCACCGCCGTTGGCGCTGGTGCTGCGGAACCGTTCGGGCAGACCGAGCAGCTCCTGCATCCAGTCCATCATCAACGTCTCGATCTCGGTGCACGCCGGGCTGGTGACCCAGCTCATGCCCTGCACGCCGATGCCGGCCGTGACCAACTCCGCGAGGATGGACGCGTGGTTGATGTTCGCCGGGAAGTAGGCGAAGAAGCTCGGATGCTGCCAGTGCGTGAGTCCGGGTACGACCACGCGATCGAGGTCGGCGATGACCGCTTCGAACGGCTCGGGTTCGGTGGGCGGGTGCTCGGGCAGCATCGCCCGGATCTCGCCGGGCTGCACCTGGCTGCCCACCGGGTACTGCTCCACGGACTCGAGGTACTCGGCGACCCATTCGACGAGGGCGTGGCCGTGCCGGCGGAACTCTTCAGGTGTCACGCGGGTCGACGCTAATGCGGCACCATCTCCGACGCACAGTGCCCGCGCAGGGGGCGGTACGGTGCGCGACATGAGCGACGGCCTGCATCCCGACATCGACCCGACGCGCTTCGCGGTGCACACCGCGTCGCCGCGGGGATTCGCCCAGGCGTACGTGCGCGAGGGCATGGGCGGCGTGCCGCTGTTGTGCGTGCACGGCTGGCCCGAGAGCAAGCGCATCTTCTGGCGGGTGATTCAGCCGTTGGTGGCGGCCGGGTTCGAGGTCATCGTGCCCGACCTGCGTGGCTTCGGCGACAGCGAAGTGTCGCCCGATGGCTTCCACGACGTGGCCGCACACAGCCTCGACCTGTATTCGCTCGTCCACGACGTGCTCGGCCACGACAAGGTGGTGGTGCTCGGCGGTGACCTGGGTGGCCCGGTCGTGCAGGACCTCGCGTTGCGGTACCCCGACTGGGTGGACCGGATGGTGCTGTTCAACTCGCCCTTGCCGTACCTGAAGGACCGCATGGCGGGTATCGAGGGCACCCGAGCACCGCGAGAGGCGGCCGACTACTTCATCCGCCAGGGCCTCGACGCCGACGGTCTGGCGGCCGAACTCGTGTCGCCCGAGCAGCGCCGACGGTACATCGCCACGTTCTACACCAGCCGGTTCTGGGCGCACCCGGGCGCGTTCGCCGGCGACGGCGTGGTCGACTTCCACACCGAACCGTTCGGCGATGCGGCGCACCTGCGCGCCAGCTTCGGCGGCTACGAGAGCTCGTTCCACGAGTCGGCTCGTTCGGGCCCCACCATGCTCGGCGCGAACGACCGCACACCCACGCTGGTGCTGTTCGGTCAGAGCGACCATGTGCTGTACCCGGCGTTCGATCGCATGGCCGCCGCCGTGTTCGAACGCCACGTCGGGCCGTTCCTGCTGCGCGACTGCGGTCACTTCGTGCCGTGGGAAGCGCCGCACGCGTTGGTGAGCGGCACCGCGGCGTTCTGCAGCGACCTGCTGGCCGCGCGCTGACCCGTCAGTCGGGCTGGGTGTCGGTGGGCGCGGCGGGCGCGGTGGGCGACGCGGGTGCGGCGCCCACGGTCGGGTCGTACGGCACCGGGGCGCCGGCATCGACCGCGGCGACGGTGGCGTCGGAGTTCATCACGGCGTCGCGCTTGCGGATGCCGATGCTGATGCGCCAGAAGATGAACGCGAGGCCCAGCACCAGCAGGCCGAGGGTGAGGTACGTGCCCGTGCCGCCCTTCTCGGTGCTGCCGCAGTTGGGGCGCTCGACGGTGCCGACGCAGTCACTGAGGTTGCCCTCGGGCAGGAACACGTTCTCGCCTGCGCCGTCGGTGTCGCTGCCCGACACCGTGGAGGCCGTCGCCTCGTTCTTCGCAGCGTCGAAGGCGTTGTCGCCACCGCATCCGGCGAGCACCACGAGGGCGACCGCGGCCGAGCACATCACACGAGTCATTCGCGCCATGCCCACATCGTCGCAGCGATCCGGGCGATTCGCACCGCGGTCGCCGAAATCGGGTCGCCCTGCGGCACGGATGTGACCCGACCCCACCCCCAGCCCCTACCATCGGGGCGATGGCGCAGCGTTCGGACTCGGTTCTGGTGGTGGATTTCGGGGCGCAGTACGCCCAGCTGATCGCACGTCGGGTCCGTGAGCTCAACGTCTACTCCGAGATCGTGCCGCACCGCATCACGGCGGCCGAGGTGGCCGAACGGCAGCCCACGGCCATCATCCTCAGCGGCGGTCCCAAGAGCGTGCACGTCGAGGGTGCGCCCGCCCTCGACCCCGCCATCTACGACCTCGGCATTCCCATCCTGGGCATCTGCTACGGCGTGCAGCTCATCGCCCAGCAGCTCGGCGGCACCGTGGGCCGCGGCCTGCGCGGCGAGTACGGCCGTGCGAAGGTCACCCGCGCGGGCAGCTCCACCCTGCTCGACGGCACCCCCGACGAGCAGGACGTGTGGATGAGTCACTTCGACGCGGTCACCGTGCCGCCCGAGGGCTTCGTGTGCACGGCGTCCACCCCCGACGCACCGGTCGCCGCGATGGAGCATCCGGGGCGGAAGATCTGGGGCGTGCAGTGGCACCCCGAGGTGGTGCACAGCCCGTTCGGCATGGCCGTGCTGCAGACGTTCCTCCACGATCTCGCCGGGTGCGAACCGACCTGGACCATGGCCAGCATCATCGACGAGCAGGTGGCTGCCGTGCGTGCGCAGGTCGGCACCGGCAAGGTGATCTGCGCGCTCAGCGGCGGTGTCGACAGCGCCGTCGCTGCGGCACTGGTGCACAAGGCCATCGGCCACCAGCTGGTGTGCATCTACGTCGACACCGGGCTGATGCGGCTGAACGAGAGCGATCAGATCGTCGAGACGTTCAAGCGCAACATGGGCATCGAGCTCATCCACGTCACCGCCGGGCCGCGCTACTTCGAGAAGCTCGCCGGCGTGGTGGAACCGGAGGCGAAGCGGAAGATCATCGGCGAGCTGTTCATCCGCATCTTCGAGGAGCACACCGGTGGCCTCAGTGACGCCGAGTGGCTGGTGCAGGGCACGCTGTACCCCGACGTCATCGAGAGCGGTGGCAGCGACGGTACGGCTGCCGTCATCAAGAGCCACCACAACGT
>SXKB01000300.1 GCA_005778215.1 Actinomycetota bacterium | reverse complement strand
TGGCCGCCGCGCTCGACCAGGCCAAGGAAGCCCGTACGCAGATCCTCGACAACATGAACGCCTGCCTCGCCGCTCCCCGCGACGAAGTGGCCGCCACGGCGCCGAAGATCATCACCATCACCATCCCGATGGACAAGATCGGTGAGGTCATCGGGCCGAAGGGCAAGGTCATCAACACCATCGTCCAGGAGACCGGCGCCGACATCGCCGTCGACGACGACGGCGCTCAGGGCATCGTCACCATCGGCGCCGTCGAGGCGTGGCGGATGGAAGAGGCCAAGGCCCGCATCCAGGCCATCGTGTCGCCGCCCATGGCCGAGCTCGGCAAGAGCTACCCGGGTCGCGTGGTGAACATCACCAAGTTCGGTGCGTTCGTCAACATCCTCCCGGGCCGCGACGGTCTGGTGCACATCAGCAAGCTCGGCAAGGGCAAGCGCATCAACAACGTCGAGGACGTGCTCACGCTCGGTCAGGAGATCGAGGTCATCGTCGAGGAGATCGACGAGAAGGGCAAGGTCAGCCTCACCCCCGGTGAGAGCTGGGACCCGGTGATTCCCGAGGGCGCAGCGTCGTCGTCCGACCGTGGTGACCGCGGTGAGCGCAGCGACCGTGGCGATCGTGGTGGCCGCGACCGTGACCGTGGTGGTCGCGACCGCGACCGTGCGCCGCGCGAGAGCGCCCCGCCGGTCGACGGCGCCGTGGCCGTCAGCTTCGACGACGCGTTCGACGCCGAACTCGCCGGCGAGCTGGGCGACCTCGGCCCCGGCGGCGAGAGCGGCGGCAACGCCGGCGGCGATCGTGGCGGCGACCGTGGTGGTCGTGGCGGCGATCGTGGCGGTCGTCGTCGTCACCGCTGATCACGCACTCGTGACCGAACCGGTCCCCGGCATCGCATGACCGATCTTCGGATCACCCAACTGAGCTCCGGCCTCACGGTGGCCACCGAACGCGTGCCCGGCACGCTGTCGGTGGCCACCGGTGTCTGGGTGGGAGTGGGCTCGCGCGACGAGCCCGACGCCGTCAGCGGTGTCAGCCACTTCCTCGAGCACCTGTTGTTCAAGGGCACCGACACCCGCTCGGCGCAGGAGCTGTCCCGCGGCGTCGACCGCCGCGGCGGCGACTTCAACGCGTTCACGTCGAAGGAGTACACGGCGTACTACTGCCGCCTCCCGGCACGGCATGCCGAGTTCGGGATCGAACTCCTCGGCGACGTGCTCACCCGGCCGGCGCTGCGCGACGACGACGTGCACGCGGAACGTCAGGTCATCCTCGAGGAACTGGCGATGGACGACGACTCGCCCGACGACGTCGCGCATCGCACGTTCGCGGCCCGCGTGTTCGAAGGGCACTCGTTGGGACGCGATCCCGGCGGCGACCGTGCCCACGTGCAGGCCATCACGCCCGACGACGTGCGCGGCTTCTTCGGACAGCACTACCGGGCCAACAACATGGTGGTCACGGCCGTCGGGCCGCTCGAGCACGACGAGCTCCTGTCGCTGGTGGAGGCCGCGTTCGCCGACGTCGCCCTGGGTGGCGAACGCCCGGTTCGGGTGGCGCCCGGTGCGCTGGGCGCGGGCCAGACCATCCCCGACGACACCGAACAGGTGCACATCGTGATGGGCGGCCGGTCGCTGGCGCGGCTCGACCCCCGCCGTGAAGCGCTCGACGTGGTGAACCACGTGCTCGGTGGTGGCCTGTCGAGCCGCCTGTTCGAGGAGATCCGCGAACGCCGTGGTCTGGCGTACGCCGTGTACTCGGGCGTGTCGAGCTACGCCGATGCCGGCGTGTTCCAGATGTACGCCGGCACGCAACCCGAGCACGCCGACGAGGTGCAGGCGCTGCTGCGCGCCGAGATCGACAAGCTCATCGCCGACGGCATCACCGACGACGAACTCGACGTGGCGAAGGGCTACCTCACCGGTGCGTTCGAACTGGGCCTCGAGGACACGGGTGCTCGCATGGCGCGCACGGCCGGCCAGCTCATCACCACGGGTACCGTGCGCGACATCGACGGACAGGTGGCCCGATGGGCCGCGGTCGACCACGACGCGGTGCGCGAGGTGATCGCCGAGGTGCTCACCACCGACCCGATCGTGGTGACGGTGGGGCCCGACTGACCGTCGGGTGAACTCAGCTGTTGCCGGGTTCGGGCATCGGCGTGGGCATGGGTGTGGGGGCCGGCATGGGCGACGGCGCCGGCGGGGGCGGCAGGTTGCCGACCGGCGCCGACGGCGAGGCTGACACCGCCGGCTTGGTGCCCAGGATGTCGGTGCCCAGCTCGGCCAGCGCCGTGAGTTCGGCGACCAGCGCGTCGATCGCCGCGTCGTCCCCCGGTTCGGTGACGCCGGTGGTGCGCTGCCGGTAGACGATGCGGCCGATGTCGTCGAGGAGGTCGTCGGCCTTGCGTTTGTTCTGTGTCTCGTCGACCTTCTCCTTGGCCTGGTTCGCCAGTTGCGTGGCCTTGTCCTTGGCTTTGTCGAAGAAGCTGCTCATGTGCCTGTTCTATCCCATCGGTGCCCGGGTGGGACCAGGGACTACCGTCACAGGCATGAGCGCGATTCGAGTCGGAGTGGTGGGTGCCGGTGGCCGCATGGGTGCCACGGTGTGCGATGCGGTGGCCGCGGATCCGGCACTCGAACTGGTGGCCGCGGTCGACCCACACGCCGTGGGGCGTGAGGTGCACGGCGTCATGATCGCCGCCGAACTGCGCGCCCTCGCCGATGCCGACTGTCAGGTGGTGGTCGACTTCACCGTGGCCGCAGCGGCGCGCATCACGCTGCCGTGGCTGGCCATGCACGGCATGCACGCGGTCGTGGGCACCACCGGGTTCACCGACGCCGACCTCGAGGCGTTCCGCAGCGAGTTCAGTGGCACCAACTGCCTCATCGCCGCGAACTTCGCCATCAGCGCGGTGCTGATGATGCGCTTCGCCGAGCTGGCCGCACCGTTCTTCGACACGGCCGAGATCATCGAGTTGCACCACGACAAGAAGATCGACGCCCCGTCGGGTACGGCGGTGGTGACCGCCCAGCGCATGGCGGCGGCCTCCGACACGTGGGCCGCCGACCCCACGCAGCACGAGGTGTTCCCCGGGGCGCGTGGCGGCGTGGGCCCGGCGGGCATCCACCTGCACGCCGTGCGGATGCGCGGCATGGTGGCCCACCAGGAGGTGGTGTTGGGCGCGGAGGGACAGACCCTCGTCATCCGCCAGGACAGCTACGACCGCGTCAGCTTCATGCCCGGCGTGGTACTGGCGTGCAAGAAGGTGCACGAGCACCCGGGCCTCACCCTCGGCCTCGACCCCCTGCTGGGTATCTGACCGTCACCCGGGAAGGGCGTCAGGCGAGGGCGGCGATGGCAGCGTCGTAGTCGGGCTCCTGCGCGATCTCGGGCACGAGCTGACTGTGGATGACGGTGCCGTGCTCGTCGAGCACGACCACCGAGCGAGCCATCAGGCCGGCGAGCTTGCCGTCGGCCAGCTTCACGCCGTACGCATCACCGAAGTCGCTGCGGAACGTGGAGGCGGTGACCACGTTGCCGAGGCCTTCGGCGCCGCAGAAGCGGCCCATCGCGAACGGCAGATCGGCGGCCACGCACACCACGACGGTGTTGTCGAGGCCCGAGGCGATCTCGTTGAAACGACGCACGCTCGTGGCGCACGTGGGCGTGTCGATGCTGGGGAAGATGTTCAGCACGACGCGCTTGCCCTCGAGATCGGCCGGCGTGAGGTCGGACAGGTCGCCCTTCGTGAGCGTGAACGACGGGGTGGGCGCGCCCACCGAAGGGAGGTCGCCGACGGTCTGAACGGGGTTGCCACCAAGTGCAGTCTGAGCCATGGGTGCAGTGTCTAGCAGTCCCCGCAGGGGGTGCGCGTCACCGGCCGTTGCGGAAATTGCGCACGTTCACCAGCACCACGATGGCCACCGAGCCGATGATGATCCAGAGCTGGTACCGGTTCGTCCAGTCGATGACGCTGCGCAACTCCTCCTCGAACGCCTTCGACAGCCACCACAGCAGCGCGAGCCGAGCGGTGACGCCGATGGCGAACATCGGGGCGAGCCGCTTCCACGGCGTGGCCGCGGCACCCGTGAGGGCCCACACGAGGTTGCTGCCCACGAAGAACGGCACCACGAACCATTCCGCCTTCGCGATCTGCTGCTCGAACTTGGCCACCTGCTCCTGCGGCATGCCGAGGAAGCGCCAGAACCAACGCAGCGCACGGTCGCCGTACACGCGGCCGATCATGTGGCACACCACGGCGGCCAGCAGCAACCGCAACGCGCCGATCAGCGCCCACGCCAGCGGTGACGACACCGACGGCACGGTGAGCACGAGATAGCGATTCCGCGACGACAGCATCAGCAGTTGCAGCGGATGCTCGTCGTCGAGGCTCGCCCAAGTGGCGGCGGCGATGTTGGTGCACACCACCAGTGCGACGAACAGGACGAGCCAGATCGGCCCCGTCCTCGAGGTCGGTCCGGGTTCCACCGTTTCGTCGTCCGTCACCCGGCGCACACTAGAGTCCGCTCGTCGGGTGTGCCCAACAGGGCCACTCGCGAGGGGGAGGAAGTGTTCGTGCGGAAGTGGAAGCTCGCGGTCGTTGCCGCGCTCGTCGCCGGTCTCGCGGCGTGCGGTGCCGACGGCGACGACAGCCTGACGGGGTCCACCACCACCGTGGCCGACTCGCAGCCCGACGACGCCGTCACGTACCCGGCGAACGGGGCGACGGCCGATGTGCTGGCCATCGACAACAACTTCCTCCCGCAGCCGTTGGAGATCGTGGCGGGCACCGAAGTGGTGTTCACGAACAACGGCCGCAACCCGCACAACGTGCTGCCCGAGGACGACCCGAAGGCCACCACGTGGGGTGTGCTCGAGGCCGACTTCCTGCCCGAGGACGTGTACTCGCACGTGTTCGACACGCCGGGCACGTACGTCTACTACTGCAGCATCCACGGCTCCAGCACCGCCGGCATGTTCGGCACCATCGTCGTCACCGCACCATGAACCGTCTCACCGAGCAACGAAGGATCACCCACATGCATCGTCGTCTCCTGGCCGGCCTCGCAGCCGCCGCACTCGTCCTCGTGGCGTGCGGTGGTTCGGAGGACTCGGCGTCCACCACCGCACCGGCGGCGGAGACCACTGCCGGATCCGACACCACGTCGGCACCGGAGACCACTGCCGGATCCGACGGCACCATCACGGTGCCCGACGACTACGCCACCATCCAGGAGGCCGTCGACGCAGCGGTGCCCGGCGACCTCCTCCTGGTGCAGCCCGGTACGTACCAGGAGGCCGTGCAGGTGGAGACCGACGAGCTCACCATCCGCGGCGTCGACCGCAACACGGTGATCCTCGACGGCAACTTCGAACTCGAGAACGGCATCCGCATCCTCGGCGCCAACGGTGTGACGGTCGAGAACATGACCGCGATGAACTACACCCACAACGGCTTCTTCTGGACCGGTGTGGAGGGCTACCGCGGTTCGTACCTCACCGCCTATCGCACGGGCGACTACGGCGTGTATGCGTTCGACAGCATGAACGGCCAGCTCGAGCACATCTACGCGGCAGGCAGCCCCGACGCCGGCATCTACATCGGCGAGTGCTACCCGTGCAACGCCGTCATCGACGACACGGTGAGCGAGCACAACGGTCTCGGCTACTCGGGCACCAACTCGGGTGGCAACCTGCTCATCGTCAACTCGAAGTTCCGGTTCAACCGGGCGGGCATCGTGCCGAACAGCGGCAGTTACGAGCTGTGCTACCCCGAGCGAGAGACCACCATCGTGGGCAACGAGGTGTACTCGAACAACCAGGCCGACACCCCGGCCATCGACGTGGCCATCCTTGCGATGGGCAACGGCATCCTGGTGGCCGGCGGCGTGCGCAACGACATCGAACGCAACCTGGTGTACGACCACGACAAGACCGGCATCGCCGCCGTGCCGTTCCTGGAGGACGACCCGAACGACGGCGTGCCCACCGAGGACGAGTGGGACACCCCGTGCGTCGACCAGAAGAAGGAGCTGCCGGAGGATCCGGGCGGCCCGATCCTGTGGGATGCCCAGCAGAACCGCATCATCGGCAACGTCGTGGGCGGCAACCGCCTGTTCGACCTGATGGTCGCGTCCGCCGGTTCCGACCTGTCCACGCTCGGCAACTGCTTCAGCGGCAACACGGCCGAGACCACCAGCCCCACCGACCTGCAGACGCTCGCCCCGTGCGACGGCACCGGCACCGGCGACTGGACCCTCGGTGCGTACGACATCGTGCAGTGGCTGATCGACGTGGAGACTGCGCCGCCGTCGGTGGACTGGAAGACCGCCCCGCTGCCCGAACTGCAGCCGCAGGAGAACATGCCCGACGCCGAGACGGCACCGGCCAAGCCCGCCACCGACGTGCCGTACGAGGTGGACGTGGCCGCGATCTACGTGCCGGCCAAGTCGTCCTGATCGGTCGGCATGCGACGAACCGCGCTGGTCGCCGTGTTCGTCGCGTCGCTCGCCGCGTGCAGCAGCACCGGTGACGACGCGGCGAGCACCGCCACCGAACACCACCACGTCCACACCGACGCGACCTCGCTCGGTCAGCCCGACCGGCCGATCGCCGGGCCGCAGGGTGGCGTGCCCCAGTTCGTGGTGGAGTGCGGCTTCAGCCATTCGGCGATGGACGATCCCATCGTGTACCCGGGCGAACCGGGGGCCAGCCACCTGCACGTGTTCTTCGGCAACGACGGCGTCGACGCCGACAGCACCGTCGAGTCGCTCGCACAGCACGGCACCACGTGCGATCAGCAGCTCGACCTGGCTGCGTACTGGGCGCCGGCGCTGCTGCGCGACGGCGAGATGCTCGAGCCCGTGAAGAGCGTGGCGTACTACCGGGCCGGCATCGACGTCGATCCCACCACGGTGCAGGCCTTTCCTGCCGGACTGGTGATGATCGCCGGCAACGCCGGCGCCGAGACCGAACAGCCGGTGTCCATCGTCGCGTGGTCGTGCGGCACCGGCATCGCCCGCGAAGTGCTGCCACCCGAGTGCGGCGAGACGCGCAACCTCCGCCTGTTGGTGACCTTCCCCGACTGCTGGGACGGGGCCAACCTCGACAGCGACGACCACAAGGCGCACGTGGCCTACAGCTCGAAGGGCGCGTGCCCCGAGAGCCATCCGGTGCCCGTGCCGCAGTTGCAGTTCAGCGTGGAGTACCCGCACTCGGGCAGCACCGAGGGCCTGATGCTCGCCAGCGGCGGGCTGATGAGCGGCCACGCCGACTTCATGAACGGCTGGGACCAGGAACGCCTCGAGCGCGAGGTGCGCCTGTGTCTGCACCGAGAAGTGGTGTGCAGCATCGCGAGCGGCCGCACCGGCGGCTGATCAGCGGCAGGCGTCTCGGTCGTCCACCCGGCACACGAGGTCGGCCGAGTAGCTGCGATCGACGGGCTTGGTGGTCCACCACCCGTGCTGTCCGTCGTTGCTCATCACGAACGCGTTCGCCCGGTTCGGGTCGCCGGCCACGGCGATCACGAAGTGGTCGGGCGAGGTGACGATGGGAACCAGACGCTGTGGGTCGTCGCGCTCGGCGAACACCGGTGGCACCAGGCCGTGCGCCGCGAGGTCGACCAGCGTGCGACGGCCGGCGGTGAGGTTCGACCACTCGCCGATGTACTGCTCGAACCGCTGCGCCGTGATGCGCGCGTGCCGGAACAGGCCCTCGCGCACGTCGGCCTTCGACCAACCCGCCCGGGCGAACACGCGGGCCAGCAGCGGCGACAGCACCAACAACGGTCGGTAGTGGCCCTGGCCCAGGCCGTACACGTGCGTCAGTTCCCACCCGGTGACGCGCACGAGACCGTCGGCCAGGTAGGGGAGCACGGCCTCGGGAGTGGCGCCGAACACGCTGCCGATGATGAGGCCGCCATTGATGCGCGCCACGCTCACCGCGTCGGTGCCGGCCGCGGCGCCCAGGTCGGTGGCGACGTTCGGCCAGCCGATCTCGGCGAGCGCCGCCTCGTCCTCGGCCAACACCACGCGGGTGCTGTTGCCGAACGTGCCCTTGTCGTGCTCGTCGGCGGTGAAGCCGCACACGTTGCGCTGGAACAGCCGCACCCAGCGGCCCACTGACGTGTTCGGGGCCGCGCCTTCGCGCAGTGCACCCGCACCGTGGTGGAAGCCGAGGTCGGCGATCACCGGTCCGTTCAGCACCACCAGCGCATCGGCACCGGTGGTGTTGCCCGAGTGCTCCACGCCGTAGGCCGGGTCGGCGAACACCTCGGCGATGGCCAGCAGCACGGGCAGGTCGTCGGGTCGGCACCCCGCCATCACACCGTTCACCGCCACGCTCCACACGGTGATGTCACGGCCGGAGGGGCGAGCCGTGCCGATGATGCGCCACGGGTCGTGCCCCGACGGGACGATGAACGCCTCCACCCGGTCGCGGGTGGGCGGCACGACGGGGAGGCCATCGGTCCAGCCGCGTTCGACGAAGGCGCGCTGGACGTCGTCGAACGAACCGCGCACCACCACGTCGAGCGCAGCCGGCTCGTCGTCACCGAGCGCGTCGTGATCGATGGCAGTGGTGAGCCCGGCGATCACCTGGGGCACGGTGTGCTCGAGGACGGCGGCCACCATCTCGTCGGTGGTCTGTGCGTCGACGTGGCCGCGCAGCACCGCCAGCGGCAGGCCGTCGAAGCCCAGCCCACGAGCGGTGGCCGACGCCTGACGCTCGAATCCTTCGCACACCAACGACACCGACGGCACGCCGGCGGCTTCTGCTGCAACGGATGCCCGCAACACGGCGGGCGTACAGCTGCCTCAACAGCCGTTGCCCACCACCACCGCGTCGATGGAGTGCTCGTCGAGCGTGCCGGGCATGGCTTCCACCAGGGCCACTTCGTCGGGGCCGTGGATGTTGCCGAACGTGTCGTAGCCGACGATCTGCACCCCGGGGAACCGGGCCGTGAGCGCATCGGCGACGACGGGGAAGATCTCCTCGCCACGGAACATGAAGTCCCACACGAACCCGACCCGTGCGCCGTCGAGCGACGTGAGGCGGGTGGCGGGGCGGCGGCGTTGCACTCCGCGTGGGGACTTCGGCCAGACGACGTCGAACTGCGGCTCCATGATGGGCAAGTATGCCGGTTCCGCTGCCGCAGATGGTGGCGAAGATCGCCGCGTCGTGCACTTGGCGTAGCATCATCTGCCATGGATGCCATCGATCGCGCCATCATCGACCAACTGCAGCAGCACGGCCGGCTCACCAACCTCGAACTCGCCGAGCGGGTGGGACTCAGCCCCTCGCCATGTCTGCGCCGGGTGCGTCAACTCGAGGCCGACGGCATCATCCAGGGCTACACTGCGCTCGTCGACCGGCGCGCCACGGGTCGCGGCTACGAGCCGCTCGTGTGGGTGACGCTCTCGGAGGTGACCCGCGAGTCGATGACTGCGTTCGAGGCGGCGGTGCAGGCCATCGACGACGTGGTGGAGGTGATGCGGATGATGGGGCAGCCCGACTATCTGCTGCGCATCGCCACCACCGACGCCGAGAGCTTCGAGGCCCTCTACATGGACCACCTGGCGCGCCTGCCGCACGTGCAGACGCTCACCTCGCAACTCGCGATGAAGACGGTGAAGCGCAGCCACTTCGCACCGGTGGTGGCACTGCACAGTTGAGTGCCCAGTTCGCAGATGGCAGGCTCCGCCGCATGTACGACAACATCGTGGTGGGCACCGACGGATCCGACACGGCGGCCATCGCCGTGGCGCACGCGATGGC
>SXKB01000299.1 GCA_005778215.1 Actinomycetota bacterium | reverse complement strand
TAGCCGACACAAGCCTCACATCATCCCTGATGCCACGACCCCACGGAACGTTGCATTCACTCTCAGGATCGGTCAACAGCGATAGGCCGACGCCAGGCTGCTCACCGCCCTTGCAGCCCGCCAACCCGCTCGTAGCGGCAGCTATGGGCGCCAGTGGCTCTCGCAGATGGCGGCTGCGGCGTGTCGTCCTGGCGCCATGCGGCCGACTATCCGTTACCAGGCAGGGTGGTCGTTGCACCAATGGTTGGTTGATCGGTGTTGTAGTGGGCCTTCCACGTGGCTTCGTCCGTGATGGCGATTGTCTTCGCGGCCGCAGTGAGTTGGTCGATCGTGAAGGTCTCGCTGTGAACGTAGAGGGTCTCGTCACTGCTGAGGGCGAGGACGATCGTCGGGGCGCCGGTGGTTGACCGATAGCCAGCACGACCGTTGATCGAAATCGGCTCGAAGTGAGTGACGCCACCGATGAGGAGGGTGTTGAGCAGGGGACCGTGGAGGACCGTAGCGACGAAGGTGCCCGCCGTGTCGTTGGTGTCGACCATCGGGTTGGCGATCGGGACGAGGTGGTAGGGGGGCTCGAGTTCGACAAGGCCACCCGGCAGTGCCTCGGTGAAGGTGTAGCCGCCGCGTGTTGCCGTTGGTGCGGTCGGTTGGATGATGTCGACGAGTTGGTACATCAGGTCAACGTTCTCCCCGAACAGGCTCATCGGATGCTCACCGACCTTCCACACGAGTCGGGTCAAGCCATTCGGCACCGCTTCTTCGCTGACACCGTCGACTCGGCCGGCGCTGCTCGGGAACATGCTGGCGTCCCGCCCGGTCGGAAAGGCTTGGATCCCGATGATCGATGCCGGGGCGCCGTCCTGCTGCGGAACTCCGACGGTCCCGCTCCACCCGTCGTCAGTGGTAGTCACTCCGTAACTGGCCCCGACGCCGGGCACTGAGTCGACGATCGGGTACGCGTCGATGAGATCGGGATTCGGGGAGGGGACGAGTGCGAGGGCATCTGCGTCGGGTTGTCCGGCGGTGGTCCCGCTGCGGGTGCTCTGGGCCCATGTGATGCCGCCGATGGTCGCTACCGCAGCGAGCCCGACGGCACTCGCTCTGTAGCCGGCGCGTCGTCGTTCCAGTTGGCGTTGACGTTCGGCAACCTTCGGATACAGCCCCACCGGAGGGCTGTGCAGCGCACTGGCGGCCCTGAGTTCACGTCCGATCTCGTGACCGAAATCGAGGTCTGTGGGGTTCATCGTTGTTCCTCCAGGAGTGTTCGCAGCGCGGCAAGCGCCCTGCTGGTCTGTGCCTTGATCGTTCCGACGGGCGAGCCCAGGATTCGTGCCACTTCCGCCTCGGACAGGTCGTCGTGAAAGCGGAGCACGAGGACTGCCCGGTGCCGAACTGACAACCGCTGCAAGGCGGTCACCAAGGGTTCACTGAGCCCGATCGCTGCTGGCTCATGCTGCATGTGTTCCTCACGCGCCGTATGTCGGGCGAGCGCGCGTTGCTCATTGGCCCGTCGGCGATGTCGCGAACGAACTTCGTTGATCACCGCTCGGCGAAGGTAGAACACCGGGTCAGTCACACCGCCGCGTCGCCACTTCGGGAGCACCCTGGCGAACACCTCGGCCGTAACCTCCTCGGCGACGTAGGCGTCGCCACAGAGCATCACCGCCAACCGGAAGATCGCCCGCTGCTGCTCGGCGAAGAGGTCCGCGTACCCGCGATCCGATGGGACAAACGAGACCACCGCGGAAGCCCTCGCAGGGTTCTCGGCTGCGGACTGCGTCATACCTCTACAGACTCCCGAACACACAACAAGGTTTCATACGCCCATCCACAGAACCATTGTTGCGCCCACGCCCACACTCGCGAGCAGATTCAACCGACCGCGACTCAGCGCTGGGCACCACAGATGGGGGTCCCGGAGGCCGCAGGCACCACCCGCTCGTCTGCGCGGCGTCGTGGATGAACCCGCACCTAATGCCCGCTCTGTGCGCTCCGCGCAAGTGCGATCACTGGACGTGAGAAGACTCCCCAGGGAGTTTCGTGGGCAAATCGCGGCGCAGTCACCGATCCACTCGACGAGCGAGTGAATCCGTGCCAGCGATCACAGATCGGCCGAGCAGAGCTTCGATATGGCGCTCCTGTGCAAGTGGCTGCCAGCGTTCACGACGACACGCGCCGGTGGAGCGATGCCGTGTGAACGAGCGGAGTTTGGCGTGTGACGGCCTCGCCGAGACAGTCCCGCGCCACGCCCTCTGAGCAGGGCTTTCATCTATTTCGCTACCACCCCACGAGAACCACACGAGGCGTCCGGCACCCAGCCGGGCGCCTCGCGCGCGTCGACCCCTACGCGTCGAACCGGTGCCAGTGCCCGTCGGACACGACGTCGACGACGCCGTCGACCACGCGGATGGCGGTCTCGTCGTCGATGGCGTACGCGGGGCCGTCGAGACCGGCGGCCCACTTCGTCGCGTTCGCCAGCGTGTTCTCGGGCAGCGACTCGTGGTCGAGGTGCGGGAAGATCGAGAAGTCGACCAGGCCGAGCGCACGGTCGCCGCCGTCGGGCGGTTGCCAGCCGACGAACTCCTTGCCGATGCGCGGCGTCATCACCATGCTGCCCGCGCTCATGCCCATCCACACCGTGTCGTCGAGCTGAGGCAACAGATCGGTCAGCCCGCACACTCGCATCCAGTGGCACAGGTAGAGGGCGTCGCCGCCCGACACGAGCAGCACATCCGCCTGTCGGACCAGGGGCACCCACTTCGACGCGTCGATGCTGGGCAGCGCCGTCAACTCGAGCAGCCCCACCGACTTCCAGCCCAGTTCCACCATCGGCTGTTCGGAGCGCCCTGCGACGAACTCCCACACGTCCTTGCCGGGCCCTGCATGGGGATGGCCATACATCGCGGTCGGGATGCACAACGCAGTGCAGTCCTCGATCGGACGGCCGAGCAGGTCGAGCAGCGCATCGTGGATGGCGGCGTTCCGGACGCCGGCGGAGGTGAGCAGCATGCGGCGCACCGGCGCATCCTGCCCCGTCGGCACACTCGGAGCAACCATCGTCACCGCACGTCGGAAAACTCCCCAGGGAGTGTGTCCCGGACCGCGGTCGGCCTACTCGTCGGTGTCGTCGGTGAGATCTTCGACGTGCAGGTGGATGTCGAGTTGCTCGGCGAGCGTGGTGACTGCCTCGAGCGCAGCCTCGAGGTCGACCGCCGCGGGCACCACCATCTGCGCCGTGATGTGGAACTGATCGACCTCGCCCGAGGTGTCGAGCTCGGTGCCGAGACGCGAGATGCTGATGCCGAACCCGCTGATCGTGGACGAGATCTCGTGCACGACCCCGGGGCGGTCATCGCCGGTGAACCGCAGTCGCACGTGCTGTCCCTCGGGCGCATCGACCGGCGCATCGATCTGCTCGGCCGTGATGTGCAGACCTCGCTGCCGGAGGATGGCCAGGTCGGCGAGCAGTTCGTCGGCCAGGTCGTCGTCGACATCGACCACGATCACACCGGCGAACGTGCCCGAGATCTCGGCGAGCTCGCTGCGCTTCCAGTTGGCCTCGTGGAACCGGACCACGTCGGCCAGTTCGGCGACGACGCCCGCCCGGTCACGTCCGATGATGGTCAGCACCAGCTCGATCATCCCGACACTATGGCACGTCGAGTCGTGGAATCACCCAGGACCGCGACGCACCACAGCGGGTCCCCAGGTCCATACGATGGCCCCATGAGCACGGTGGACGGTTCGACCAGCACCCGCGAACGCATCCTCGATCCCGTCGACCGGATCTCGGAGATCATGTTCGGGCTCATCATGGCCCTCACGTTCACCGGGCTCATCGGCGCCGCGCTCGGCGACGGCGACGAGATCCGGTCGCTCCTGCTGGGCGCCATCGGCTGCAACCTCGCCTGGGGGTTGGTCGACGGCGTGATGTTCGTGCTGATGGGCCTGGTTGCACGCGGCCACGGGCTTCGCGTCCTGCGTGCTGCGCAGGCGAGCGACCCCGCGGTCGGGCGGGCAGCCATCCGCGACACGTTCGATCCGATGGTGAACGCCCAACTCGACGACGATGCCGTCGAAATGCTGCGCCGATCAATGCTCGACCTTCACATGCCGGCAGCACCTCGGTTGCGCAAGGACGACCTGAAGGGTGGCGCCGGCGTGGCGCTGCTGGTGTTCCTGTCCACCTTGCCGGTGGTGCTGCCGTTCGCGCTGATGCACGACGTGCAGACCGCGCTGCGCGTGTCGAACGGCATCGCCATCGCGATGTTGTTCGGCTGCGGCTTCCAGTTGGGGGCCTACGCCGGCGGGCGCCGATGGCGTAGCGGTGCCGCGGTCGCGGCGCTCGGGGCGGTCCTCGTGCCCATCACCATCGCGTTGGGCGGCTGAACCGTCCGCACTGCGCACACGGCTACGGTCGCACCATGAACGCCGGAGCGCTGCGGTGAACATCGGGATCCTGCTCGTCGGCCTGGTGGGTGGGCTGCTGGTCGGTGGTGGCATCGAGATGCAGTCGCGTGCGGCTCGACGCCGGGCAGAGGCACTCGCTCGCGACGGTATTCGCCTGCCCGGCACCGTGACGGCGGTGGACGCCGTGGGCAAGTACAACTCGCACCGCCGCATCCGCGTGGAGGTGGATGGCGGCGCCTTCGTGGAGACGGTGCCGTTCGTGGAGGCCGATCAGCTCGGCGCCGCGGTCGGTGCACCGGTCACTGCGCTGGTGTCGGCCGACGATCGCAGCAGCGGCCGCATCGACCGCCCCGTCGACGCGTCGTCCCGCCGAGGCGTGGGCGTGTGGCTCGGACTCTTCATCGCTGCGCTCGGCGTGCTGGCGGCGTTCGTCGTATGACGACGACCGACATCGATCACGTGCGGCGCGTGCTCCAGGGCCTCGAGGGGCCGTACGCCGACCCGAGGGTGGCCACCGACGCGCTCGACAACCTCGCCGTGTGGATCGAGGAGCTCGCCCCGGAACAACGCACCACGCTCGCCGCCACCCTGCTGGTCCTCACGCTCGACGACGATCCGATCGTCGCCACCGGCGCCGTGCTCGGGCTCCGGCCGCTCGCCGAGCACGTCGACGCGTCGACGGCCGACCTCGCTGCCGACACGCTGCACGCGCCCGCACTCGACCGTTCCCCCATCGGGTTCGCCGGCGCATCGGCACCCACGTTGCGCGCCGAGTTGGCGGCGGTCGTCGCGCCGGCGATCGCACGTCGTCGTCCCGTGCGGGCACGGCAGCTGCTCGACGAGCCACCCACCGGTGTCGACCGCGGCGAGCTGGGCATGGCGATCGCACCCACCGCACCCGATCTCGTGATGGAGCACGCCACCGAGTGGTTCGGTCACGACGACATCGGCGTGGTGCTGCGCCTCCCCCGCCATTGGCATCGCATCGCGGTCAGCGGCGCCCTGGGTCCGTGGCCCGAGGAGGCGCACGAGGCGGTGGATCGCGCAGCCGACTGGCAGGACTGGCCGGCCGGCGACACCGAGGCACTGCACCGGGCGATGACCGGCGCCGACCCGCACCTCAACCGACCCGACGGCATCGACGACGATCGACGGTGGCGCATCATCGGCGGCACCCCGCACGGCTGGACGTTGTGGCGCGCCGACGACGGCACCATGGCGTACGAGACGCTCGACCCGGGTCCGGCGTGGACCACCACCACCCGCCTGCTCACCCCCGCCGAGGCCGACGCGGTGCGCACTCGTGGCGTCGCTGCGGCCGCCGAGTGGTGATCGGTACGCTCTCCCGCCGTGCAGCTCGCGCAGTTCAACATCGCTCGGCTCCATCACCCGATCGACCATCCGGCCACCGCAGGGTTCATCGAGTTGATCGACGAGACGAACGCGCGGGCCGAGGCCAGCCCTGGGTTCGTGTGGCGCCACGGCATCGACACCCGTGATGCCGACGATGCGCCGTACGACGACAAGCTGATCACGGTGAACGCGTCGGTGTGGGCGTCGATCGACGATCTGCGCCACTTCGCCTACCGCGGCTGGCATCGCGACGTGTTCCGCCGGCGACAGGAATGGTTCCAGGACTCCGCCGCAGTGATGTGGTGGATCCCCGACGGTGAGATCCCCGGGATGCAGGAGTGCCTGCTGCGGCTGGCATTCCACGACGAGTTCGGCAGTACGCCGTACGCGTTCGGCATGGGTGAGCGAGTGCCGGCGCTCGTGATGACGCATCACGACGACGGCGCGCGGCACACCGTGTCGGCCACACTCGACGGCACGCCCGCGGGGTCGTGCGCGTGGCAACTCGTCGACGGAGTGGCAATGGCGTCGTGGCCCACGCCCGGCCGCCTCGCTGCCGAGCTGCTGACGGCCGTCGAGTCACGGGGGTTCGCACTCGGCGCCACGGCGATGCAGGTCGACGGGCACGGCGTCGACCGGGCGGTGCTCGAGCGACTCGGCCACCAGCTCGACACCGCACCGCCGACGAAGCCGCTGGCCCCGATACGCCGAAGGGGCGGGTTCCGGCAGCTCGCCGGAACCCGCCCCTTCGATTCGTGATCGCCGTCAACGCACCGTCACGATGACCGGGCTCGAGGTGGCGCCGAACAGGTTGGCGTCACCGCCGTACGCGGCGCGGATGGCGAGCGTGCCGACCGGCAGCGCCGTCGTGGTGAGCGTCGCCCGGCCGTTCGCACCGACCGGCACCGGCGCACCGAACGGCGCGCCGTTCACCGTGAACTGCACCGTGCCGCGTGCCACGGTCGGCGAGATCCGAGCCGTCAAGGTGACGGACTGCCCACGGCGTGTCCGCGTGGTGCTCGTGGTGACGCTCACGGTGGACGTGCCGCGAGTGATCGCCTGCTGGATCGTCGCAGTACTGGGCTGGTGACCGAAACCACCGGACGGCACGTACGCAGCCGTGACCCGATGTGTGCCGACCTGCAAGGCCGAGGACGTGTAGGTGGCAGTGCCCTGCTTGCTGAGCGCCGCCGTCACGTAGGTCGTTGCGCCCGACGGGCTGGTGATGGCGAACTGCACCGAGCCCGCCGGCACGCCATCGGACGCCGTGACGGAACGCACGACCGCTGTGAGCACGACCTGCTGTCCGAATCGGTTCGGATTGCGGTTGCTGTTCAGCGTCGTCGTCGTCGGCCGCCCGATGACGGACTGCGACATCGAGCCTTCGCTCGCGGCGAACACGCCAGTGGGCTCGAACGTCGCTGTGATCGAGTGCGTGCCCGGCGCGAGGTCCGCAACCGTGTGACTCGCGGTGCCGGCGCCGTTCAGCGGCACGGTGCTCACGATCGGTGCACCGCCGGAACCGGCGATCGTGAAGGTCACGGCGCCCGTCGGCACGCCCATCGCCAGACCGGAGGTCCGCACTGTCGCAGTGAACGTGACCGGACTGCCGAAGAGCACCCGCGCAGGGTTGGAACTCACCACGGTGGTGGTGGGCCGGAGATGGACAGCGTGCACCAACCGATCGCTGCTCGGCTCGAACGAGCCGGTCGGCAGGAACTCGGCGAGCACGGTGTTGTCACCCAGCTCGAGGGTCGAGATCGAGAGGGTGGCCGACCCGGTGCCGCTCAGCGGCAGCACGGTGGAGGTGGTCGTTCCATCCGGTGCAGTGATCGTGAATCGGACGGAGCCGGTGGGAACACCGTGCGTCTGCCGCGTGTCGTCGACCGTGGCGGTGAAGCGAACCCGTTCGCCGTGCACGCTGGGGCTGTGATCGGCTCGCAACGCCAGGGCGGTCGGCCAACCGGTCACGGTCTGCACGAACACGTCGCTCATCGACGGTGCGAAGTCGGCATCGCCGCTGTAGGTGGCCACCACGTCGTGATCGCCGATGGCGAGCGACGCCGGGGTGAACGTCGCCGTGCCGTCGACGACCGGCACCGTGACCTCGACGGCGCCATCCACGGCGAAGTCGATCGTGCCCGTCGCGATGGGGCTCGACACGGTGGCGGTGAAGGTCACCGGATCGTCGAGCACGGCCGGGTTCGCATCGCTCGCCACCGTCACCGACGTGGGCGTCACGGAACCGGACAACACCGTGATCTGGTTCGACGGCGAACTGCCGCCCTCGTTCCACGAGGTCACTCGGTAGAGGTACACGCCGTCCGCCTGGGCGGTCGTGTCGGTGTACGTGGTGGCGTTGGCCACTGCGGTGCCGACCGTCTCGAAGCCCGTGTGACCACGCCAGGTGATGGTGGCGCGCTCGATGCGATACCCGATTTCGGCGGATCGATCACCCCAGGTCGTCGGATCCTGGTAGTCGACCGGCGTGGTGTCGTTCCACGTCAGCGTCACCGTGGTCGGGTCCTCGACGTTGCGGCCGCCGGATGCCGTGCTCGGGGTGGGCGCGATCGACGTGACGTGCACGCTGACCGGGCGCATCATGTCCATCTCCTCGTGGCTGAGGATGTGGCAGTGGTACACGTACTCCCACCCGAAGTTGACGATCTCGTTCACGATGGGCGAGAGCGGCTGGCCGGTGGCACTGATGTTGAAGAAGCCGGCCTCCTTGCCGGTCGGCCCCGCCGTGGCGCCACGAGCACCGATGGGCATCATCGGGTTGAGCGGACGCTTGCTGTCGGGGATGTTGAACGGCAGCGTCGGGATGATCGGTCGCACGGCGACGATCGTGTCCTGCAGCGGACTGATGCGCACCGTGTCCTTCCATCCGAGCTCGGACGGCTCGGTGGGCAGCAGCAGGCCATCCCAGGCCACCCGGTTGAGGACCTGCACGTCGAAGAGGTGGAAGTGGATGGGGTGCGTGTCCACGCCGTTGTGGGTGATCTTCCAGATCTGCGTGCCGTCGTCCCCGGAGCTGATGGGTGTGACGTCGAGGCTGCTCGGAAGGTTGTCGGAGTTCAGGATCTCCGTCGCCGGGTTCACGTACGGCATCAGGTTGATGTTCTGCGTGAGCGGCGTGGCGCCCGGGGACTCCACGCCGAGCGTGGCGGAGGCACGACCGAACTCGTCGAACGTGGTGGAGTTCGTCTCGTCGTGGATGGCCTTCGGTTCGATCTTCACCGACACCTGTTTGCCCGACAACGTGTCGAACTTGAACATCTGACCGCCCTGCTCTCCGATGCGGGCGACGCCGTCGCACTTCGCCGTGGCGTTGTGCGGACTGCTGCACCAGCCGGTCGGGACGAAGTCGGTGCCATAGGTGCTGTTGTAGGCCGCCTGGCCGACGATGATCGGACTCTGGCTGGCCTCGAACACGCCCGCCGGATTGCCGTCGGCATCGAGATGGTGCGCGAACGCCGCCATCAGCTTGCCCATGCCGTCGTTGGTGTTGTTCGGACGGTCGAAGGCCGGGGCCGGTGCGGCATTCGACACCTTCACCTGCATGATCGTGCGGGTGTTGGGGCCGTAGCCGGGCAGCGTGGTGTGCGCACCAACCGGGGCGAGGTCGGGACCACCGGTGTAGTAGTCGTACTGGGCCACGCGAGCGGGGAACGCCGCCGGGGCGTCGTTGTAGAGAATGAGGGTCTTGCCGCGGTACTTCGAGAAGTCGACGATCACGTCGGCGCGCTCGGCCGGGGCGAGGAGCAGCGAGTGCAGGTCGACGTTGCCCACGTCGAAGCGGGTCGCGTCGCTCACCCAGGTGATCGGCTGGTTCGGCACGACGGTGGGCTGGGGCAGGAAACCACCCTCGGTGCCGATCTGCAGCCAGCTCGGACCGGCCGGGCTCTTCGAGGTGTCGGGCGTCGGGAAGACCGACGGGTCCTCCTGCGCCGCAGCGAATTCGGCGGGGTTCAGGGCCACCTCCGAGAGGGTGCCGGTGGTGGGGTCGGCCACGTACCACTGCAGGTTCCACATGCGGTCGTTCGCCGCGTTGAGGATGCGGAAGCGGTACGACTTCGGGTCGACCGTGGTGGTCGGGTAGGCGGTGCCGTTCACGATGGGGGTGTCGTTGAACGACTCCATGCCCATCGACACGTTCGGTGTGCCGGGGATCTGCTGCGGCTCACAGAACCCGTCGGGTGCCGTCGTCGGATCACAGTTCGGGTCGTAGTAGGGGTTCGCGATGGGCGGGCTCTTGGTGTCGGTGGCGGGGGGCCAGAACCACGGGCCGAAGTGCCAGCGACCGAAGGCGTTCATGCCGCTCGGGTCCGAGGGGTTCTGGGCCGGCATGTACACGTGCGGCACCCACAGGCTGCCCTCGCCGCCCCAACGGGCGGTGTCCCAGGTGGGGTCGGTGGCGGCGAGCTGGGCGGCACCGGGCACGAACGTCTTGTCCTGGATGATGAGCGGCGTGCCCATGCCGAGGTCGGGCAGGAGGCCGTTCGGACCGAAGAGCTGCTGCTCCATGTCGTCGGTGATGAGGTACCCGGCGGCTTCGCCGGCGTACACGTTGAGGCGGGTGATGCCCCACGCATGGTCGTGGTAGAACATCAGACGAGCGCTCTGCTGGTTCGTGTAGAAGAACGTCATCGCACCGGGGCCCGGATCCGCCATGTCGGGCACGTTGCTCACGCTCACACCCTTGGGGTACGGCGTGTTCTCGTTGGCCGGGGTGATCCACTGGTGCGGGGTGCCGTCGGAGATCCACGGGGTGATGCCACCGTGGAGGTGCAGTTCGGCGCGGTTGTCGGTGTAGCAGGTGCCGGGCTTCGGCGACATGCCGCAGAGCGGGTTGCGCACACCGTCGAGCACGCTGCCCTCGTCGGCGGCCATCTCCATCGGCACACCGTTCTCGTCGAGCATCATCGAGGCCGGGCCCTGCCCTGCGCCCATCACCGAGGTGTCGACGGGGAGGAACAGGTCACCGGCGGCGCCGGTGGGCAGCAGGTTGCGGAACAGGATGCGGACCGGGCGGTCCTTCGTGGCCACGATCGTCGGGCCGAGGTAGTGGGGTTCGTCGACGCCGTAGGCCTGCGAGCCATCGGGCAGCACGGCAGGCGTCGCTGCGCCGTGGGGATCGGCACTCACATTGGTGAGCGCGACGTGCTTGCCGGGCACGACCGACGTGGCCAACTGCACGTAGCCGCGGGTGAGCGTTGCGGGGATGTCGGAGCCGTACACGTGGCGGTACTGCACCACGGCGATCTCGTAGTAGTCGGTGCCCGGGTACGTGGTGGTGTCGGGCTGCGCGACGGGGATGTACTGACCGAGGTTGTTGGGCGACGCCTCGCCCAGGCCGGGCAGGGTGTCCACGAACTTGCGGATGCCCGGGGTGATGTAGCCGGCGCCAGGAGCGTCGATCACGATGCCGGTGACGGCGCCCTTGCTCGCGATGGTGGCCGTGGCGCTGGCGCCCTTGTCGAACGGCGCCACCGAATCGAGCACCGTCACGGTGGGAGGCACCGAGTAGCCCTCGCCGGCCGCCGTGACGTCGATGCGCGAGATGCCGATGGTGGCCGAGACGATGGCGGGGCCGTCGGCGTTGGGCACGAGCGCGTCCCAGATCTCGATGGTGGGCGCCGTGGTGTAGCCCGAACCCGGATCGGTGACCGTGATCGACGTGATCACGCCGTCGCTGTTCATCACGGCCGCGGCCTTGGCCTGGGTGCCGTCGACGAGGTCGGGCATGCTGATCTGCACGGCCGGATGATCGACGTACCCGGATCCGCCATCGACGAGCACGAGATCGTCGATGCCGCCGCTCGCCACCGCCGTCGCGCCACTGCCCGGCTGCGCCGACGTGTCGCTGATGGTGACCGTGGGGGCCGCGAAGCCGAAGCCAACCTCGTCGACGGCGATCGACGTGATCGAGCCGGTCGAGATGACCGCATGGGCCGAGGCCGCTGCGGCCGGCGTGATGCCGGGCGAACTGATCACCACGTGCGGTGCCGAGGTGTACCCGGTGCCGGGGGCCGTGACGTCGATGGCGGTGATGCCGCCCGTCTTCGGATCCACCGTCGCCGCCGCCTCGGCGCCCGAGCCCTCGCCACCCTCGATGGTGACGATGGCGTTCACGAGTGCCTGGGCGCTGTTCGCGTAGTTCGAGTACGGACCGAAGTAGTGCGGGATCTTGCTCTCGTCGGTCGCCGACGGCGACGTCGCCGCCGATGCCGTGCCGGACGTCAGGTCCACCCCACCGATGGGGAGCACCGTCATCGCGGCTGCTGCCGCGACGACCGCACCCCACCAGCGCCGCACTCGTTGCCCTCGGGCCGCCACCCTCGCCTGCTGTGTCATTCTGTGTTCCGCCTGTGTCTCATTCGTGAGTCCTACGACTCACGACCACATGGCCTAGGACCATAAGGAACAAAGCTGAGGAAATGAACAGGCCATCCGGCCCATTTCGACACAGAACGCGCCTTCGACGGCGAATTCGTCACTTTCTGTGGCGATCCGCCGACGGTCGGCGGAACAGCGGCCGAGAACGGAACGATCGTGGCGAGCAGCCCGTCACCCCGCGCACGACCGCCGACGACGCGACAGAACTCCACCGCGTCGAGCTCGAGCGCGTCGGACGCGATGCGATCGCCGTCCGCGCCGACCGCGAACTCGCCGCCGGCGGGTCCGGTGAGCACGAGACGGAACGGCTGCCCGTGCCGCGCTGCCCACTCCTGGACGACATCGGCGACGATCACACCGTCGTGGTCCGCCGTGCATTCGAACGGCCGGCCCACCGCTCGGCAGAGGTCGACGCGGTGCAGCCACAGGTCTCGCAGGTAGATCGTGTCGACGAGGTAGCCGAGCCGCCACCGCTCCACCACCGGCCCGTCCACCTTCATCGACACGTGCGCGCGCAGGAAGCCCGGCATGCGCTGACGCCCCGCCACACACCTCGGCGCCACGTCGCGCAGTCGATCGACGAGTTCGGTGGGCGTGAGGTGTTCGCGCGCCGCGACCTGCGTGGCCGACAGCGCGGCTTCCAGCGGGCCGCCCTCTCGACGCCGGCGACGGAACGCGGACACCATCTGGCGCACCGACTCCGTCGTGGACGCTCCGGCCTCGCAGGCGCCCAGCACGTGCAGGTACATCCGCCGCACGTCCCAGGCCGGACACTCGGTCGGCGCCGACCAGTCGTGCGGCGTCAACGAGCCGAGCACCTCGACGGCGCGTTCCAGTTCGTGCTGCTGCAACGCCATCGCCTGGCGGTGGTCGAGCGGTGCGGGCAGTGCATGTCGAACGCTCATGTCGGGTCCTTTCGGGTGTGATCGAGCAGCATCACCACTGCGGGTTCGAGGAGGTCGCGCCACCTGCGGCCACCGGGGTCGTTGGCGAGCTGCTGCGACACGAGGCCGGTCATCGTGGCGGTCCACAGGTCGAGGTGGTCTTGCCGTTCGATGCCGTACCGGCGGAGGCGACCGACCGTCCGCTCGTACGCGGCCACGGCGACCGCGTACGCCTCGGGTGACGGTGCGAAGCCGGGGATGGAGCGCTGGAACAACAGCTGGTAGCGCGCCGAGTCGGCGGTGCAGAAGTCGAAGAAGATCTCCGCGGTGCGCACTGCCTCCGCGCGCGCGTCCGCGACGTCGACGGCGACGTCGACGGTGTCGATGGCCGCGAGGAACTCCTCGTAGCCCTGCCGGAACATCGCGTCGTGGATGGCGTGCTTCGAGGGGAAGTACGAGTAGAGCGACTGCGCCTTCATCCCCACACGGGCCCCGAGGTCGCGCATCGACAGTGCCGCCAGACCGTCGCTGCGCACGACCTCCCAGGCTGCGGCGAGGATCTGTGCGCGGGCCTCGTTCTGACGTCGCTGAACCCTGACAGTGTTCGTACTTCCTGACACCGTTCGGACCTTACGACGCCGGGGTCGGGGCGTCAAGGGTGCAACTGGCAGACTGCGCCCCTGGAGGTCATCACGCCATGAAGTTCGGCATCGCATTCGCCAACACCGGTCCGTTCGCCCATCCCGCTGCCGCGGTCGAGTTCGCACAGGCCGCCGAGGCCGCCGGGTTCGAATCGCTGTGGACCGTGGAACACGTCGTGGTCCCGTCGGGTTACGACTCCCCCTACCCGTACGACCCGTCCGGCAAGATGCCCGGCGGCGAGGACTTCCCCATCCCCGACCCGTTGATCTGGCTGTCGTACGTGGCGGCCGCGACGTCGCGCATCCACCTCGCCACGGGCATCCTCATCCTCCCGCAGCGCAACCCCGTGGTGCTGGCCAAGGAACTGGCCACGCTCGACCACCTGTCGGGTGGCCGCATGCTGCTGGGCATCGGTGTCGGCTGGCTGGAGGAGGAGTTCGACGCCATCGGTGTGCCCTTCGCCGAGCGCGGCCGCCGTACCGACGACCACGTGGGCGCGATGCGCGCGCTGTGGACGCAGGAGAAGGCCTCGTTCCACGGCGAGTTCACGAACTTCGACGCGTGCATCTCGCGTCCTCAGCCGGTGCAGGGCACCATCCCGGTGCACATCGGCGGTCACACCGACATCGCCGCCAAGCGTGCCGGCCGCCTGGGCGACGGCTTCTTCCCCGGCAAGGGTTCGCACGAGGAACTCGCGCGCAGTTTCGACCTGGTGCGCCGCACCGCGGTCGAACACGGCCGCGACCCTGATGCGATCGAGATGACCACGGGCGGCCGCGGCGCCGTGGGCGGCCGAGCGCTCGACGAGGTGAAGGCGCTGGCCGACATCGGCACGCACCGTGTGATCCTCCCGGCGTTCCTGTTCTACGCCGACCCCGTCGGCACGCTCGCTCGCTACGGCGACGAGGTCATCAGCCAGGTGTCGTGAGCAGGTTGTCGTGAGCGACGCCGTCGAACCCCGCGAGCTGCTGGTGGCCCTGCGCGACGAACTGCAGGCGCGAGCCGAGGCCATCCGCAACGGGGCCACCGTGCCGAGTGGCGGCATCTCGTTCGGCAAACGCGTGGGTGAGGGCACCAGCATCGCCATCGAGCGGTTCACCGACGTGGCCGTGCACGGCCAGATCGTGCAGCAGTTGGCCTCGGTGGAGGCGGCGCTCGAACGACTCGACGACGGCAGCTACGGCGTGTGCGAACGCTGCGGTACGCACATCCCCGACGAGCGCATGGAGGTGGTGCCGTGGGCGGCCACCTGCGTGGCCTGCGCATGACCGCCGATTCAGCTCGCTGACGGCGGCAACTGCGCCTTCAGTTCGGCAACCTCGACACGCAGGGCTCGCACCTCGGCGAGCAGCTCGTCGATCGGCTCGAGTTCCGGCGTCGCGTCCGCCTCGGTGGTGCCCTCGTCGTCCTCGACGACTCGACGTTCCTTCGAGCTGATGAACGAACCCAGCGACGCGGCGAGGCTGCCGATGAGGGCCACACCGCCCATCATCAACAGCGCGGCGGCGATACGACCCGCCGCCGTGGTGGGATACAGATCGCCGTAGCCGACCGTCGTGAAGGTGACCATCGCCCACCACATCGAGTCGCCCAGGTCGTCGAAGCCCGCGGCGCTGGGCTCGGCGGCCTGCACGACCAGCGCACACATCAGCATCAGCGCAAGGCTGTAGAGGGCGGCCTGCCCGAGGCGGCGGCCCAGCTCGCGGAGCTTGCGACTGTGGGTGGACACCACGAACACCCGACCGAGGCGGGCAAGACGGGCCAGGCCCATGAACCGCCCGGCACCCACGCCGGTGACGAGGTACCAGGGTGCCGTGAGCAGCACCACCGCAGCGTCGAACACGCCGCCCTTCGATCGCGGGTAGCCGGGCTTGAGCCGAAGGTGCACCAGGTAGTCGACCACGAAGGCCGTCCAGGACA
The DNA here is from genome assembly GCA_005778215.1 of Actinomycetota bacterium. Taxonomy (GTDB): domain Bacteria; phylum Actinomycetota; class Acidimicrobiia; order Acidimicrobiales; family Ilumatobacteraceae; genus UBA668. The sequence goes on along the minus strand of SXKB01000299.1, from coordinate 8,107 downwards.
CGAGGTCGAGCCACACGATGGGGTGACCGTGGTGCGTCTCGGTCAGCCCGACGGCGATGGGCACGATGGCCGCGACCACCAACACCGGGTCCATGACCCGCTTCCATGCTGCGAGGCGTTCCGCTCGACTCCGTTCCGACACGCGTGCAGGCTATTCCGCGGCGGCGCTCATCCCCAGGATCCGCGGAGCGGCCTCAGTCCATGATGACGCGGTCGACGAACCGCACGATGAGCGCCACCCACTGATCGGGGTGCATGTGCTGCGCCGCGAGGTCGTCGACCACGCGCCCGAGCGTGTACGCCTGCACCATCACCGCCACGGCCATCGGGTCGTTGGCCGTGGAGATCCAGCCACGACCCTGCGCACCCGCGATGAGATCGAGCAACGCATGCGTGAGCCGCAACTGCTCGGCAGCGAGCGTGGCTCGGAACTGTTCGCTGTGCGCCGCGCGGGCGAACACTGCGGCACGTTCCAGGCGCCGCGGTGCACGCTCGGGATCCTGCGTGCTGAGCGTGATCTGCACGAGCCAGTTGCGGAACTCGTCGCGGTTCTTCGCGTCCTGCAGGATCATCGCGAGCGTGGCAATGCTGTCGTCGACGTAGCCGGCAAAGCGCACTGCCAGGGCCCGGTCGACCAATGCGACGAACGACCCGTAGTGCGCATCGATGGCGTCCACCGTCGCCGATGCCGCCAGGGCAACCTCGGCAGGCTGCAGCGACTCGGCCGCACGCGTCTCGAGCAGACGGACCGTGGTGTCGAGCAACGACTGTGCGGACGACGAACCCAGCATGTGAGCACGATATCCGCCGTGCGCGACACTCGTCGGATGGCAACCGCTCCCAAGGACGCTTCCGCTCACACCCGCGCCGCGAACGCACCCCGTGCACTGGGCTTCGACGACGCCGACTTCGACCGTGCCGGCCGCGGCCTCGTTGCGCAACACCCCACGGGTACCATCGCCAACGACTTCGGCGTGGTGTGGGACATCAACCGCTACGCGTTCATCGAGCAGGGCAGCGAGAACCCCGACACGGTGAACCCCAGCCTGTGGCGGCAGGCACAACTGACCGGCATCCACGGCCTGTTCGAGGTGGCGCCCGGCGTGTGGCAGGCCCGCGGGTACGACATCTCCAACGTCACGTTCATCGCCGGCGACACGGGGTGGATCGTCATCGACCCGCTCACGGTGGAGCCCTGCGCCAAGGCGTGCCTCGACCTCGCCAACGCACACCTCGGCGAGCGTCCGGTGGTGGCGGTGATCTACACGCACTCGCACGCCGACCACTTCGGCGGCGTGCTGGGCGTGACCACGCAGGCCGACGTCGACGCCGGCCGGTGCCGGGTGATCGCGCCCGAGCACTTCATGCGCGAGACGGTGGGCGAGAACGTGATCGCCGGGTACGCGATGCTGCGGCGCGCCGGCTACCAGTTCGGTCCGTTGCTGCCGGCCGGGCCGCGCCAGCACGTCGACTGCGGCCTCGGCAAGGCCGTGCCGTTCTGGATGTCCGGACTCATCGCCCCCACCGAGGAGATCACCGCCACGGGCACCGAGTTGGTGGTCGACGGCGTGCGCATCGTGTTCCAGCTCACACCCGAGGCCGAGGCCCCGGCGGAGATGAACTTCTTCTTCCCCGACCACGGCTGGCTGTGCACCGCCGAGAACTGCACGCACAACATGCACAACCTGGTGCCCATCCGTGGTGCGCTGGTGCGCGACGCGCTGAAGTGGTCGAAGTACATCGGTGAGATCATCGAGTTGTTCGGTGATCAGGTCACGCTGACCTTCGCGTCGCACCACTGGCCGCGCTGGGGCAACGACGACGTGGTGCGCTACCTGCACCTGCAGCGCGACCTGTACCGCTGGGTGCACGACCAGACGATGCGCCACGCCAACCACGGACTCAACGCCGTGGAGATCGCCGAGCTGCTGTCGCTGCCGCCCGAGTTCACCGCCGAGAGCCACACGGTGGGCTACTACGGCCACCTTGCCCACAACGTGAAGGCCGTGTACCAGCGCTATCTCAGCTGGTACGACGGCAACCCCGCGAACCTGTGGAAGCTGCCGCCCGTCGAGTCGGGCCGCCGCTACGTGGAGTTGGCCGGTGGCGCCGATGCGCTCATCGCCAAGGCCCGCGCGGCGTTCGACGAAGGCGACTACCGCTGGGTGGCCGAGGTGATGAACCACCTCGTGTTCGCCGACCCGTCGAACGTGGAGGCACGCGAACTGCAGGCCGACACGTTCGAGCAACTCGGTTACCAGTCGGAGTCGGCCACGTTCCGCACCGCCTACCTGACGGGCGCGCAGGAACTCCGCAACGGCACGCTGCCGTCGCGCCCTGCCGGCAAGAGCGGGTTGCTGATGGCGATGTCACCCGACCAGCTCTTCGATGCGCTGGCGGTGCGGCTGAAGTCGGAGGAAGTGGGCGGGCTGCAGGTGGCCGTGAACTTCTCGTTCACCGACGTCGGCGAGCAGTGGGCGCTGCGGTTGTCGAACCGCACGCTGCACGCCGTGCCACGCCTGGACGACGGCGCGGCGGTGTCGTTCACCCTCACGAAGACGCAGCTGTTCCAGATCAGCGAGGGACTCACCACGTTCGACGCGTGCCTGGCCGATGGCACCGTGCAGGCCGACGGCGACGTTGCCGCAGCCGATGCGATCTTCGGTCACCTCGACGTGTTCATGACCAACTTCGCGATCGTGGAGCCCTAGACCCGGCGACGGCTCAGGCTGGCACGACGACGCGCACGAACTGCGGGCCGCCGGCCGCGAACGCGTCGCCGACCGCCTGGCGGAGTTCGCCCGGCGTGGCGGCCGAGCGCGTGTGCCATCCGAACCCGCGGGCGATGCCTTCGGGGTCGGCCGACGACACGTCGACTCCCATGCGAGGCGCCGCCGCATCGTCGAACGACTGGCGGATCTGTGCGTACCCGCGGTTGTCCCACACCACCAGCACCATGTCGAGGCCCTCGTCGACCGCGGTGGCCATCTCGGCCACGGTGAACAACCAACCGCCGTCGCCGGCCAACGCCAGCACAGGGCGATCGGGGTCGGCGAGCTTCGCGCCGATGGCCATCGGCAACGCACAGCCGAGCGTGCCCAACCCATAGGGGGCGAGCCACGACCTCGGACGTTCGGCACGCAGCCGCCCGTGCGCCGCGTAGGCGAGCTGTGTGGAGTCGAGGGCGACGATGGCCTCGACGGGCAGCGCCGCCTGGAGCGCATCGACCCACGGCGCGAACGCCTCGGAGGTGGTGGCGGCCGCGGCGTCGCGCAGGCTGGCCGCCCGTGCCGCGCCGTCGGCCTGCTGGTTGCGGAGGCGGCCGGCCAGCGCGTGGAGTGCGAGCGCCGCATCGGCCACCACCCGCACGTCGGGCTGCACGCGCCGGCCCATCTGGTCGGCGTCGAGGTCGATGCGAACGACGCGACCGCTGAACTCCAGCGCCTGGCCGCCGTTGAACAGATCGGCGTCGGAGAGCTCGGAGCCCACGACGAGTACTGCGTCGGCGGTCTCGAGCACGGCCTGCACCGCGGGCACCACCAGCGAGTTGCCGGCGCACAGCGGGTGCGACGAGGGCACCACGCCCTTGGCGTTGCCGGTGAGCACCACCGGCGCATCGAGTGTGGCGGCCACGCGCAGCAACTCGGCGCCGGCATCGATGGCACCGCCGCCCGCGACGATGACCGGGGCCGACGTGCCCTGCAGCGCGTCGGCCGCGGCGAAGATGGCCGACGGGATGGGTGCCGGCCGCGCAGCCGTCGACGGGAACACGTCGAGCGGGCCGCACTCCATCTCGAGCACGTCGGTGGGGAACGCCAGGTGTACGGGCCGCGGCCGACGCGACCGGAACACGTCGTACGCCATGGCGATCAGTTCGGGCACCTCGTCGGGGTGCAGCACCGTCTCGCTGAAGGCCGTGACAGTGCGCGCCACGGCAGCCTGGTCGTCGAGGTCGTGCAGCGGACCGAAACGGCGCCCCAGCGCGTCGGTGGGCGTGGTGGCGGCCAGCACCAGCATCGGCCGCGAATCGTGGAATGCCTGCGCGATGGGTGTGAGCGCGTTGGTGAGACCCGGACCCGAGATGAGCGTGCACACGCCGGGCGTACCGGTGACCACCGACCACCCGTCGGCCATGAAGCCTGCGCCCTGCTCGTGCCGCGGCGAGATGGCACGCACCCCGCTGCGCTGCAGGCCGCGATAGAGCTCGATGTTGTGCACCCCGGGGATGCCGAACACCGTGGTGAGCCCGTACTCGCGAGCGAGCAGATCGATGACGGCCTCACCGAGCCGCATGGATGTCCTCCGCCAGTGCACGGATGCGACGGCACGCCTCGGCCATCACGTCGGCCTCCACCGTGAGCGCCAGCCGCACGTGACCAGCCCCGCGGGAGCCGAAGCTCTCACCGGGCATCACCACCACGCCGCACTCGTCGAGCAATCGCCAGGCGAACTGCTCGCCGGTGAGGCCGGTGGGCCGGATGTCGGCCAGCACGAACATGCCACCTTCGGGCATGTGCACCTTCACCGCGTCGGAACCGGCGAGCGCCGCCACCATCGCCGCGGCTCGATCGTGGAAGGTGCGCTTCAGGGTGACCACCTCCGGGTGCACCTCGTTCAGCGCCACGGCCACGGCATCGGCGATGAACGGTTGGCTGCCGAAGTTCATCGCCTCGGTCACGGCGGTGACCCGCGGCGCGAGTGCGGTGGGGCAGGCGGCCCAGCCCGCCCGGAACCCCGGCAGCGCGTGCGACTTCGAGATCGATGCCACCGAGATCGCCCGGTCGCGCAGTTGCGGGCGGTCGAACGGCGAGCAGAAGTCGGCTTCGAACGTGAGGTCGGCGTAGACCTCGTCGCACACGATCCACAGGTCGTGGCGCGCACAGACCTCGCCGATGGCGTCGATCTCGTCGGGCGAGAGCACCGCACCGGTGGGGTTGCTGGGCGTGTTCAGCAGCAGCACCCGTGACTGGGGCGTGATGGCGGCCTCCAGGGCCTCGGCACGCAGATGGAAGTCGTGCTCGGGCAGCGTGGGCACCGGCACGAACGAGGCACCGGTGGCGGCCACCAGCCCTTCGTACGTGGCGTAGTACGGATCGGGCACCAGCACCTCGTGACCGGCCTCCACCAGGGTGGCCATCACCACGAACAGACCCTGTTGCGTCCCCGCGGTGTACACCACCTGGTGCGGGTCGACCTCGACACCGGAGCGGCGGGTGAGGTGCGCCGCGATCGCGCGTCGGGCCACGGGCTCGCCCTGCCCGTCGGCGTAGCGGGTGCGGCCCGCGAACATCGAGTCGGCGGCCTGTTGCAGCACGGCGGCGGGCGGCGGCAGATCGGGCTCGCCGATGGACAGGAAGATCAGGTCGTCGCCGCGCACCGCGCGCTGGCGACCGGCCACGTGCACGGCCCACTTGTCGCTGCCCAGTCCGTGGAGGCGGTTCGAGATGGAGGCGATGCGCATCCGTCCGAGGCTAGCGACCAGCAAGAATGTCGAGATGAACGCCCTGCCGGCACCGTGGTCCATCACTGCACAGAACCTGCCGGAGCACGCCCGCAACGCCATCCACACCGACGCCGGCGCCCAGGCCGCCGGGTTTCCCCGCGCGTTGGTGGCCGGGGTCACCACCTACGCCTATCTCACCCATCCGGTCGCCGCTGCGTGGGGGCTCGACTGGGTGGCCAGCGGCGGCGGCGAGGTGCGGTTCCGACGGCCGGTGTTCGACGGCGACATCGTGCGCTGCGTCCCCACCGCCGACGGCGACGCACACGTCATCGACGCAGTGACCGATCAGCCCGAGCAGCCGCGGGCCACGTTCCGCGCCGTGCCGGTGAGCGACGAGGCCGTCGCGATGCGGCCGGGAGAGCCACTGCTCCCCCGGTCGATCCGCCTCGAGGGCGAGTGGGGTGCCGACTACGGCGAGCGAGCGGGTGACGATTTCGCCCTGTACCGCGAGCACGGCATCGTGCACCCCGCGGTGTGGCCGGCACTCGCCAACCACATCGTGCACACCCAAGTGGCGCGAGGGAGTTGGATCCACACGCGCAGCATCGTGCGTCACCATGCGCTGGCGGCCGCCGGCGCGACCGCCGACGTGCAGGCCACCGTGGTGCGGCGCTTCGAATCGCACGGCGAACGGGCCGTGCTCGACGTGCGCATCGAGGTGGACAGCCTCGTGGTGGCCACGCTGGAACACGAGGCCATCGTCGCGCTGCCCTGACGGCCCTCCATCGTGAAGGCCCTACATCGTGAGCGCCCTACATCGTGAAGGCAAGGTTGCGTGCAGCACGCGCGCCGAGTTCGGCGTCACCCGACCAGGTGATCCGCCCGTCGGCGATGGGACCCTCCGGGTCGATGCGACCACATGCCAGCAGCATGAACGTGAGTGCGTCGGCCTCCACCGTCACGTCGGGGTTCGGCAGCTCCGGCACCCGCGCGGCTCGGCCGTCGACCTTCACCAGGATGTCGCGCTGCATCGGACCGGTGACGTGGAACGCGATGCCCTTGCCCTCGGGCACACCGATCTTCTTGCCGGCGATGTAGCCGATGGAGCCCTGCACTTCGTCGAGCGACATCTCGGCCGCGGGGCCTCCGTCGTCACCCGCGATGCCGAGCGGCACGCGGATGTCGCGCTCGTGCACCCAGATGTCGAACACGCGGATGGTCATGAACCGGCCATAGGTGCCCTGGCCGACCGGGGTGAACGACGGTGCGTCGAACTCCTCGTCGGTCATCGCCTCGATCTCGCGCAGGCGGGCCGCGGCGAGCGAGTGGTAGCGGGCACGAAGGTCGTCGGGCGACAGCAACGCCAACTCGTCGCCGATGGCCCCCATCGCAGCGAACGGGTGCTCGCCGCCGGGGCGCCAGCCAAGCAGACCGCCTTCGATGGTGGTGACGTGGTGCACCACGCCCTGCACGGTCCACGCCGGGCACAGTGATGGCGCCTGCCACTGCTCGGGGGTGAGGCCGTCGATGACCGAGCCGAACGAGTGCAGCACGGTGCGCAGGTTGTGGACGATCTGTTCCCGGGTGGTCATCGTGCGGGCTTCTCCTTCGACTGCCAGTCGCGTGCGGTGAGGTAGGGGGTGAACTGCTCGGCGATGTGCCGCATGTCGTCGTCGGTCTTCGGACGCTTGATCTCGTACAGGTGCGGGAAGCGCCGCATGCCCTGCACCAGGTCCCACAGTGCCAGCGCCTCGTCGCCGTACACGGCCGGGGTGAGCACCGGCCCGTACAGCGTGCCGCCGTCCTCGAACACCAGCGTGGGCACGCCGAAGCCGCCCTTGTCGACCACGGCGCGATGGTCGGCGTGCACGTCGTCGTGCGTGGTGGGGTCGTCGATCGCCTGCTGCACCAGCGCCGGGTCGAGCCCGATGGACTCCAGGATCTCGGCTGCCACCTCGGGACGATGCGGCTTGCGCCCCTCGAGGTGCAGTGCCCGGCCGGCGGCCTCGTAGAAGCGGTCGCAGTCGTCCATCGAGGTGCGGCGCAACAGTGCGGCGACGCGCATCATCCCCCACCCGTACGACCAGTCGCGCTCCCACGGGTGCTTCTTGCCCTCTTCGCGGTTGATCTCCTCGAGCGAGAAGAACCGCCAGTCGATCTGCAGCCCGTTCTGACGTCGGACGTCGCGGATCCACAGCGAGGTCTGGAAGGCCCACGGGCACATCACGTCGAAGTGGAACCCGATCGTCGTGGTCATCATGTCGAGACCGTACTCAGCGGAACTCGAGTCCTTCGAACGCTCCCGACTCTCGCCATGCACGGATGTAGTGGAAGTAGGCCACTGGTCCCTCGGGATACCCGCTGCCGTTCAGTTTCTCGCGCCGGCCGACGGGCTTGCCCTCGTTGTTGTAGTAGCCCGGTGTGCAGTCGGCGTTGCCCATGAAGGCCCGCTGGCTGCCCTCGAGCAACGTCACCCATTCGTCCTCGGCCTCCTTGGTGACCTCCACCTCCTCGGCGCCGGTGTCGAGCGCGTGGCGCACCACTGCGGCGATGGTGGCGCCGGCCTCCCCGAAGTTGTGGGTGACGTTCGAGATGAGGTTCGCACCCTGGTTGGGGGCCACGACGAACAGGTTCGGGAACCCGTGCACGTGGATGCCGTGCTGG
>SXKB01000298.1 GCA_005778215.1 Actinomycetota bacterium | reverse complement strand
CGCCGTCGTGGCGGCAGCCGTCTTCGCCGGGGCCTTCTTCGCAGCCGGCGCCGGCGCCGGGGCCGGCTCGGACTTGCCGGTCACGCCGATCTTCTTCGCCAGTTCCTCGACCCGCGCCTCGATCTCGTCGAGACGGCCGGCGAACTTGCCGAGCTGCTTGGTGAGCTCGCTCTGCACCGAGGCGACGGCTGAGCCACCGGCCTCGCGACCACGGCTGAGCAGTTCCTCGACCATCTTCTCGCTGTCCTTCTTGCGCGCCTGACCGCTCTTGACGAGCTCCTTCACGATGCGCTCGGCCTGCTCCTGCGTCATTTCGGTGAACTGCATGCCGGCATCGAGCAGGCGCTTGAAGAGGGTGTGTCCAGACATGCACTCACCCTATCCGGAAAAATACCCGTGGGTAACCAGGGCATCCGCCACACCGGCGAGGTCGTCGACGGCCAGATCGGGCGCGGGATCCACCGGCGCACCCTTGGGGGTCACCCCGCTGTGCACGTGGGCGTAGCGGCATTCGAGCGTGCGTGCGAACCGCCCGTCGGTGCTCGGCCGGTCCCCCACCATCACGGCGCTGCGGGCCGCCTCGGCCCCCACCGCGGCACGCACCAGATCGGCCATCGGCTCGTACGGCTTCCCCGCGATCACGGCCGACACGCCGGCCGCGGCCTGCACGGCGGCCAGGATGGCACCGCCGCCCGGGATCGGGCCGTCGGGCGTGGGATACGTCGCGTCGTCGTTCGTGCCGATCAGGCGCGCACCGTGCTGCACCGCACGGGCCGCACGGGTGAGGCCCTCGTAGTCGAACGTGCGGTGCCACCCGACGATCACCGCGTCGATCTCGGCGTCGTGCCCGACGACCGCACCCCGGGCCTCCACGGCCTGCACCACACCCTCACCGCCGCACACCAACACCCGCTCGCCCGGTTGCACCAGTCGTGCAGCGGCCTGGGCCGACGTGAGCACGTCCCCCACGGCGGGGATGCCGATCGCCGCCAGCGTCGCCTCCTGCACCTCCACCCTCGCGGACGAGTTGTTGGTGACGAACAACACCCGATGGCCGGCCTCGCGCAACCGAGCGATGGCGTCCACCGACCCGGGGATCGGTTGGTGGGCGAGCCACACCACCCCGTCGAGATCGCAAAGCACTGGGAACATGGTCTGGCCATGTTGGCACGCGAGATGCCAACCTGTGCAGGTGCCCCGTTTCGAACCCTTCGCCGCGCTCCGTTACTCGCCCTCCCTGCCGCTCGACGAGGTTGCAGCCCCGCCGTACGACGTCCTGAGCGACGCCGACGTCGACGCGCTGCTCGCACGCCACCCGCGCAACATCGTGGCGATCGACGTCCCGCGCGAGGTCGACGGCCCCGACCGCTATGCCGTCGCGGCCGAGCGCCTCGCCGCATGGGTTGCCGAGGGCACGCTGGTCCGCGACCCCGAGCCGTCGTTCACGCTGTACCGCATGCGGTTCACCGACGAGGCCGGCACGCAACGCGAGACCGTCGGCGTGTTGGGCGCCCTCGAGGTGGTCGATGAGGGAGCGGGCGGCGTGCTGCCGCACGAACGCACCACGCCGAAGGCGAAGAGCGACCGCCTCGACCTCACTCGCGCCACCGACACCAACCTCTCCCCCGTGTGGGGGCTGTCCCTCACCGCCGGGCTCACCGATCTGTTGCGCGAACCGGCCGAGCCGATGGGGTCCTGCCGCGACGAGCACGGCGTGGTGCACACCCTCGAACGTGTGAGCGCCCCCGACCGAGTGGCCGCCATTCAGGCCGCAGTGGCCGCGAACCCGGTGCTCATCGCCGACGGCCACCACCGCTACGCCATCAGTCGCACGTTCCGCGACGAGCAGCGCGCGGCGCACGGCGGTGATGCGGGGGCGGCCGAGCTGACCTTCACGTACGTGGCTGAACTGGTCGAGGACCAGCTCAGCATCGACGCGATCCATCGGCTGTACCACGGCATCGATGCCGAGCAACTGCTCGAGGTGCTGGCCGCGTCGTTCGCCGCCGAGGAGGCCGGCACGGTCACTCCCTCGTTCGCCACCGAGGTCGTCGCCCGCGGCGCGCTGTGCCTGGTGCGCCCCGACGGCACCGGTGTCTGGCTGACGCCGCGTCCCGAGGTGTTCGCCGACGTGCGCGCGCTCGACGGCGCGTACCTCGAGCACGCCCTGCGCGACCACGACATCGACGTCACGTACCAGCACGGGGTGCAGCACGTGGTCGACACGGTCGCCGCCGGCGCGGCGTCTGTCGGTGTGCTGATCCGCCCGACCAGCATCACCGAGATCCGCCGCACCGCCGACGAACGTCTGCTGATGCCGCCGAAGAGCACCTTCTTCACCCCGAAGCTGCGCACGGGGCCGGTGCTCCGACCGCTCAGGTGATGGACGCCTCGAAGATGCCCTGAATGGTGGCGTCGAGCGTGGCATCGAAGTCGGCATCGCTCTGCTTGGCGCTGAGGCCCTCGGTGAGCGCCCGCGAGAAGCTGGCGATCATGCCGTGGTTGCGGGCGAGGCGCGCGTTGGCGTCGTCGCGCGGGTAGCCGCCCGACAGTGCCACCACACGCAGCACCTTCGGGTGCTGCACCCGGTCGAGGTAGAAGTCGTCGACCGTGGGGATGGTGAGCTTCAGCATCACCGGCTGCTCGTCGGTGAGCGTGTCGAGGTGGCGAAGAATCGACGCCTTGAGCAACGCCTCGGCCTGCTCCTTCTCGGGGCTGTTGATGTCGACCTCGGGCTCAATGATCGGCACCAGGCCGCCGGCCAGGATCTGCTTGCCCACCTCGAACTGCTGCGCCACCACGGCCTCGATGCCGGCCCCGTTGGCCAGCTTCACCACCGAGCGCATCTTTGTCCCGAACACACCCTTGGCGACTGCACGCGCGACCAACGCATCGAGCTCGGGCATCGGCTTCATCACCTGCACGCCGTCGGCCTCGTCGGCGAGCCCCGTGTCGACCGTCAGGAACGGCACCACACCCTTCCCGGCCCAGAGGTACTCGGCTGCGCCCTGCCCCTCGAGGTCTCGGTCCATCGTGCCCTCGAAGAGGATGGCGCCGAGCACGCGGGAGCCGTTGAACACCGGGCTGGTGATCATGCGGCTGCGCATCTGGTGGATGAGATCGAACATCTCGGCGTCGCCGGAGTACTCGGACTCCTCGATGCCGTAGAGACGGAGTGCCTTGGGGGTGCTGCCGCCACTCTGGTCGAGTGCGGCGATGAAGCCCTCGCCGGAACGAACGCGGGCGAGCTGCTCTTGGTTCATGTCGATACCTCTCGTCGGGACGAACGACCGCCACCACGGACGATCACCTGGATCGTACTGCCCCGTCCGGTGCCGCACCCAGCCTCTCGGTCGCCCGAGCCACCAGACGCTGCACCTTCCGAGTGGCGGCGGCCGCCACCACCTCGACGGCGACGACCTCGGTACGGCTCTGCGTACCCGACGCACTGCGGAAGAAGCGACGCCGCACCGCACCACGCACCACCACCTCGTCGCCGACCGTGAACATCGGCACCGTCGGCGGATCGAACCAGGCCACGGGCACCGACCAGGCACCCTCGTCGGTGGGCGTGGTGATCTCGAGCGACCAGAGCACCGACCCGGACGCGAGCTCCCTCGCCTGCGGATCGCTGCTGAGATGGCCTCGCAGGACGACACTGTTCATGATGACTCCCCTCGTGCCGACAGGGTCGGCCGACGTGTGAATGCGACGGGGGAAGTCGTGGCCCACGCTACGCGAGGGGTGTGACGCGGTTCAGCGGCCGAGTGTGCGCAGGCGCTCCGTCACGTCGGCGAACGTGCGATCCACCTCGACGATGAGGGAGAAGTAGCGGCGCGCCTTGATGACATCGCCCGACCGGTCGTACAGGTCGGCGAGCACGTACCACTGCCGCAGATGGTGCTCCTTGGGCTTCTTCGGCACCTCGGTGGCCTTCTGCATCACCTTCAACGCTCCCGCCAGGTCACCCTGGTCGGCCAACGCTCCAGCGGCGACGATGCGCCCCTCGGCCATCAGCGCGGGTTCGGGCGAGGCCTCACGCAGCTCCTTCCAGAGCGCCTCCACCTCGTGGTAGCGACGCATCGCGCGGTAGCAGTCCATCAACACGGCGTTGTGCTGCACCGTCGCCGACAACTGACGGGCAAGTTCGAGCTCGGCCGCCGCCTTGCGCCACTGGCCCAGGCGATACAGCGCAAGACCGGCGATCTCGTGGCCGAACGCCAGGTCGGGCAAGTCGCGCAGCACGGGCTGCACCATGCGTCGGGCATCGGCGTACCGGCCACGATCGAGTGCGTCGGCCGCACTGGTCAGCCGCTCCTGATACCGCGCTTGCCGGCTCGACGGCGCGGCGTTCGCCAGGTCCTCGGCAACGTCGGGGGCGAGGTCGGTCGACTTGCGACGTCCGGTGCTCTTGGTTGCCGCACGCTCGGTGGCCTGTTCGGCCTCGTGCCGAAGCGAACCTTCGTCCACCCACTGCTCGCGCTCCCACGGCGGCGGCGCCGCACGCTCGGGCTTCTCCTCACGGGGCGGACGCGTGGCCTTGATGGCCATGCTCCGACGCTCGGCCTCGGTGAGCGGCTTCTCCACCCGGCGGGGCGGCACGCGATCACCGCGTCCGCCACGACTGTCGCGACCGCCACGGGTGTCGCGGCTGTCGCGGCTGTCCCGACGATCGCTCCCGGGGCGCCCACCGCTGGGGCGACCGCCCGACGGACGTGCACCCGACGGACGACCCCCGGCCGATGGCCGACCGCGAGACGGACGCTCGACACCCGCATCTTCGCGAGGATCACGGCGAGGCACGCGGCGCCCCGAAGGGCGTCCACCGCGTCGGTCATCACGACGATCGTCACGTGCGTCGTCACGATCACGCGGCGCACCCGACGGCCGCGTGCGGCCCGTCCCCCCGCCGCTACGCGGGGTGCGCCGATCGTCGTCGCGACGCTCTGGCCGACCAGCGCCACCGCTGGGACGTGCGGCGCCGGAACGAGGCGCACCACCGCTGCGGCCGGCCGAGCTGGGCCGGCCACTCGACGAGGAACGACCACCCGACGCAGGACGCCCCCCCGACGACGGCCGCCCCGACGAGGGACGACCGGTGGACGACGAACGGGGGCGGCGATCGGGCGTTGACATAGGCATTCCAGCCTACGAGCCAGATCGCCGGAAAACGACGAAACGCCCCTCGAGGGGGCGTTCCACGTGGGCCGGCTGGGCCCAAAAAGTACTCAAGGCCCCCGAAGGGGCCTTGAGTGTCGAAATCCGGCGGCGACCTACTCTCCCAGGGGGTCTACCCCCAAGTACCATCGGCGCAGGCAGTCTTAACTTCCGTGTTCGGGATGGGAACGGGTGTGACCCTGCCGCTATAGCCACCGAAATCTGTTGTTGTCAATTGGCGGCGCCCCACGATGGGGCAGCCCTCCAAGGACTCCAGAGCAAGCACGAGCGATGTTCAAACCAAGCCCTCGGCCGATTAGTACCGGTCGGCTACACACGTTACCGTGCTTACACCTCCGGCCTATCAACGTGATGGTCTCGTCACGGGCCTTATTGCGTTAACCGCATGGGTGTACTCATCTTGGAACGGGTT
>SXKB01000037.1 GCA_005778215.1 Actinomycetota bacterium | reverse complement strand
TGGTGGCGAACGACCGGTTGAAGGCGGCCGGCTGGCATCCCACGGTCACCAACGAGCAGGCGTACGTGGAGGGCACCGAGGCGAAGTGGTGGACCATGGTGACGCCGAAGCGTCGTCAGGAACTGTCGCTCGGGGCGGTGGCGATGGGTATCGTCGTCGTGGTCGGCCTCGCCGCCCGATTTGCGCGCCGCGCGCAGCAGCGCCGCCACTGACTCACTCCGGGTAGTCGCCCACGCGCGGTCAGTTCGTTCGCTGCGTCGGCTTTCATCTTGGTGACGAGCGGCGATCATGCGCTGTTCATGTGACCGTCACCCTGCCCTCTTACTGTCCAGGGCGCATGACTCCACCGCTCGCGACCCCACTGGCAGCGCCGTCGACCGCGCCGGGCATCGACCTCGACGCCGACGTCGCGCGCTTCTTCGCCACGATGAAGCAGGAGCAGGCGCGCTTTCTGCACGCATTCGCCACTGCGCGTGGTGACATCGGCGACCGGCACGGCCAGCTCGCCCAGATCTCGGCCATCCAGTGCCGCCTGACGCGGCAGTTCTTCGACGCGCAGCGCCTCATCATGGAGCGCCGTGCCGAGGTGGACGCCGAAGTGGCCCGCATCGCGGCCGAGACCGAGGAGCACGCCAACGTGGTGCTCGCCGCGGCGGTGGCCAACGTCGCCGCCGGCGTGTTTCCCCCACCGTCGCCGGACGATCGCCGCGATGCGCTGGCCGACCCCGATGGATCGTTGGAACGCACCACCCGCCAGGCACTGCACGCCCTGAGCGTGCTGGCGATGCGCACGCAGCACGACACCGCAGCGCTCGAACAGGTCATCAACGACGCGTTCGAGCCGGCGGAACCCGATGGCGCCCGGGCAGAGCGCGAACTGCAACGCCTGCTCGACGAGTGGTGGGAGCACGAACGCATCGAGGGTCGGGCATTGGTGGAAGACGCCCGGGCACGGGCGGCGATGCGCCTCCACCTCGCGCACATCGAAGCCTGTGAGATCGCCGGAAGTGCGACGCCTGCGGAGGTGTCGGTGGTCGAGCAGGCCGACATCGAGCCGCCTGCCTGCCCGAACCCGGTGCTGCTGCCGGCGTCGCTGCTCGATGCCCTCGATCAGGCGTCACCCGACACCCTCGACGTCGCCCTCGCATCGATGACGGCCGCCCTGGCGACGCCGTTGCCGGCGCCGTCGCTCGATCGTGCCGACAACGGCGACGTGTTGTTCCGCCTCGAGCGAGCTGCTGCGGCGGCCGCCGCTGCACAGACGGACGCACCCCAGGTCGGTACCGACCATTTCCAGCAGTTCTGGACGCCGGCCTCCACCGAGCAACAGGTGGAGCCGTCGCTGTCCTTCCGGTCGGTCTGGTGGCGCGTGGTGTTCCCCATCACCGCCGTCACGTCCACGCTGGCCATCGTGCTCGCGGTGGTGGGGTGAACCGGCCATGAGCGAGATGAACGGAATGAACGGCAGCTCCACGAACGGAGTCGGCATGAACGGGCACGCCACGGCACTGCCCGCAGACCCGGTGACCGACGACGACCGGATGGTGGCGGACGTCGCTCGCCTCCAGACCGACCTGGTGGCGGCCAAGGAACGGCTCGAGTCGGCGCGCACCCGCCTCTCTGGGCGTGACCGCGCGCTGCAGGAGGCGCTGCGCCTGGAGTTGGCGTCGGCGCAGGAGATGCTCGCCCAACTCGACCGCACACACCAGGCCGCCATTGCGAAGATCCACGCCGACGCACAAGCCGAGGTGGAACGAATCCTGTCCGCAGCCCGCGCCTCCGGCGCCGAGTCCGACGAGGCCCCGAATGTCCGCTGACCTCCAGCACACCGTCAATCCGTCACTGTCGCCCCGCGCCGGCATCGCGATGTTGACCCTGCAGATCCGTGCGACCCTGCAGGAGGCCGCCGAGGTGGAGGCCCAGTACGTCGACATCGACCACGAGGCCGCCAAGCGTCAACTCCGGGAGCGTCTCGAGCCGCTCATCCAGGAGCGCACCCGATCGTTCGCCGAAGCCATCGATGCGGCTCGCGACGAGGCTGCTCGCACCGTCGCTGCAGCGCACGACGAAGCGTCGCACCTTCGTGCCGAGGCGGCGGAGGCCGAGCGTGTTGCGGCGGAGGAGGCTGCGGCGGCGGAGGCTGCGGCGGCGGAGGCCGAGCGTGCTGCGGCGGAGGAGGCTGCGGCGGTGGAGGCCGAGCGTGTTGCGGCCGAGGAGGCTGCGGTGGCGGAGGCCGAGCGTGTTGCGGCCGAGGAGGCTGCGGTGGCGGAGGCCGAGCGTGTTGCGGCCGAGGAGGCTGCGGTGGCGGAGGCCGAGCGTGTTGCGGCCGAGGAAGCGGCGCAGGCCGCCCGCATCGCCGCAGAAGCAGCGTCGTTGCCCGACCGCATCGCGTCCGACGAGCAGGAATTGGTCGAGGCCGAGTCGGCCGTCGACGCCGTTGCGATCGACGCGACGCCCGACTGGGCGGAGCCCATCATCGACACGCCGGCGGAGGCCGTTGCCGACGAGGTCGTGGCGCCCGACGAGGTGCTCGCACCGCCGATGGTCCGCGCGGCCGACGCCGCAGCACCCTCTCCGTTCGCGCGGCAGACGCTGCCGCCACCGCCGCCCCAGCAGATCAACGTGTCCATCGACGCCGAGGCGTTCGCCAAGGTGTTCGCCACCGTGTTCGCGTCGCTGGTGGAGCAGCGCGTGCAGCACATGCCGCCTGCTCCGGGCTTCGTGCCCTACGCGATCGCTGCGCCAGCGCAGGCCGCGCCGGCGAAGCAGGGTTTCTGGCGCCACGCCCGCCATCCCGACGTGCTGCTGCTGGGGCTCGCCACGGCCATCGTGCTCGTGGTGCTCGCCGCCTGGCTCGCGTGATCATGGACGTGCTCACCACCATCCCCGACGCGCCGATCGGCGCGGAACCCACACCGCGGCCGCTGGAATCGAAGCGTGGCCGCAGTGACCGCATCTTCCACGGCGGCGTGTCGCTCGGCGGCATCATCGTGCTCGCCATCATGGTGGCGGTCGGCGTGTTCCTGGCCAAGGAGGCGTGGCTGGCGCTGTCGTCGGCGGGGCTGAAGTTCTTCACCACCACGGAGTGGCAGCCCGACAGTGGCCAGTTCGGCATCGCCTCGGTGCTGCTCGGCACCGTGTTGATCGCCATCGTCGGTGTCGCCATCGCGTTGCCCATCGCCACCGGTACGGCATTGTTCATCACCGAGGTGGCACCGCCGCGGGTGCGATCGACGATGGTGGCGCTCGTCGACCTGATGGCGGCCGTGCCCAGCGTGGTGTACGGCCTGTGGGGATTGTTCCTGTTGCAGGGCCACCTCGTCGGCGTCGCCCGATGGTTGAACACCTGGCTCGGCTGGCTGCCGTTCTTCGAGGTCAGTGGTTCCGATCCCACCGATCCACTGTCGAGCACGTCGGTGTACACGGCGTCGACGTTCATCGCCGGCGTGGTGGTGGCCATGATGGTGATGCCCATCCAGTGTGTGGTGATGCGCGAAGTGTTCTCGCAGGTGCCGCCCGGCGAGCGCGAGGGTGCCTACGCCCTCGGCTCCACTCGCTGGGGCATGATCCGCGTCGTGGCCATCCCGTTCGGGCGGGGCGGCATGATCGGCGGCACGATGCTGGGCCTCGGCCGAGCACTGGGCGAGACCATTGCGGTGCTGCTCATCATCTCGCCGCGCTTCGACGTGAACTTCCACCTGCTCGAGGCGGGCGGCAACTCGGTGTCGAGCCTCATCGCGCTGCGCTACAGCGAAGCCTCGGGCTTCGGTCTCTCGGCGCTGATGGCGGCAGGACTTGCGCTGTTCGCCGTGACCCTGGTCATCAACTTCACTGCGTCGTGGTTCGTCGCGCGGTCCCGTTCCGGAGCGGACAGCGAAGCATGAGCACCATCGTCACCTCCGAGACACCGACGCCCGTCGATGCACCGACCACCCCCGCGGTCCCGCGCACGACCTTGCCGGTACGACCCGGCGGAAACGTCGCTCCCGCGCAACGTCGTGCGATCGGCGGCGTCTCGCGTGACGCAGTGTTGGTGCTCGTCGGAGCCATGGCCAGTGCAGTTGCGACCACCGCCCTGGTGTTCGGCCGGCTCACACCGCTGTCGGGCAAGTTCGGCTTCGTCGTCGTGCTGTTCCTCGTCTTCCTCGTCACCTACACGGTGCTCATCTCGCTCACCGAACGAACGACGGCGATCGTCGATCGCGTCATGACGGTGTTGCTCACCGCCTGCGCGGCGGCAGCCCTGTTCGCGTTGTTCTCCGTCGTCATCTTCGTGCTCGCCAAGGGCTTCAGCGCGTTGCGGCACGCGAACTTCTACACCGAGGACATGAGTGTGGCGGGCCCGCTCGACCCGCTCACCGTGGGCGGCATCCTGCACGCCATCGCCGGCACGTTGATCATGACGCTCATCGCGCTGATCATCACCGTGCCACTTGCGCTGGCCACTGCGGTGTACATGACCGAGAGCGGTTCGAAGTGGGCGGGGTTCGTCCGCACGGTGGTGACGGCCATGACCGCGCTGCCCTCCATCCTCGCCGGCCTGTTCATCTTCGCGACCTGGATTCTCATCCTCGGCTTCGAACGCTCGGGCCTGGCCGCCGCCATTGCGATGAGCATCATGATCCTGCCCATCATCGTGCGCTC
>SXKB01000297.1 GCA_005778215.1 Actinomycetota bacterium | reverse complement strand
CCTCGGGTACCGCAACGAACTCGAGGCCATCGCCGATCCCGACGAACGTGAGCGCACGTTCCAGACGATGGTCGATCGGATGTACGAGATCGGCAAGGCCGTGAACGTGGCCTCGCACTTCGAGATCGACGACGTCATCGATCCGGCCGACTCGCGCCGTTGGATCAGCGCCATCCTCCAGGCCGCGCCGCCTGCGGTGCGCCGGGAGGGCAAGAAGCGTCCGAACATCGACACCTGGTAGGAAGAGCCCCGTGAAGATCGACGAAATCGAGCTGCGTCTCATCGAGGTGCCCTACCGGGCGCCGTTCAAGACTTCGTTCGGCGAGGACGCCGAGAAGCACGCCATCATCGTGACGGTGCGGTCCGAGGGCGTGGAGGGCTACGGCGAGGGTGTGATGGATCCGTTCCCGATGTATCGGGAGGAGACCATTCCCGGCGCGATGCACCTGCTGCGCAACGCGTTCGGTCCCGAGCTGTTGGCGAACGGGTGCGACCATCCGTCCGAGCTGACGGCGCGCTGGTCGGGTTGGCGTGGCAACCCGATGGCGAAGACGGCGCTCGAGCTGGCGGTGTGGGACTGCTACGCGCGCCAGCAGGGTGTGCCGTTGCGCACGCTGCTCGGCGGCGATCGCACCGAGATCCCGGTGGGGGCGTCGTTGGGCATGAACCCGGTCGAGAAGACCGTCGAGAGCGTCACCCAGCACGTCGAGCAGGGCTACAAGCGGGTGAAGCTGAAGATCGAGCCGGGCTGGGACGTGGAGTTGTTGGCGGCGGTGCGTGCGGTGCATCCCGACATCGAACTCACCGTCGACGCCAACTCGGCCTACACGCTCGACATGTTGCCGTTGCTGCGGCAGATCGACGAGTTCGGGCTGCACTACATCGAGCAGCCCCTGCACTGGGACGACCTGGTCGACCATGCGGCACTGGCCAAGGAGTTGCGCACCGAGCTGTGCCTCGACGAGACACTCACCTCGCCCGCACGGGTGAAGGCAGCGCTCGACCTGGGCGCGTGCACAGTGGTGAACATCAAGGTCGGTCGTGTCGGTGGCCTGCAGTCGGTGCGAGAGATCCACGACCTGTGCGTGGCGCGCGGTGTGCCGATGTGGTGCGGGGGCATGCTCGAGACCGGCATCGGCCGGGCGCACAACATCCACCTCGCGACGATGCCCGGGTTCGTGTTCCCGGGCGACACCGCGTCGGCCAGTCGCACCTACGCGCGCGACATCACCGAGCAGCAGCTCGAGACCACCGACGGCATCATGCCCGTCCCCGAGGGTCCCGGCATCGGGGTCACCCTCGACCGAGCGTTCGTCGACGAGGTGACGCAGTCGGTGGACGTGGTGCGGTGACTCGCGACCTCGAGTTCCGCGTCCTCACCACGGCCGACGAGCTCGCCGTGATGCCAGCGTTCGAGAAGTTCATCTGGGGCGGCGAGGGCGAGCTGGTCTCGGTGAACGTGCTCGTGGCCATCATCCACGAGGGCGGGCTGGCGCTCGGTGCCTTCGACGGCGACCGCATGGTCGCGTCGTCGTTCGCGTTCCCCACGCACCACGCCGGCGTGCTGCACTCGCACTACATGGCGGTGCATCCCGACTATCGCGGCGGCGGCCTCGGCGAGCGGATGAAGCGGGAGCAGGCGGCATGGTGCGCCGTCGAGGGCTATCACGCGATGCGCTGGACGTTCGATCCGCTGCAGCTCACCAATGCCCACCTCAACCTCAACAAGCTCGGCGCACTGGGCGTGGAGTACCACGAGAACCTCTACGGCGCCCTCGGTGGCATCAACGGGTCGCTGCCCAGCGATCGGCTCACGGTGCAGTGGGAACTGGTG
The DNA here is from genome assembly GCA_005778215.1 of Actinomycetota bacterium. Lineage (GTDB taxonomy): Bacteria > Actinomycetota > Acidimicrobiia > Acidimicrobiales > Ilumatobacteraceae > UBA668. The sequence continues at coordinate 674 of SXKB01000297.1, read as the reverse complement.
GCACCGCGCCCGTCGTTCACGGAGTCGTTCGTGCTGTCGGTGCCGCCGGTGACGCCCGAGCAGATCGCCGCGTCCGCGCCGGAGGCGTTCGCCGCGCGCATGGCCATCCGCAACGAGATGGCACCGCACCTGCACGACGGATGGTGCGTGGCCGGTGTCGACCGCCACGCCCGCACGTACATGCTGGCCCGCTAGACGAGGTCGGGGAACACCTTCGCCACCTTGGCACCCAGCCACTCGCCGTAGGTGCCGCTGATGGCGTGCAGGTTGGCGCGGTCCCAACGCTCCTGCGCGTCGGCGGGCACCTGCCAGTCGTCGTCGAACTCGAGGGGCTCCACCACGGCGTCCCAGCCGGGGTCGAAGAAGAACGGCAGCGAGTACCGGTCGTTGCCGGCGTGGTTGCGCACCCGATGCGGGTTGCTGCGGTATCGGCCGCCCGTGAGCCGGTCGAGCATGTCGCCCAGGTTGCAGATCACCAGATCGGCGTCGGCGGGGGCCGGGATCCACTCACCGTGCGACTTCACCTCCAGACCCGGAGTGCCGTCGGTGGCCAGCAGGGTGAGCAGCCCGTAGTCGGTGTGCTCGCCCACGCCCCAGGTGGCGGTGTCGCCCCGGGGATGCGGCGGGTAGCGGAAGATGCGGAACAGGGGAGTGGGCTGCGCGGTGAGGCCGGT
>SXKB01000001.1 GCA_005778215.1 Actinomycetota bacterium | reverse complement strand
GTGCGGGAATGCGGCGTTGGCCGCCAGCACGTTGGCAGCGGCGGTGCGGTGGCCCATCCGGGTGTTCGTGCCGGTCGACGCGAACCCTGCGGTCGTGGATCTGCTGCACGGGCTCGGTGCGCACGTGGTCACCTGTCCGCGCGTGGCCACCGACCCGCCGGGCGACCCGTGCGTGCACCGCTTCCGCGAGGCCGTGGCCGATGGCGCGGTGCCGTTCAGCGTGCAGGGCACCGAGAACGCCTGGTGCCTCGACGGCGGTCGCACCATCGGCTGGGAGATGGCCCGTCACATGGAGGAACAGCTCGAGGGGCCGCCCTTCGACCGGCTGTTCGTGCAGGTGGGCGGTGGCGCGTTCGCCGCGTGCGTGGGTGCCGGGTTCCGCATGAGCGGCATCACCCCGCGGTTGCACGCCGTGCAGACCCATGCGTGCGCGCCGTTGTCGCGAGCCTGGGAGCTCGCCGACTCGGTGGGTGGCCCGCGCCACGTGGCCGAGCACTGGGCCGATGTGATGTGGCCGTGGGAACACGTCGGCCATTCGGCGGCCGACGGCATCCTCGACGACGAGACGTACGACTGGCTGCCGGTCGTACGAGCCATGGCCGACGGGCACGGTTCGCCGGTGGTGGCCTCCGAGGCCCACGTGGTCGCAGCGAACGAGCTCGGTCGGCGCACCACCGGCATCGACGCCAGCGCCACCGGCACCGCCGGACTGGCCGGACTGCTCGCCGCGCGCGACCATGTGGCCGACGACGAACGCGTGGCGGTGATCTTCAGCGGGGTCCGGCGATGAGCGTGCGCAAGTGGGAGAGTGCGGTCGAACAGCAGATCCGCGACGGCATCGCCCGCGGTGAGTTCGCCGATCTGCCCGGGAAGGGCAGGCCCATCGACGGCCTCACCGACGAGCACGACGAGGACTGGTGGCTGAAGGCCAAGCTGCGCGCCGAGCGGCTGAGCTACCTGCCGCCCACCATCCGCATTCGCAAGGAGGTGGAGGAGGCGCGCGAGGCCATGGCGGCCGCCTCGAACGAGTCGGTCGTGCGGCGCATCGTCGACGACATCAACGTGAAGATCCGCGACATCAACCGGCGCGGCGCCGAGGGTCCGCCGTCCACCGTGATGGTGCTCGATCCGGAGGCAGAGGTGGCCCGCTGGCGTGCCAGGATCGGCGGATGACCGCTCGCCCCAACGTGCTGATCGTGATGTACGACCAGCTCACCCCCGGTGCCCTCGGCTGCTACGGGAACCCCGCCACCAAGGCGCCACACATCGATCGGCTCGCTGCAGAGGGTGTGGTGTTCGACGCCGCCTACACGAACAGTCCGCTGTGCACGCCGGCGCGGTACTGCATGATGACCGGCCAGCTGCCCTCGGCGACGCGCGGCTACGACAACGCGGCCTATCTGGCCAGCACCGTGCCCACGTTCGCCCACTTTGCGCGGGCCGCCGGCTATCGCACGGTGCTGTCCGGGAAGATGCACTTCGTCGGCCCCGATCAGCTGCACGGCTTCGAGGAGCGCCGCACCACCGACATCTATCCGGCCGACTTCGGGTGGACCCCCGATTGGCGGGCTCCGGATGAGCGCATCGACTGGTGGTACCACAACATGGAGAGCGTCACCGGGGCGGGTGTGGCCGAGGTGACGAACCAGCTGCTGTTCGACGACGAGGTCGGCTTCCACGCCGTGCGTGCGTTGCACGACCTCGCCCGTTCCGCCGACGACCGGCCGTTCCTGTTGGTGGCCAGCTTCACGCATCCCCACGACCCGTACGTCGCGCGGCGGGAGTACTGGGACCGCTACGAAGGTGTCGACATCCCGATGCCTGCCGTCGGCGCCGCCGAGGTCGACGCCGATCCGCACACCGTGCGACTGCGCGAGGCATGCGCGATGGACCGCACCACCATCACCGATGACGACGTGCGCAACGCTCGCCGCGCCTATCTGGCCAACATCAGCTACGTCGACGACTGGACCGGTCGTCTGGTCGGCACGCTCGACTCGTTGGGGCTCGCCGACGACACGGTGGTGGTGCTGCTCGCCGACCACGGCGACATGCTCGGCGAGCGCGGCCTCTGGTACAAGATGAACTTCTTCGAGGGCGCCACCCGCATCCCGTTGGTGGTGCACGCGCCGAGCCGGTTCGCGCCTCGCCGGGTCGACACGCCGGTGTCGCTGGTCGACGTGCTGCCCACCATCCTCGAACTCGCAGGGGGTTCGCCTGCTGACGCGGTCGAGCCACTGGCGGGGCAGTCGTTGATCCCGTTGTGCGAGGGCGATGCCGAGGCGCGCACCGTCGTGGGGGAGTACATGGCGGAAGGGTCCTGTGCGCCGATCGTGATGATCCGTCGTGGTGACCTGAAGTTCGTCCACTGCCCGGCCGATCCCGACCAGCTCTACGATCTCGCCGCTGATCCGCACGAACGGATCAACCTGGCCGCCCGCCCCGAGCACGCCGAGACGGTGGCGGCGTTCCGTGCGGAGATGACAGCGCGGTGGGATCTCGATCGTCTGCACGCCGAGGTGCTCGCCGATCAGGCCCGCCGACGGCTGGTGGCCACGGCGTTGCGGTCCGGTCGTTTCACGCCGTGGGACTTCGCGCCGCGGCGGGACACCGCGGAGGAGTACATGCGCAACCACCTCGACCTCAACGACGTGGAGCGCAACGCCCGCTGGCCGCGCTGAACCGGATTCAGACCTCGTGCAGCCGGCCGTCGGCCACGTCGTAGACGAAGCCGCGGATGTGGTCCTTGTGCGCCACGAACGGGCTGAGCTGCAGGCGCTTGATGCTCTGGCGCACGTCGTCGTACGGGTCGAGGAACGCCTCGAGCGCCCACCACGGACGAATGCCGACCTCGCGTTCGAGCTCCTGCTTGAAGTCGTCGACGCTGACGCCTTCGAGGCCGCAGTTGGTGTGATGGATGAGGATGATCTCCCGCGTGCCCAGTCGACGCTGGCTCAGCACGAGCGACCGGATGACGTCGTCGGTGACCACGCCGCCCGCGTTGCGGATGATGTGCGCATCGCCGTGTTCGAGCCCGAGCATCTCGAAGATGTTCATGCGGCTGTCCATGCACGCCACGATGGCAAGGTGCCGCCGGGGTCGGACCCCCAGGTTCTCGTCGTGGAAGCCCTCGACGTACCGCTCGTTGTTCCCCAGCAGCTCGTCGACGTTGGGGTGGAAGTCGGGGTCGCTCATCGTCGGTGACGGTAGCGTGTGGCGACATGAGCGACATCACCCGTCCCATGGCCCTCGACAGCGGCATGGATCCGCGTCTCGACGTGTTCAATCGCCTGCTGAAGAACCGCGTGGTGATGCTCGGCACCGATGTCAACGACGACATCGCCAACCAGATCTGCGCCCAGCTGCTGTACCTCGAGGGCGAGGACCCCACCGCCGACATCTGGCTGTACATCAACAGCCCCGGCGGCTCGGTCACGGCCGGCATGGCCATCTACGACACGATGCAGTTCGTCAGCTGCCCGGTCGCCACCGTCTGCATGGGCATGGCGGCCAGCATGGGCCAGTTCCTGCTCACCGCCGGCGCCACCGGCAAGCGCTACACGCTGCCCAATGCGCGCATCATGATGCACCAGCCGCTCGCCGGCCTGCGCGGTCAGGCCACCGACATCGCCATCCAGGCCGAGCAGTTGGCCTACACCAAGCGCCGCATGGCCGAGCTCATCGCGCAGCACTCGGGTCAGCCGATCGAGAAGATCCAGGCCGACAGCGAGCGCGACCGCTGGTTCACCGCCGAGGAGGCCAAGGCCTACGGCCTGGTCGACCACGTCATCCTGCGCCGCGGCGAGATCGTCTGACGCTCAGCCGCCCACAGTGGTGGGCGTCACGGTGGTGGGCGGCACGGTCGTCGTGACCGGCTTGCCCTCGCCGATGCGCACCCCGCACAACGTGGCCGTGTAGTCGATCACCTTGTTCGCCGACGGCTCGTTCGAACGGGCCGTGTCGGCGATGCGCTGCATCGCCTCGGCATCGGACGGGTCGACGGTGGAGGCCGTCTCCATGGCCGCCATCAGGCGGTCCCATTCGGGCTGCACGGCCAACGGTGCGGCGTCGGCCACGGTGCGCCACGCGTCGAGCATCGCCTCCACGTCGTCGGCATCGGTGAGCGACGGGGTGTTGAGTGCGGCGAGGTGGTTGCCCACCTCGGTGCAGTAGCGACCCTCGGTGCGTTCCTGGTCGTCACTGCACGCCACCAGCCCGAGGGCTGAGATCACGAGCACGGCCACCGCCGAGGAGCACTTCATCGGCGGCGATTCTCGCAGCAGGTGACGCCGATTGTGCGTCACGCCGGGCGCCGATATGGTGCGCCGCAGCCGTCGGGGAACCGGTCGCCGTTCCCTCCAACCCGTTCCGGCGCCGTCGCGCCAAGGTCGTTGGAGGAGGCGCGCATGTTGGCCGCCGTTCGTTCTGCCACGTTGTTCGGCGTCGAGGGACGCCCCGTCACGGTGGAGGTGCACGCCGCCGGCGGCCTCCCGTCGTTCCAGATCGTCGGCCTGCCCGACGAAGCGTGTCGCGAGTCGCGCGACCGTGTGCGCGCCGCCGTGTTGTCGAGCGGGCTCACGTGGCCGGCCAAGCGCATCACGGTGAACCTCGCGCCCTCGAACCAGCGCAAGGGTGGGTCGGGGCTCGACCTGGCCATCGCCGTCGGCGTGCTGGCGGCCGACGGTCAGGTGCCGCCGCACGCCATCGAGGACATGGGCTTCCTCGCCGAGCTGGGCCTCGACGGCAGCGTGCGCGGGGTCCCGGGCACGGCGCCGATGGTGGCGGCGCTGCGCATGGAGCATCCCGACATCCGCCCGGTGGTGGCCATGTCGGGCCATCGAGAGGCGCAGGGCGTGGTGGGCGACGGCACCCGCGTGGTCGACACCCTGCGGGCACTCGTCGAGGCGTTGCACGGTTCGGCCCCATGGCCCGATCCACCCGACCACGAACTCGTCGACGACGAACCGCCGCTGCCCGACCTGGCCGACGTGCGTGGCCAGGTGCTGGCTCGTCGGGCGCTCGAGGTGGCCGCCGCAGGAGGGCACCACCTTCTGCTCGTCGGGCCGCCCGGTTCGGGCAAGACCATGCTCGCCCAACGCCTGCCGGGACTGCTGCCGCCGCTCGACCCGCACGTCGCGCTCGAGGCCACCATGGTGCACTCGGCGGCCGGTGTGCGGTTGCCGTCGGGCGGGCTGGTGCGCCGCCCCCCGTTCCGGGCGCCGCACCACAGCAGCTCCATGGTGTCGCTCGTCGGCGGTGGCAGCACCACGCTCCGGCCGGGCGAGATCAGTCTCTCGCACGGCGGTGTGCTCTTCCTCGACGAGCTCGGCGAGTTCGCCCCGGCGGTGCTCGACGGGCTGCGACAGCCGCTGGAGGAGGGCGTCATCCGCCTCGCCCGTGCCCGGGCGTCGGCCACCGTGCCGGCCCGTTTCCTGCTGGTCGCGGCGTCGAATCCCTGCCCGTGCGGCGGCGGTGCGCCCGGTGTGTGCGACTGCGACGAGGCCGCGCGATTGCGCTATCTGCGCCGGCTGTCGGGGCCGTTGCTCGACCGGTTCGACCTGCGGGTGGCGGTCGAGCGGCCGGTGGTCGACGACCTGCTGTCCGGCGGCGGGGGTGAACCCACTGCCGTGGTGGCGCAACGGGTGGCTGCAGCCCGGCGACGCTCCACCGATCGAATCGGCATGCTCACCGCCCACATCCCGGCCTCCGATCTCGATGCGCTGGCGCCGCTGCATCCGGCCGCCCGCGAGCGGTTGCGTGAGCAACTCGAGGCCGACTTCCTCACCGGTCGCGGCTACCACCGCATCCGTCGTGTGGCGCGCACGTTGGCCGACCTCGACGGTGAGCACGACCTGGTGCTCGACGACCACGTGGTGATGGCGTTGCAGATGCGCGTGCGGCTGCGCGTGTCGTCTCGGGGGTTCGCAGCGTGACCGGGGTGCCGCCCGAGGGGTACGCCGCGGCCTTGGCCGGGTTGGGGCCCATCACCGTGCAGCGCCTGCGGTCGCTCCTGCTGCACCACCCCCCGGCCGAGGCATGGGCCGTGGTGCTCGGCGAGCACCGGCCCGCCGGGGTGATGGCCGAGGTGCTGCAACGGCCCGAACGTCGCCAGGCCTTTCGCGAGGCAGCGCGGCGGGTCGATCCGGCGCGGGTGTGGTCGCGCTGCGAGGAACTGGGCGTGACGGTGCTGGTGCACGACCACGCGGGATACCCGCCGCTGTTGCTCGACGATCCCCTGCCACCACCCGTGTTGTTCGCCGCGGGGCAGCTCGCGCTCCTCGACGGGCGTCGCGTGGCGGTGGTGGGTACCCGCAACGCCACCGCGGCGGGCCGCTCCCTGGCACGCGAACTGGGCGCCGGACTGGGCGCGGCGGGGGTGCACGTGGTGTCCGGGCTGGCCCGTGGGGTCGACGGGTGGGTGCATCGCGGGGTGCGCCACGCCCAGGGTGCCGGCCGTCCGATCGGCGTCGTGGCCTGCGGGCACGACGTGGTGTACCCCAGGGAGCACACCGACCTGTGGCAGTGGGTGGCCACCGACGGACTGTTGCTGTCGGAGGTGCCACCCGGCACGACGCCGGCGCCGTACCGGTTCCCCCTGCGCAACCGCATCGTGGCGGCGCTCGCCGAGGTGGTGGTGGTGGTCGAGTCCCGCGAACGGGGCGGTTCGCTCATCACGGCCACGGCGGCGCTCGATCGTGGGGTGCCCATCATGGCCGTGCCCGGGTCGCCCGCCAGTCGGGCCGCGGC
>SXKB01000296.1 GCA_005778215.1 Actinomycetota bacterium | reverse complement strand
GGTGGCCGTGGTAGCCGCCCTCGACCTTCACGATTTTTTCGCGGCCGGTCGCGGCGCGCGCGACGCGCAGGGCGTCCATCGTGGCCTCGGTGCCCGAGTTGGTGAACCGCCACATCGGCAGGTGGTAGCGCTCGCCGAGCAACTCGGCGACCTCGGCGTTCATCTCGCACGGGGTGACGAACAACGTGCCGTTGTCCATCTGCGTCTCGACCGCGGCGCGCACGGCCGGGTGGCAGTGGCCGGTGAACAGGGCGCCGTAGCCCATGTCGTAGTCGACGTAGCGGTTGCCGTCGACGTCCTCCATCCAGGCGGCCTGTGCGCGCCGCACCACGATGGGGTGCGGGTCGTATGCCTGGAAGCTCGACGGCACGCCGAGGGGCAGCACCTTGCGAGCCCGGTCGGTGGCGGTCTGGGAACCCTTGGTGCGCTCGATGTACGTGCGCAACTCTCGCTGGGTGATGGCTTTTGCCCGTTCGGCAAGTTCACGCGTGGGAATGCTTTCCGTTGCGCTCATCCTGATCTCCTCCGGATTTCGTTCCCGGGAGCCTAGCTCACCACGGAATCCGTTGTGAACGGGTGCCGCCGCCGCACCCGTTGACCTGCACGGCGACGAGCCGGCCGGCCGGATCGTCGGGCCGATTCGAGGGTGGAATTCGGTGACGCGTGTGGCACACTACGTGCCCTACATGGTGGCCGTAGCTCAGTTGGTAGAGCATCAGTTTGTGGTACTGAGGGTCGCGGGTTCGAAACCCGTCGGTCACCCCAAGGCAGCAGGTAGGGAGCACCTCGAGTGCCCCCTACACTGCTCGCCGCTGCGCCTCTAGCTCAACGGCAGAGCAACGGACTCTTAATCCGCAGGTTCAGGGTTCGAAACCCTGGGGGCGCACACGACACGAAGGGAGGGCCGCGGCCCTCCCTTCGTCGCGTCCGGGCCTTCGTCGCGTCCGGGTGGTGCGCCTCAGGGCAGCAGCACGCTCTTGCCCACCACGCGGCGCTCGAGTTGATCGGTCAGTGCCTCGGCCACGTCGGTGAGGGGGTACGTGCGCGGCGCCACCGGGTGCAGCTCACCCTTCGCCACCGCGGCGATCACGGCAGCCAGCATCGCGGCGTTCTCGGCGGCGTGCGAGAACGTCCAGCCACCCCAGTCGACGCCCGTGACACGGCGGTTGCGCAGCAGGATCTGGTTGGCCGGCAGCTTCGGGATCTCGCCCGCGGCGAAGCCGATCACCAGCAGCTGGCCGTCGTCGCGCAGCGACCGCAGCCCGGCCTCGGCCATGGCACCACCCACGGGGTCGTACACGTGGTGCACGCCACCGCCGCTCAACTCCTTCGCTCGCACCTTGAGGTCCTCGTTGCTGGTGTCGATCACGGCCTCGGCACCGTGCGCCATTGCGAGCTCGCGTTTGGCCTCGCTCGACGCCGCCGCAATGACGCGCAGACCCATCGCCCGACCCACGTCGACCGCAGCCAGGCCCACGCCGCCACCGGCGCCGAGGACGAGCAGCCACTCCCCTGCCTGTGCCTTGGCCCGCAGGTGCAGTGCGAACCACGCCGTGCAGTAGCTCTGCACGAACGTGGCGGCCTGCGCGTCGGTGATGGTGCTCGGCGTGGGGATCACCCGGAACGCCGGCATCACCACCTCGCTGGCGAAGCCACCGCTGAGGCCGGTGGTGACGAACACCCGGTCGCCCACCGCGTGCGACGTGACGTCGGCGGCCACCTCGGTGACGGTGCCGGCCACCTCGCCGCCCGGCACGAAGGGCAAGGTGGGCTTCAACTGGTACAGCCCCTGCACGATGAGGGCGTCGACGAAGTTCACGCCGCACGCGGTGACCGCGATGCGCACGTGCCCGTCGGGCAGCGGCGGCGAGGGCCGCTCCTCCACGACGAGTTGATCGACCGGAGCGAATGAGTTGCACGAAACGACCCGCATGTCGCTGGACCGTAGTGCGAAGCTGTGCGGCGATGCGGCTCGAACCGACCACCCTCTCCGGCACCCACGTGCGACTCGAACCCCTGCAGCTCCACCACGCCGCCGAGCTGGTGGCCGCCGGCAACCGCGACCGCAGCACCTACGGGTTCACCCCGGTGCCCGCCGACCTGCCCGCGATGGAGCAGTACATCGCCGGGCTGCTGGCCGACGCCCAGCGCGACACCGTGCTGCCGTTCGTGCAGCGACGCCTGCCCGACGGCGACCTGGTGGGGTGCACCCGCTACCTGAACATCCAGTGGTACCCGCAGCGCGACACCCCGGCCGAGGTGGAGGTGGGCGGCACCTGGCTGGCCACCGACGCACAGCGCACGCCGCTGAACACCGAGGCGAAGCTGCTGCTGCTGGGCCACGCGTTCGAGGCGTGGGGCGTGTTCCGCGTGGCCATCTGCACCGACGCCCGCAACGAACGCAGCCGCGCCGCGATCGAACGACTCGGGGCCACGTTCGAGGGCATCCTGCGCAGCCATCGCATGAACAGCGGTCACCTCACCGAACCCGGCCTGCCACGCGACACGGCCGCCTACTCCGTCATCGCTGCCGAATGGCCGGCGATCCGTACCCGCCTGAAGGAGCGCCTCCTTGTCGACTGACCACGCACACCAAGGACAACGCAAGGTGATGGTGGTCACCGGCGGCTCACGCGGTATCGGCGCCGCCGTGTGCCGCGCCGCCGCGGCCGCCCAGTACGACATCGTGCTGAACTACGCCGCCTCCGCCGCGGTCGCCGACGACCTGGCCGACGAACTCCGCGAGCTCGGCAGCCGG
>SXKB01000295.1 GCA_005778215.1 Actinomycetota bacterium | reverse complement strand
GCGATCGGCACGGCCCACGACGATGCCGCGGTGCTCATCGACGGCACCGGGCTCGCGGTATGCCCCGGTTTCATCGACCTGCACACCCACTACGACGCGCAGGCGTTCTGGGACAGCACCCTCAGCCCGTCACCGCTGCACGGCGTCACCACCGTGATGGCGGGCAACTGCGGGTTCTCCATCGCACCCCTCACGTCGGTCGACGGTGGGCCGGTGCGAGCCGACGACGCCGACTACCTGATGCGCATGTTGGCTCGCGTGGAAGGCATGCCGCTCGAGAGCCTGCAGCAGGGTGTGCCCTGGAACTGGGGCACGTCGGCCGAGTACTTCGACCGGCTCGACGGCACGCTCATGCCGAACGCGGGATTCATGGTGGGTCACTCGGCACTGCGTCGCGTGGTGCTGCACGACGACGCCACCGAACGCCACGCCACGCCCGACGAGATCGAGCAGATGAAGACGCTGCTCCGCCGCGGCCTGGCCGCCGGCGGCATGGGCTTCACCAGCACCTGGTCGCCCAGCCACAACGACCACCTCGGCCGACCGGTGCCGTCGCGTGCGTCGAGCCGGGAGGAGTTGGTGGCGCTGTGTTCGGTGGCGAGCGAGTTCCCCGGCACGCAACTCGAGTTCATCCCTGCCGTGGGTCAGTTCAGCGACGACACGTTCCGACTGATGGGGGCGATGAGCGCAGCCGCCAACCGTCCGCTGAACTGGAACCTGCTGCAGGTGTACGCGCAGAACTGGGACCTGGTGCAGCACCAGTTGGCCGGATTCGACATCGCGGCCGCCGAGGGCGGGCGGGTGCTCGCGCTCACGCTGCCCGACACGTTCCGCCTGCGTCTCAACTTCACGAGCGGCTTCATCCTCGACATCCTCCACGGCTGGGACACGCTGATGGCGTTGCCCGTCGACGAGAAGCTCCGCCAGTTGCGCGACCCCGTGCAGCGCGCCGAGTGGAACCGGCTCGCGCAGAGCACCGAGGGCACCCAGCGCGCCATCGCCAACTGGGCCGGCTACTGGGTGCTCGAGACGTTCAGCGACGAGTGGAAGCCCTACCAGGGGCGCATCATCGGCGACATCGCCCGCGAACTCGGGCGCGAGGCCTGGGACGTGCTGGTCGACATCGTGGTGGCCGATGGCCTGCGCACGGTGATCGCCAACCAGGATCGCGGCCAGGACGACGCCACCTGGGCGCGTCGGGTGGAGGTGTGGCGCGACCATCGTGCGGTGGTGGGAGCGAGCGACGCAGGTGCGCACCTCGACATGATCGACAGCTTCAGCTACAGCACCACGCTGTTGGCCCGGGCAGTGCGCGAGCGCAACCTGTTGCCGCTCGAGGAGGCCGTCCACTACCTCACCGGCGCTCCCGCCGAGCTGTACGGCCTGCACGAGCGTGGTCGCGTGGCCGCCGGCTTCTGTGCCGACCTGCAGGTGTTCGATCCTGCGACCGTCGGGCCCGGACCGGTGTCGATGCGCTTCGACCTGCCGGGTGGTGCGGGCCGCGTCTACGGCGAAGCCGTCGGTGTGCACCACGTGATGGTGAACGGTGTGCCGTGCGTGGAACAGGGCGAGTTGCTCGCCGCTCGGCCGGGTCGGCTGCTGCGCAGTGGCAGCGACACCCACACGGTGTCGGTGCGCTGACCCTCAGGAGGGAACGACGAACGCGTTCTCGTCGGCGATCTCACCGAACAGCGTGAGCGTGATGAGCACGTCGCCGTCGTCGACCTTCGCCACCAGCCCGCTGTCGAGCACGCAGTACGACGCCACGCCGCCGGGCACCGTCACGTCGACGCACGTGACCGGCAGCTCGGCGACGGTGGAGGTGCTCGCGATGGCCGGGCCGAGCTTCGCATCGGCATCGCGGCGCAGGCGCTTGGCAGTGTCGGCCGCGTAGAAGTCGACCGTCACCGAGGTGTCGCTGATGCGCTGCGGATCGAAGCCGTCGACGCAGGGGACCGACTTGTCCTCGGTGCACGTGACCGCGGTGGTCTCGGTCTGGATGTAGCGGGTGTTGCCGACGGTGACGCTGCGCTTGCCGGGGGACAGCACCACGAGCGCCGGGTTGGTGACGTTGCCGTACTTCGTGAGGATGGAGTACGCCGCAGTGGCCGGCCCTGCGGTGGCCGCCTCGAGCTTGGTGAGCACCGCGTCGACCGCAGCGTCGCCGGTGGGAACGCCGGTGGGGTACTGGTCGGCGTCGCTGAAGTAGGGGCGCTCCCCGGTGAAGCAGCCGGCCAGGAGCACGGTGGACAGAGCAAGGGCGACGAGGCCGCGACGTGACACGAAGCACGAGCGTACGGGCTGCGACCGCCGAAGCGTCAGCAGGGGCTGCGAAACCTCGCCGCCACCGACGACCTCACCTGGCGGGCGGGAGCACGGTTGGTCATCGGTGGCGGGCTGAGGCATTCACAGCGCAGCGGTCACGTCGGCGCGGGCTGCTGACGTCAACGCTGCAATGTCGATGTGAGCGGGACGGGAGATCCTGTTGCACATCGCCAATGACACGACGGTTGCGCAGTGAACGTTTGGCGGTTCGCGAAGAAATCTTCCTAACCTCGTGGCGTGATCAGCCTCGACGCCGCCACCGTGCTCCTGCAATGGTCGGCCGGCGGCCTCTTCTTCCTGTGGTTCACCACGCGTCGTCGCGAGGTGGGCATCGGGTATGGCTGGCTGTTGCGCGGCACCTACCTGTTGCTCGCCGCGCTCGGCGCATGGCTGGGGTTCCGCTTCGGCGTGGTGCCCGTGCGCGAAGCCAGTGCCATCGCGCTGGTGGCCACCACGCTGGCGGCGCTGGTGGTGAGCATCGTGCGCCGCAAGGCCGGCGTGTCGGGCGCGCAGGCCGAGCACGACCGGCGCAGCGAACGCGTGGCCGCGATGACCGGCATCGACCGCACGGTGGCCGAACCCGCAGCGCACGACGACCGCGGGCCCGAGTTCCCGCCCATCCTCGACCTGGTGCCGGCACTGGTGGCCGTGCCCGGGTTGGTGGCAGCGGCGCTCGACGCCGGTGGCAACCCCTTCACGTCGCTGCTGCGCACGTTCGCCGGCGCGCTGTTCCTCGGTGCCGTCACCGACGCGATGCTGCTGGGGCACTGGTACCTGGTGCAGCCGGGCCTGCCGCGCCGGCATCTCAACGAGCTGGTCCGTGCGCTCGGCTGGGTGTGGCCCGTGGAGGTGGTGGCGATGCTGCTGCCGGTGGGCATGTTCGCCGTCTTCAGCGGCACGATCGACGACGGGTGGGGCGGTCAGCTCGGCTGGTTCTGGGCGGCATGTGCCATCACCACCATCGTGCTCGTCCAGGTCACCAAGGCGGCCTTGAAGGAACGGTCGTACTCGGCGGTCATGGCCGCGACCGGCCTGCTGTACCTCGCCATCCTCACCGCATTCGGCACCGACCTGGTGGCCCGGGCCGTGCTGGCCGGCTGATGACCGCCTCGCTGCACGCCCGCGGCCTGTCGCTCGCGCTGGGCGCGCGGCACCTGCTGGTCGATGTGGAGCTGGCGGTCGATCCGGGCCAGTGCGTCGGCCTGGTGGGACCCAACGGCGTCGGCAAGTCCACGCTGCTGCGGGTGTTGGCCGGGCAGTTGGCCCCCGACGCCGGTGTGGTGCAGCTCTCGCCGCCCACGGCCAACGTGGGCTACCTGCCACAGGAGCCCGAGCGCCGTGACGAGTCGGTGCTCGCGTACCTCGAACGGCGTACCGGCGTTGCTGCGGCGTCGGCTCGCCTCGACGCGTCGACCGCCGACCTCGCCGCCGGCACACCCGGCGCCGACGACGCGTACAGCGACGCGCTCGACCGGTGGCTGGCGCTCGGTGCCGCCGACTTCGAGTCGCGGGTGGCCGATGTGTGGGCCGACCTCGGGCTCGGTGACCACCTGCTGCACCAGCCGATGCCGTCGCTGTCGGGCGGTGAGGCCGCTCGCGCCGGCCTGGCGGCGCTGTTGCTGGCGCGGTTCGACGTGTTCCTGCTCGACGAGCCCACCAACGACCTCGATCTCGACGGCCTGGCCCGGCTGGAACGGTTCGTCGCCGGGCTCGGCTCGGGGTGCGTGCTGGTGAGCCACGACCGCACGTTCCTGCAACGCACCGTCACGCACGTGGTGGAGCTCGACGAGTTCAGCCACCAGGCCACCCGCTACGCCGGTGGGTGGGCCGCCTACCTGCGCGAGCGCGACCTGGCCAAGCAGCACGCTCGCGAGGCGTACGAGGAGTACGAGGCCAAACGCAGCTCGCTGGCCGGTCGGGCGCAGCGCGAACGCGAGTGGGCCACCCAGGGGTTGTCGCGGGCGAAGAAGAAGCCCGACGACAACGACAAGAACATCAAGGCGTTCAAGGTGAACCAGAGCGAGCAGTTGGCCGGCAAGGCGGCGCGCACCGACAAGATGATGGAGCGCCTCGAGGTGGTGGAGGAACCGCGCGAAGCATGGGAGTTGCGGCTGGTCATCGCCGCTGCGCCGCGCAGCGGTGCCGTGGTGGCGCGGCTCGAGCACGCCGTCGTGGAGCACGGCGCGTTCACCCTCGGACCCATCGACCTGCAGATCGACTACGGCGAGAAGGTGGTCATCGAAGGACCGAACGGTGCCGGCAAGTCCACGCTGTTGCGCGCCCTACTGGGTGAGGAGGCCGTCACCTCGGGCAACCACTGGCGCGGGCCCGGCGTGGTGGTGGGCCGCCTCGAGCAGGCACGCCACCAGTTGGCCGACGCACCCACGGTGCTGCAGGCGTTCATGGCCGCCACCGGCATGCTGGTGCCCGAGGCCCGCACCCTGCTGGCGAAGTTCGGCATCGGTGCCGAGCACGTGCACCGTGCTGCCGAGTCGCTGTCACCCGGTGAACGCACTCGGCTGGTGCTGGCACTGCTGATGGCGAAGGGCTCGAACTGCCTGGTGCTCGACGAGCCCACCAACCACCGCGACCTGCCCGCGATCGAGCAACTCGAACAGGCCCTCGCGTCGTTCGAGGGCACGGTGCTACTGGTGAGCCACGACCGTTCGCTGCTGTCGAACGTGGCCCGCACCCGAACGCTCGAGGTGCGCGGCGGCCGCATCGTGCGCGACGAACCCGCCTGATCACATCTCGCCGGCGCGTCGGATGCGACGGCTCGCCACCACGCCGAGCATCGCCAGCGCGAACGCCATCGCGAAGTTGAGGCCGAGTGCCGTGGTGATGTCGATCGAACCGCGGTCGGCGACGGCCACCGTGGCCCCGCCGATGCCGCCCATCAGCGAGAAGCCGAGAGCGTCGCCGAGCGCGATCTGGCTGCTCACCTTGCCCTCGTTGCCCGCCGCTGCGTACTCCATCGTGGCCACCGAGGTGGGGTTGAACAGCAGGCCCATGCCGAAGCCGCCCACGCACCACGCCACGAACGTGGCCCACAACGGCCAGCCCGACCACAGCACGGGGGTGACCAGCAGCACGCCCAGCGCGAGCACCAGGAAGCCGGTGCGCACGGCGGGCCCTGGCTGCTCCACCGGTCGTCGGGCGCGTACCCACTGGCCGCCGGTCCACGAGATCGCGGCACCGATGATGACGAACCCCTGCACCAGTGGGCGTGCGCCGTGGATGCGGTCGGCGGCGAGCGGGATGAAGGTGTCGACACCCATGAACGTGGCCGTGGCCAGGATGCGTGCGGCGACGATGGCGGCGAGGCCGGTGCGGGCCACCATCACGCCGGAGGGCAGCAGGACCCGCAGCGCCCACCATGCGACGGCGGCGCCTGCGACCGTCACGACGACGGCAGCGAGCGGCTGCGCCATCTGGAGACCGGTGGCGAGCGCCCCGACGCCGAGGGCGGCGGCAACGGCGTGCGGCAGGCGGCTGGGCTCGCGCTCGGCCTCCACCGGACCGAATCGTCGCATCGGCCGCACGGCGAGCGCCGCCACTGCGACGGCGAACGGGATGATGCCGAGGAACACCCAGCGCCATCCGAACGTGTCGACCACCCAGCCCGACACGAGGGGCGCGAACAGGCTGGGCAGCACCCAGCCGGCCGAGAGGATGGCGAACATCTTCGGTTGTCGTTCGGGAGCGAACGCCCGTGAGACCAGCGTGTAGGCGAGCGGTTGCAACCCTCCGGTGCCCGCCCCCTGCAGCACTCGGCCGGCGACCACCCACACCATCGTCGGGGCCACCGCGGCCACCACCAGCCCGCCGATGAATGTCGCGATCGACAGCACGTACACGATGGTGGGACCGCGTCGGTCAGCCAGTTCGCCCGCCGCCACCAACGCCACCATGTTCGCCAACGTGTACACCGCCATCGCCAGCCCGTACAGCGAGTCGCCGCCGAGTTCGTCGGTGATGGTGGGCAGCGCGGTCACCACCGCCGTCACTTCGAACGCAACGAGGGTGACGCCGAGGACGAGCCCGATGGCGAGCAGGCGCTGGCCCGCGTCGAGCGGGCTGGGAGCGGTGTCGGTCATGCCGGAGGTCAGTGGGGGCTGCCCGGGGCCACCAGCGGCCACGGACGGGTGCGCTCGACCGTGAGCGCCATGTCGAGCAGCAACGTCTCGGTGAAGTGGCGGCCGACCACCTGCAGCCCGATGGGCAGCCCGTCGAGCGTGCCCGCCGGGATCTGGATGGCCGGGTTGCCGTGGAGGTTCGCGGGGAACGTGAGTCGCCCGTTGTTCCCGGGGCCGGCGTCGATGCCGCCGAACACGCCGGGCAGCGGCCCGTCGGCGGCGAACGCCACGTCGGGGTTCGTGGCGGTGATGACGAAGTCGACGCCGCCGACCGGGTCGAAGATGCGGGCCATCGCCTCGTTCACCTCCATGCGCCGCCGCTCGATCTTGGCGCGGGCCGCGGCGTCGTACTTGCCGACCGCCATCTCCATGCCGAACCGGATCTCGGGCGTGAGATCGTCGGCGCACTGGGGCCAGTGGTCGACGAGCTGCGCCTCGATGGCGATGTTGCCGCTGAGCGACCATGCGGCACCCATGCGGGGGAGTGCGACGTCGACGCCGTCGACGCGCCGCATGCCGAGCTCGTCGACCAGTTCGGCGCCGGCAGCCTCGAGCAGTTCCCACATCATCGGCGACACCGTTGCGTTGCCCCAGTTGGGTGCGAACGCGACCTTCGCCCCGCGGAGTGCGTCGAGGTGGCTGCCGAGCCCGGCTTCCCACCCGTCCTCGCGCGGCATGCTGAGCGGGTCGCGGGCGTCGAAGCCGTTGCACACGTCGAACCAGCGCGCCGTGTCGCGCACCGACCGCGACAGGCAGCCGATGGTGACGGTGAGATTGCCGTAGGTGGCCTTCGGGCCACGAGGGATGCGGCCGATGGTGGCCTTCAGCCCGACCAGACCGGTGAAGCCGGCGGGGATGCGGATGCTGCCGCCGCCGTCGCCCGCTGTGCCGAGCGTGCAGATGCCGCCGGCCACTGCCGCGGCGGTGCCGCCCGAGCTGCCGCCCGGGGTGGTGCCGTGCTGCCACGGGTTGTGGGTGGTGCCGTGCAGCACCGTGCGGGTGAGGTTCACGCCGCCGAACTCGCTGGCCGTGGTCTGGCCCACCAGCACGGCGCCGCCCAGGTCGCGCACCCGTTGCACCATCGTGCTGGTGCAGTCGGCCACGTGATCCTTGAGCGGCATCGAGGCGTGGGTGTCGGGCCAGCCCGTCACCATGTCGAGCTCCTTCACGCCGATGGGCACGCCGCCGAACGGCTTGCTCACATCGGCCGCACGCGCCGACGCCTCGGCCTGCTCGCGATCGAGGAAGCAGAACGCGTTCAGGTCGCTGGCCTCGATGGCGTCGAACGTGGCCTGCAGTTCCTCCGACGGCGACCGGCGGCCGGCACGGAATTCATCGACGAGCGAGCAGGCATCGCCCTGCCACGGTGTGTTCCCCATGTCGGGGGAGCGTACTGCGGCCGTGTCGGGCGGGGCGTAGCGTCGTGACCGTGACCGTGACCGCCACCCACCGCTACACCTCGGACGAACGACTGCCCGTGGAGGTGTTGGTGTTCCGCGTCGAGCCGTCGCAGCTCGACGAGTTCCTGCGCATCGACCACGAGGTGTGGACGATGGGCGAGGCGTTCCTGCCCGGCTCGGAGCGGATCCCGTTCCTGTCGAAGGAGGTGTGGCTCGACGACTCGAAGCCGGGCGAAGTGACGTTGTCGTTCGTGTGGGAATCGATGGCGGCGTGGCGCGCGGTGGGCGCCGCCGACATCCAGGCCCGTATCCAGGCCGAGTTCGACCGGCGGTTCACCGGCCAGGTGGAGCTGGTGCGGGCGATGCACGAGGAGTCGTCGTACGGCGTCCATCGCTGGAGCCGGTTCGAACGCCTCGGCGACTGACCCGCCGTCAGCCGGGCTGCAACGCTGCGACGAGTGCGTCGGGGTCGTCGACGCTCACCGTCAGCTCGCGCAACGACACCGGCACGCCCGTGACACGCGCACGCGCGGTCGGGGCGATGGTGATGCGCACCAGCCCGTCGCCGGCACCGTTCACCAACCAGCGGCCCGACCAGCCGTGTGCGCCGCGGCTGAGCACCTTGCCCGGTGTGCGCCGGGCGTCGGTGATGGACGAGCGGGGCACGGTGGCCCGGAAGGCCCACCCCTGGGTGACGGTGATCTCGGTGTCGGTGACCACGACGCGGCTGCGCTTCCGTCCGGCGCCGAGCGGGGTCATCACGCCCGTGCCGAGGGCGTCGTACTTCATCGTGAACTCCATGCCGTCAGTGTGCCGCCCCTAGAGTCGGACCGACATGGACACCCGCTCGTTCCTCGGCCTCTGGCAGAGCCACAACCCGTATCGCTGGTCGATGGAGGTCACCCAGTCGGTGGCCACCACCGGCAACTTCCTGTTCGGCGGGGCGGGTCTGGGTGCGGCCATCTCGGCGATGGAGGGCACCAGCGGCCGCGAGACGGTGTGGGCCACGGCCCAGTACCTCAGCTACGCGAAGCCCGGCGAGGTGATGGACATCGACGTCACGTTGGCCGTGACCGGGCACCAGATGACCCAGGCCCGTGCGGTGTGCCACGTCGGCAACCGTGAGATCCTCACCGTGAACGCTGCGCTCGGCGACCGGCCGCTCGACCTGCGTGGCCAGTTCGAGCAGATGCCCGACGTGCCGCCGCCCGACCGGTGTCCCGAGCGTCCGTTCCGTGGCCCGATCGACGGCACCATCAACGACAAGCTCGACCAGCGCCTCGCGAAGGGACGTCCGTTCGACGAGCTCGACGGCTCCCACGGCGACGGCCAGGTGATGATGTGGGCGCGCATCCCCGACGTGATCGAAGGGGTCGACGCTGCCGCGCTGGCGGTGCTGGGCGACTTCGTGCCGATGGGCGTGGGGCAGACGCTCGGCGTGCGCGGGGGTGGCAACAGTCTCGACAACACGCTGCGCGTGGTGCGCCTGGTGCCCACCCAGTGGGTGTTGCTCGACATCCGCGTGCACGCCGTGGAACGGGGCTTCGGCCACGGTCTGGTGCACATGTTCGCCGAGGACGGCACCTTGCTGGCCACGGCCAGTCAGAGCTGCATCGTGCGTTTCTGGAAAGGTGAGGACGCGGCACGCCTGCTGCCGCCGACGAAGGGGGAACCATCATGACCAGCACTCCGTTGCCGCAGCGCCCGGGCATGACCGTGCCGTTGCCCGGCCCGTTGCACAGCCACCGCGACAAGCTCGCCGAGCTGGCCGACCTGGGCTACACCGACATCTGGTCGGCCGAGAGCGACGGCGCCGACGGGTTCACCCCGCTGGCCATGGCGGCGGCGTGGGAGCCGCGCCTCCGTCTCGGCACCGCCATCATCCCCGCCTACACCCGCTCGCCAGCCTGCTTCGCGCAGAGCGTCGCGTCGCTGGCCGACGCGGCACCGGGCCGGTTCGCCATCGGCATCGGCAGCAGCAGCAATGTGATCGTCGAACGCTGGAACGGCGTGCCGTTCGTGGAGCCGTACAAGAAGGTGCGCGACGTGGTGCGGTTCCTGCGCGATGCGTTGAGCGGCGAGAAGGTGGTCAAGCAGTACGACACGTTCGAGGTGAACGGTTTCAAGCTCGGCGTGCGCCCCGAGCAGACCCCGCCCATCCTCGTGGCCGCGCTGCGCGAGGGCATGCTGCGTCTGGCTGCCCGTGAGGGCGACGGTGCGATCATCAACTGGCTGTCGCCCGACGACGTGCGCAAGGTGGTGGGCGTGGTGAACGACGCCGCCGGTGGTGAGCCGAAGGAGATCGTGTGCCGCATCTTCTGCTGCCCCAGCGAGAACGCCGATGCCGTGCGCGCCGCAGCCAAGTTCGCCATCGCGGCGTATCTGAACGTGCCCGTGTACGCCCAGTTCCACGAATGGCTCGGCCGCGGCGACGAGCTGCAGCCGATGTGGGACGCCTGGAAGGCCGGCGACCGCAAGGCGGCCCTGGCGGCCATTCCCGATTCGTTGGTCGACGAGTTGATCGTGCACGGCTCGCCGGCCGAATGCCGCGCCACCATCCAGCGCTACTTCGACAACGGTGTCACCACCACCAGCCTCGCCATCCTGCCGCTCGACCCCGACCTCAAGCACTGGGAGGCCGTGCGCGCCCTGGCGCCCACCGCCGGCTGACGAGCGCTACGTCATCGCTGTCAGGAATTGCGGCCGATGTGGCCGGGATTCCTGCCAGCGATCGAGCAAGCCCGATCTGCCGTGCTGCGCGCACGGCAGACCGAAGGCGGCCGCGCTGTCAGGCGGCCTGCGTGCGCTGCGGTTGCTGCCGGGCGGCCGCACGGGCGGCCAACTGCGCCTTGATGGCGGCGACGTGCGCCAACCCGCGCTCGCGGGTGCGCTGATCGAGACGGAACTGCAGCGCCGGCTCGGTGGGACCGAGCAGGGCCAGCTGTTCCGGGAGGCTGGTCTCGGGCGAGTTGCTCATGCTCGGAGCATGCACGAGGGGTGTGACAGGGTTTCCGAACCCGGGTCGTGGCGCTGCGGGGTCAGTCGGTGCCGAGGGCGGCGACGATGGTGGGCCAGCCGATCTCGGTGCCGTCGGGTCGGAAGGTTCGCCATCTGCCCAAGCGGTCGCGGAACGTGAACGCGCCCTTCGTCTTCCAGCGGTTGTGGCCACCGCATTCGGGGCCGGCGTTGCGGGCGTTGGTGGGTCCGCCACGGGCGTAGGGGATGGTGTGATCGGCCTGGCAGGCGTGACCCGGGACCCCGCAGCCGGGGTGACCGCAACGGCGTGCGGTGAGCATCACGGCGTCGCGGAGGGCGCCGGTGAACAGCCGTTGGCGGCGGCCCATGTCGAGCACCACTCCATCGGCGGCGAGCACGAGCCGACGGACCTGCCCGACCAGCGACGCGGCGACCGCCGCGCGCGGGTCGACCAGATGTCCCTGGCTGTCCTCACAACGGCGGCGGGCCGCGTGGGACACCGGGATCGGGTCGGGGACTCCGCCGAGCAGTAGTGCCAACTGGTGTTCGTAGGTGGCCTGGTCGATGAGGATGTCGACCGTGACCGCCGGCCCCTTCCCGTCGCCGCCACTGGCGGCCAGGGCGAAGATGCGTTGCAGAGCGTCGAATCGGCGCTGCGCCGGGGTGCGTTCCATCAGATCGGCACACATGCGGTCGCCGTGGATGGTGGCGAGTTGGTCCCACTCGGACTGCCATTCGAGCTCGGTGTAGTGCTGGAGCACTTCGTCGAACAGGACACCGTCGTAGGCCGGTCCGGCGGCGTCGAGGAAGGCCCGCTCGTCGACGAACGTGACCGATGCGCGCCGATCGAGCATTGCCCGATCGTGACGATCCTCTGCCCCGTCGGCATCGGCGAGCGCTTCGAAGTGGCGCAGCAGCGTGACGAAGTCGTCGAACGGCAGATCCCGCGCCGCCTCGGTCAACACCCGATCCGCGTCAGCATTCAAGTGGTTGCGGACCCGAGGGTTCGCCGCCAGCTTCGCGAGCGCATGCATCTGCGCGACACCGATCGCACCCGACGCCGCGGCCGTGGCGAACTGCGGCAGCAACGTGAACGCCTTCGCCAGTTTCGCCATCCCTGCCGCCTCACCGTGCGACCAGTGATTCGTCGCGCGACCCCACGCCGCCACGTTGCGGTGACCGTCCTCCACGAACGCCGACGCCGCATCCACCCGCTGCACCAGTAACGCCGATGCGGCCTCGACCTGCCGGCGCAGCACGTCGAGTTCCTGCGCACGCGTCTGCAGTTCGACCGGCGACATCATCGCCACCTCGTTCACCGACGGCACCCGCAACTCCATACCCCTATTGGACCAAAGGGGTGTCACAGGGTTCAGCGCGACGGCGTCGAGCCGTCGGCGTCGTCACCAACCGAGTGCGACGGCACCACCGAGCGAGACGAGGGCGACCGCGGCGCAGACCGCCCAGCCCGCCCACTTCGGCGTGGGCTTCCAGCCTGGCGCGAGCAGCACCCAGCCGCAGATGGCGCCGCCGATGGCGCCACCGAGGTGGCCGCCGATGGAGATGCCGCTGATGGTGAACGTGAGCACCAGGTTGAGCAGCAGCGTGGTGCCGATGCCGGTGCTGAAGATGTTGATACCACGGCGGTGCATGCCCACCGCTGCGCACGCCATGAGGCCGAACACGGCACCCGAGGCGCCGCCGGTGAGGCCGTCGTTGGCCATCAGCACCACGCCGAACGACCCGGCGAGCAGGCTGGCGAAGTACACCGCGGCGGTGCGGGTGGCACCGAGGGTGCGCTCGAGCAGCATGCCCAGCTGGAACAGCAGCAGCATGTTCATCGCGATGTGCAGGAAGCCGAAGTGGATGAACCCGGAGGTGACGAGCCGGTACCAGCCGTGCGGGTCCATGGCCGAGCCGTCGACGTTGATGGCGCCGTACTGGAGCAGCGAACGGCTGAGGCCGAGCTGACCGTGGATCGGGGTGATGCGCCCCCGCCACGCGGCCGGGTCGGCGAGGCCCATCACCAGGAACAGGCCGACGTTCGCGGCGATGAGGCCGTAGGTGACCGGGGCGAGCACACGCGACGAGGCGAGCTTCACCCGGGTGTTCACATCGGGCCGCGCTGCCTTTGCGCAGTCGAGGCAGTGTGAGCCCACCGTCGCCTGCACCAGGCACTCGCTGCACGCGGGTTTGCCGCACCGGGTGCAGCTGCGACCGCCCTCTCGGTCGGGGTGCCGGTAGCAGCGCGGGATGGTGGGCGGAGGCAGTGACACGGCCGTCAGGCTAGGGCGATCCAGAGCGTGAGGAACATCACCAGCAGCACGATCAAGGCGTTGTACGCGGTGTGTGCCCGGGCGGACTCCATGGTGGCGGCTCGGCGGCTCGGCACTCGTCGCCATGCGCGCAGGTAGACGGCCATGAAATAGGCGCCCCCCACCGACAGGGCCAGCGCGGCGCCGAGCGGAATGCCGATGAGGGCATGGGCCAGGCCGAACTGCACCACCTTCCATGCTCGCCGCGTCGGGCTCCACACTTCGGCCCCGGCGCGGAACATGCGCTCCTCGGCGTGGGCGAACAGCGGGAGGGCCGGGACGAGCATGGTGATGAAGAGCAGCGGAACGAGCCACTCCCACACGGTGCCGACCGTGGTGGACGACGAACCGAAGACCGGCGTGCCCTCGCCGCCGAGCATCGACCACCAGCCCCAGTCGAGGCCGGGCACCGACATCAGCACGCTGGCCACGAGCACGACCGCCGGCAACACGACCGCGATCGGCCACACGTGCCGCCAGCGGATGCCGGTGACGATCTCGCGCACGAGCGATCGGCCGTTGCGGCGCATCGAGATGCGCAGCCCGGTGGCGAGACGGACGCCCATGAACCCGAGCACGGCGAACGTGAGGACGTTCGTCAACGTGTGCGGCACGACGGCGAGTGTAGGAGTGCCCGGGCGTGAGGGGGCGTCAGCGACGCACGCGGCTGGCGAACAGGTCGGCCGCGGTCGGTTCGCCGAGGAGGTGACCCTGCACCAGGTCGCAGCCGAGCGACCGCAGGCGGCGGAGCTGATCGGCCGAGGTGACCCACTCGGCCACCACCTGCATGTCGAGGGCGTGCGCGAGCTGGATGATGGACCGCACGATGGGGTCGTCGTCGCCGCTGGTGCCGAGCAGGCGTGCCACGGTGCCGTCGAGCTTCAGCACGTCGGCCTCGCACGAGCGCAGCGCCGTGAGCGACGACACGCCGGTGCCGAAGCTGTCGAGCGCCAACTGCACGCCGAAGCGGCGCAGCGCCTGCAGCGAACGGTTGCTGCCCGGCTGCTGGTCGTTGAGGGTGTCCTCGTCGAAGTCGAACGTGAGCTGGTGCGGGCTGAGCTCCATCTGCCGCACGGTGGCCAGCACCCGTTCGACGAACGTGCCCTCGGCCAGCTGTCGGGCGGCGACGTTGATGTGCACGCTGAACGTGCGGTCGACGAGACCCGCGTCGACCCACGCCCGGGTGTCGAGGCAGGCCTGGCGGGTGACCCAGTCGCCGATGGGCACGATGGCACCCGACTCCTCGGCGAGGTGCAGGAACTGGGCGGGCAGCAGGGTGCCGCGCTCTGGATGGTCCCAGCGCAGCAGCGCCTCGGCGCCAGCCACTCGGCCGCTGTGGGTGGAGATGATGGGCTGATACGCCAGGCGCAGCTGGCCGGCCGCCAGGGCTCGCTCGAGCTCGCTGCCGAGTTCCTTGTGCTTGCGCGACTCGGCGCGCATCGCATCGGTGTACAGCTCGCTGCGGCTGCGTCCGCGGCGCTTCGCCTGGTACATCGCGATGTCGGCGTGGTGGAGCAGTTCGACGGCGGCTTCGGAGGCGCTCATGCCCTCGATGTGGTGCGACGAGGCGACCGCGACGCCGATGCTGACCGACAGCTCGATCTCCACACCGTGGAGCATGATGCGGCCGGTGAGGGCGTGACGGATGCGCTCGGCGAGGTCGAGCGCGGTGTGCTCGTCGATGCCACCGTCGCAGAGCACGACGAACTCGTCGCCGCCGATGCGGGCCACCACGTCGGAGGGGCGCACGGCGTGGGCGATTCGAATGGCCACCTGGGTGAGGAGGGCATCGCCCACCTCGTGGCCCACGGTGTCGTTGACGTCCTTCAACCGGTCGACGTCCATGAACAGGATGGCGGCGTTGTGGCGGGTGCCCCGGATGCCGTCGAGTGCCTCCGCGGCGGTGCGCAGCAGCATCAGACGGTTCGGCAGCCCGGTGAGCGGGTCGTGGTTGGCCTGGCGGGTGAGCTCGCTCTGGAGGTGCTTCGCGGCGGTGACGTCGCGGGCCACACCACCCCAGTACTCGATGATGCCGTCGGGGTTGCGGTGCAACAGCAGGTCGACGTCGAGCGTGCGTTGCAGCCCGTCGTGCGATCGGAACCCCACCTCGCCGCTCCAGGCGCTGGTGACCGAGGCGTTCATCACCTCGCGGGGCACCTGGTCACGAATGGCCTGCAGCAGCCCGCGTGCGCCGGGATCGCGGACCAGATCGACTTCCTCCACCACGCCGAACAGGCGGAGTGCGGCGGCGTTGGTGTACACGGGTGCGCCGTTGCGATCGAGGATGATGACCGCGTCGTCGGTGGAGCTGATGACCCCTTCGAGCCGGTCGAGCAGCAGTTCACGATGAGCGTTCTCGGTGTGGTCGAGGGCGCTGCCGGCGTAGCCGGTGATGCGGCCGAGGTGGTCGCGCACGGGTGCGGCGTCGATGCGCACCCACGACATCTTCCCCTCGCCGTGCCAGACGCGGAACTCGAGGCGCAGGTCGTCGTCGCTCTCCGTGGCCCGTCGCCACGCGAGTTCGGCCATCGCCCGGTCGCCCGGATGGGCATTGGCCCAGGGCGGCACACCGATGGCGGCACCGGGAACCCCCTGCACGAGCGCGCCGAACGCTGCATTGGCCGCGACAACGCGACCATCGCGGTCGGCCTGGAACAGGCCTACCGGCAGCGAGGGAAGCACTTCGTTGATGTCCGCCATCCTTACAAAATCTTGTCGTAGCGGAGTGTGTATCGGTAAGGATCAGGCCCGACTGAAGGTGCCGTCTACCTCTGCTGATGCAATCTCCGCCACAGAAATCCCGTCGAGAAGCTCCTCGGCGGCAGCACCGTCGGTGAGATTCGTCTGGCTCCCAAGATAGTGCACCGTGAGCACATATGTGTGAGCCGAACCGGCGGGCGGGCACGGGCCGGTGTACCCGACGGCGCCCGCACCGTTCACTGCCTGGTACGCGCCGACCGGCACGGTGTCCTCGGCGAGGGCGATCTGCTCGGGGCTGATGCCCGCGATCACCCAGTGGGTGAAGCCCGGCGCGTCGATGTCGCGCAGGGAGATGGCGATCTCGACGGTGCCCTCCGGCGCCACGCTCCACGACAGTGCCGGAGCGATGTTGTCGCCGTTGCAGGTGTAGCGGGGGTCGATCGCGGTGCCCGCATCCCACGGGGCCGTGACGGTGTACTCCTCGTCGCCCAACGGCAAGGTGCTGCTGGGCGACGAGAGCGAGTCGCTGGACCCGTCGTCGACGACCACGGTGTCGGGGGCCACCGTGGTGCTGATGGACTGGGTCTGGTCGGGCTTGGCGTCGCGCAGCACCCGGCCGTCGTCGTTGCACGCGGCAACCACCATGGCGAGAACCGGGACGAAGGTGAGGAGGGCGACTCGACGCACGGCCAGCAGCCTACGCGGGGTCCTGCGTGGATATCGTGCAGCCCGTGGCCGCACCGCTCAGTCTCCTCACCGTGCACGCCCACCCCGACGACGAAGCCTCCAAGGGCGCACCCACGCTGGCCAAGTACAAGGCCGAGGGTGTGCACACGGTGCTCGTGTGCTGCACGGGTGGGGAAGAAGGCGATCTCCAGAATCCGTCGTTGCGCGAACCCGGCCAGCCCTTCCACGGGCTGACGCCCGAGGAGGAGAAGGCGCTGCTGGCCGAGATCCGACCCACCGAACTGGCTCGGTCGGCGGAGATCATCGGGTTCGACGAGGTGGTCATGCTCGGCTACCGCGACTCCGGCATGCCCGAGTCGCCCGCCAACGATCACCCCGACAGCTTCCACCAGGCGCCGCTCGACGAGGCGGTGGGCCGACTGGTGGCCGTCATCCGGGCGCACCGTCCGCAGGTCATCATCACCTACGCCGACGATCAGCGTGGCTACCTGCACCCCGACCATCTGAAGGTGCACGACATCTCGTTGCCGGCGTTCGAGCGTGCGGGTGATCCGACGTGGTATCCCGAGGCCGGCGAGCCGTGGCAGCCGTTGAAGCTGTACTACACGGTGTGGTCGAAGGCCCGCCTGATGGCCGTGCACGAGGGCATGATCCGTCACCGTGGCGAGTCGCCCTACGAGCAGGAGTGGCTCGACCGGCCGGGGCAGGACCACCGCATCACCACCAAGGTGGATGTCGGCGCCTACCTGTGGGCGCGTAGTGGCGCGCTGCGTGCGCACGCCACCCAGGTCGACCCGGCCGAGCCGTGGTGGTTCGGGCTCACCGACGAACAGTTGGCCGAGGCCTACCCGTGGGAGGACTGGATCCTCGCCCGTTCGCTCGTGTCCACCGGTGAGGGCATCGAACACGACCTGTTCGCCGGTGTGCGTGAGACCGCGGAGGTGCCGTCGTGAGCATCCAGTACCGGGTGGCGTTCGGCAAGAACGACGAAGCGGTCGAAGGCCCCGACGACGCCGACGTGGTGGTCACCGTGGCCGCCGCCGATGCCGGCACGCGGCCCGAGGTGGCGTTCATGCAGGGCAAGTTGAAGAACACCGGACCCACGGGGCCGTTGTTCGCTGCGTTCGCCGATGGCTCGGCGGCCGCCGTGCTCACTCGGCTCGCATTGCGTCCCTGAGTGTGCGGTAGCCGATGGGCACCGCGCCCGACTCGGCCAGCAACGTGCGCATCGTGGCGTCGGCGGTGACCAGTTCGTGGTCGTCGATCCACAGCGGCGCGGCATCGGTGATGGCACGCACTTCGGGGGAGTCGATCACGGGCTGCACGTGGATCTCGGTGACACCCGGTCGCAGCGTGCGGACGGCGTCGTAGACCCGGTCGCGGCTGCCGGCGCGCCAGTCGTGGTCGAAGTGGTCGGGGAACCAGATGCCTTCCTCCTCGGCCAGACGGCGGAAGGGGAAGCCGGCCTGCTCGGCACTGATGGTGCTGGGCAGGCGGATGGGGAGTCGGAACTCGACGGCGAGCTCGAGGTACACGTCGAAGAACTCGGGGCGCAGCGTGATGACCGACAGGTGGGGCGCGAGGTGGGTGACGTCGATGCCCCAGGCCATGGCCCGTTCGATCTGCGCCCGGCATTCGCGCAACACCTCGGCGGGGTCGGCGTGCTCCCACAGGTCGTCGACCGTGCGCGGGAAACCGCCCTCGCCCGACAGCAGGGTGGGGGCGTGGGTGATGGGTCCGAACCGGTAGGCGGGGTGCTCGCAGTTCAGCGTGAGGTGCACACCGATGTCGTCGGTGGGCTGGGCCTGCATGGCGGCATGGCGGGCCCACGGCGCCGGCACCATGAGGCTGGCGCACGTGGCCACACCGTGGCGCAGCGCATCGAACACGCCCTCGTTGGCCGCATGGCAGCTGCCGAGGTCGTCGCAGGAGATGATGACGTACTTCGTGTCGGCGGCGTGGCCGAGCCGTTCGGCGAGGGTCGTCACGGGCGGAACGCTATCCGGTGCATCCGGCCCACAGGCCGATGTCGTCGCGTTCGGCCGCTCGCGCTGCCTCGACGAACTCGTCGACATGGGCCACGTTGGGCGGGATGGTGAGCAGACGGGCGTAGCCCTGTCGCACGATCTCGAGGTTCACGAACGTGCCGTCGGCCGCGAGATACACGTAGGCGAGCAGCCGGCCGAAGCGGTCGCGGGGTTCGACGTCGCGCTCGAGGTACAACGGGGTGCCTTCGGGCAGCAGCGACTCGGTGAACGCCGATGCTTCCGGGCCGAAGCACTGCACCGGGGTGTCGGGCTTCTTCGTCTCGGGGGTGTCGATGCCGATGAGGCGCACCTTCTCGTTCTCGCCGTCGATGCGGACGGTGATGGTGTCGCCGTCGGTGACGCGCACCAGGGTGGCGTTGGGGGTGAGCACACCGGCCGTGGTGCTGGGCCCGGACGCGCCGCTGGCCGCGTGCGAACACGCGGCCAGCAGGACGAGGAACGGGACGAGACGTCGCATCGCGCCGTTCTATCGGCGGGGTGTGACGTTCGGCGCCTCAGATCCGTTCGATGCCTAGATGCGCTCGATGATGGTGCCGGTGCCCAGACCGCCACCGCAGCACATCGAGATGAGGCCGTAGCGGCCGCCGGTGCGCTCGAGCTCGTACAGCGCCTTGGTGATGAGGAAGCCGCCGGTGCCGCCGAGCGGGTGACCGAGGGCGATGGCGCCACCGTTGGGGTTCACCTTGGCCGGATCGGCGCCGACTTCCTTCTGCCATGCGAGCACGACCGAGGCGAACGCCTCGTTCACCTCGAACACGTCGATGTCGTCGATGCCGAGGCCCGTGCGCTTGAGCAGCCGCTGCGTGGCGTCGATGGGGCCGGTGAGCATGAGCACCGGGTCGACGCCGACGTTGCACGTGTCGACGACGCGGGCGCGGGGCGTGAGGCCCAGGGCCGCCGCCTTCTCCTCGGTCATCAGCAGCACGGCCGAGGCACCGTCGCTGATCTGCGACGAGTTGCCGGCGGTGTGCACGCCGTTCTCGCGGGCGACGGGCTTCAGCGAGGCGAGCTTCTCGAGCGTGGTCTCCCGCAGGCCCTCGTCGCGCGCCACCGTGTGGGTGGTGTCGGCCAGGGTGCCGTCCTCGTTGCGATCGGGGGCCTCGACAGTGACGTACTGACCGCCGAAGCGGTCCTCGGCCCATGCCTGCGCGGCCAGCTGCTGGCTGCGCAGACCGAACGCATCGGTGTCCTCACGGGTGATGCCCCACTTGTCGGCGATGCGCTCGGCACCCTCGAACTGCGAGGTCATCTCGTAGCGCTCGAAGTAGGTGCGCGGGATCGGCACACCGAGGCCGAGGGCCTTGTTGCCGCCCACGCCGATGGGAATGCGGCTCATCGCCTCGACGCCGCAGGCGAGCGCCACGTCGACCACACCACCGGCGAGGAGTGCCGTGGCGAAGTTGGTGGCCTGCTGGCTGCTGCCGCACTGCGTGTCGACCGTGGTGGCGGCGGTGGTGAGGGGAAGGCCGGCGCTCAGCCACGCGGTGCGCGTGATGTTGAACGCCTGCTCGCCGACCTGGCTGACGCAGCCGCCGACCACCTGGTCGACTTCCGCGGGATCGATGCCGGTGCGGTCGATGATGGCCTTCTGGACCGTGGCGAGCACCTCGGCCGGGTGGAGGGTGGACAGGCCGCCGTTGCGCTTGCCGATGGGCGTGCGGACGGCGTCGACGATGACGATGTTGCTCATGGCCGCAGCCTACGGTGGCGCTCATGGCTGGCTTCAACCCTGCGATGCGCCCCCACGACGACGCGTCCGAGCACCGTTACATCCACGTCATCGGTTCGTCGGTGTTCGTCGACGACCGGGTCGGTGAGGAGGGGTGGACCACCCACTTCATCGGCATGCTCGACGACGTCGCGGTGTGGGGTGTCGACGTGCCTCATGGCGAGGACCCGTCGTACGGTGCGGCCACCGATCTGTACTCGTACTACGGGCGGGCCACCGAGCTCGACTGGCTGGTCGCGGGTCGTGCAGTGCAACTCGTCGAGTGGGCGCGCACGCACCGTTACTGCGGCCGCTGTGCCACGCCCACGCAGATGCAGGCCCACGAGCGATCGATGAAGTGCCCGGCCTGTGGGTTGCTCGCGTTCCCGCGGTTGGCGCCGGCCATGATCACGCTCGTCACCCGCGGTCGCGACGAAGTGCTGCTGGCTCGCGGTGTGGCATTCCGTGCCCCGATGTACTCGTGCCTGGCCGGGTTCGTGGAGCCCGGCGAGTCGCTGGAGGACGCAGTCATCCGCGAGGTGCGCGAGGAGGTGGGTGTCGAGGTGGCGAACGTGCAGTACCGCGGCAGTCAGCCGTGGCCGTTCCCGCACAGCCTGATGGTGGGCTTCCGTGCCGAGTGGGTGAGCGGCGACATCGTGTGCGACCCGACCGAGATCCTCGATGCGCAGTGGTACACCCGCGACTCGCTGCCGCCCATCCCGCCGCGCATCTCGATCGCCCGCAAGCTCATCGACGCATGGCTCGAGGAAGGCTGAGGCTCAGCCGAGCTTGGCGGCGAACCAGTCGAGGATGATCTCGGCGCGCTGCACACGGTGCACCGGCGAGCCCGACCGCGACAGCTCGTGGCTCTCACCGGGGAACCGGTAGAACGTGACGTCCTTGCCCAGCAGGCGCAGCGCCACGAACAACTCCTCCGCCTGGTTGATGGGGCAGCGCAGGTCGTTCTCGCTGTGGATGATGAGCATCGGCACGGTGATGTCGCGCACGTTGCGCATCGGTGAGAGCGATTCGTAGGCCGCCGGGTCGTCGACGTGCCGCGGGCCGTGTTCGACGCGGAAGATGGTGGAGATGTCGCTCGTGAACTCCTCGGTGAGCAGGTTGTTCACCGCGCGCTCGCTGCAGATGCCCTTGAACCGGTGGCTGAACCGTCCGGCCAGCTCGGTGGCCATGAACCCGCCGTAGCTACCGCCCTGCATGCCCACTCGGTCGGGGTCGCAGAACGGGTAGCGCTCGAGCGTGGTGTCGAGCACGGCCATCACGTCGTCGACGTCGAGGCCACCCCACCCGCTGCCGGGGGCGGTGTGGTGCGTGGGCCCGAGAATCGCCTGGCCCCACGCCTGCTCGCGCCCGGAGCCGCCACGCGGGTTGCTCATCAGCACCACGAACCCTGCCGCCGCCTGGAACTGGGCCTCGTCGAAGAAGGTCTCGCCGTACTGGGTGTGCGGGCCGCCGTGCACGTTGAGGATGACGGGATAGCGCTGCGCGGGGTCGAAGCCGGCCGGCCGCATGATCCACGCGTCGATCTCGGCGGTGCCGTCGGTGGTGGGTACCGCGAAGCGTTCCCACGACAGGGGCTGTGCGGCGCCCGCGTAGGCGGCGGCGAACGTGGTGAGTCGGCGCGGTTCGCCGTCGGTGACCACGAACACGTCGGCCAGTTGGTCGACGGACGCAGCGCAGTACGCGATGGTGCCGCCGCGTGCGTCGAACGACTTCACGGCGATGGCGCCGTGGGTGACCCGCACGGGTGCCGCCCCGTCGGTGGTGACGCGCCAGATGTGGGTCTCGCCACGATCCTCGGCGGTGCCCAGCAGCGTGGTGGCGTCGACCCACCGCGGCGCCATCACGCCGGCGGTGCACTCGAACGTGCGGTCGAGTGCCGCGCTGATCCAGCGATGCGCCGAGCCATCGAGCGGTGCGACGCCGACCTTCACGTTCTGCGGATACGTGTTCTGGTCGTCGTGGCCGAGGAACGCCACCTGTGTGCCATCGGGTGAGGGAGTGGGCGACGAGTACATGCCGGTCTGGTGGGTGAGCTCGCGGATGGTGCCGTCGAGTCCCACGACGTAGAGGTCGTTCGCGAAGTCGAGGTCCCACGTGTCGTGCCGCTGGGCGCCGCACACGAGGCCGCTCGAGTCGGCCAGCCACGCGGGGCGGCCGTGCTCGAACTCGCCGGGGGTGAGGTTGCGCGGCGTGCCCGTGCCGTCGACGGCCACCACGTGCACTTGGTTCGGTCGGTCGTACACCCAGCCCTCCCCGTTGAGTTGGGTGAAGAATCGCTCGATCTTGCGCGGTGCCTGCCAACTCTCGTCGCCGTCCTCGGCGCCCGGCGCCGAATAGCGCTCGTGGGGGGTGCGACTCAGGAAGCCGAGCCACCGGCCGTCGGGGCTGAACGACACGTCGCTGATGCCGTCGCGCATGGTGGCCACCGTGCGCGTCTCGCCGGGCGCCGCCACCGGCAGCAGGTGCAAGGTGGTCTGGCCCTTCTTCGGGCTCCGTCGCGAGGTGAAGGCGAGATGCCGCCCGTCGGGGCTCCAGGTGGGGTTGCCGTCGTGTTCGCCGCCGGTGACGGGCCGTGGTGCCTCGCTGCCGTCGGCGGCGGCGAGCCACACCTGCGAGAAGTACTTGTTCTTCGCGAGGTCGACACGAGCGACGACGAACGCGACCTGTCGGCCGTCGGGCGAGACCGCAGGCGCCGACGCCTGGGCGATGTTGCCGATGATGCGTTCGGCGAGTGCGGCGGATGTCATGTCCGCTGACGGTAGTCGCGGCGGTCGCGGTCTCGTTGCTGTGGCAACATCGGCGCCATGACCCCCGATGAGTTCTCCCGCACCTTCGACGCCGAGCACGAGGCCTTCCTCACCGCGTGCGACCGTGCCGGCGTGGCCGCCGCGGTGCCGTCGTGTCCCGGTTGGACGGTGGGCGACCTGCTGTACCACCTGTACGAGGTGCAGTACCTGTGGAACCGCGTCACCAGCGAGCGTCGCGACACGTTCGAGGGCATGAAGATGCCGGCGCGGCCGGCCGACGAGCGACTGATCGACCTCGTGCGCGGCGAGCACGCCGGTTACGCCGCGATGTTGCGGGCCTTTCCGTCCGACACACCCATTGCCACCTGGACCGGCCCGCAGACGCTGTCGTGGTTGATCCGTCGCATGGCGCAGGAGATCGCGGTGCACCGGGTGGACGCCGAGCTGGCGTCGGGCGTCGCTGCGCCCATCGATGCGACGCTCGCCTCCGACGGCATCGACGAGTTCCTCGAGTTCTTCCTCAACGCGCAGCACGGGGCCGTCGGCGGTTCCGTGCACATCCACTGCACCGACGTGGCGGGAGAGTGGACCATCCGCGAGACGGCCGACGGGTTCGACGTGACACGCGAGCATGCGAAGGGCGACTGCGCCATCCGCGGCACGGCGCACGACATCCTGCTCGCACTGTGGCGGCGCACGCCGTTGACGAACTGCGACGTCGTCGGTGATGTGGCGGTGGCCGAGCGGTTCGTGGCCGCGTCGGCGCTCGACTGAACGACTACTCGGCGATGCCGACGGGGCTGCCGTCGATGATCTGGTCGAGGTACTCGCTGAGGCCGTAGCCCACCTGACCCTCGAACGGACCGCTCTCGACGGTCCACTTGGTCATGCCCTCGCTGATGCGCGTCATCAACCAGTTGCCGTCGGGGTCCTGACGACGGTTGCGCAGCGGGATGAGGTCCATGACGTCACCCGAGAACTTCCATTCGCGGTCGGATCGCGACGACCTCAGGGTGCCCTCGATGCGCTGGTGGTACTGGTCGTCGCCGCGGGTCTCGGTACGGATCTGGACGTCGTCGCAGTAGTGCATCTGGCCGTGTTCCCACACGAAGCCACCGCGGGTGCCTGGACCGTCCTTCTTCGCGACGCGGCTGGCCATGAAACCGAAGTCCTCGTTCACGTTGGCGGTGAGCCAGCGGTAGTACCACGGCGCCTGCCAGTAGCGCGGGCCCCACGAGTGGTCGCGCAGGCCGTGGCCGCGGATCTCCCACTCGCGATCACCGACGCGGATGGTGCCGTGCGCCTGCACGAGCTGTTCGTAGTGTCCCTTCGCGAACTCCTCACCGGGCGCCTCGTGCGGCGTGTCGGGCTCGCCGCCGAACATGCTCGGGCGACCCTGGCCGGTGAACGTGATGTGTGCCTCGCACTCGGCGTACGGGTTGTTGGTGAACGCATCCTTCGGGTTGGCCATCTGCTCGGGCTCGTCGAGCAGCACCACCTTGCCCTCGTAGTCGATGTGCAGTTCCTCGAACGGCGTGACGATGGTCCACTTCAGACCGCCGGCGTTGAACTCGTCGTTGTTGGTGATGGTGGGCCGCTTGTACATGAAGCCCACCGTGCGTCCCGCTTCGCCGTCGGCCGGCGGCAGGTACAGGCACACGGTCATCTCGGCGTAGCCCTCGTTGGCACGGTTGCCGATGCGGAACCAGCCGCCCACCTGCTGGGCGGGGTCGAAACAGTTGATGTACATGCTCTCGTTGAAGTTGGACTCAGGGCCCAGCTCGTGCATGTACTCGTCGGACGGATCGAGGCGAACTCCCATGCGCGCCACCGTACCGATCGATGTCGCGTCGATCGTCACCGAGCGCGCCGGGTCACTCCGGTCGCGGCTGCAGGCTGAAGTGGCCCAACTTCTCGCTGAGCAGTGCGGTGAGCCGGTCCATGTCGATCTCGGACTCGTCCTCCTCGACCGGCGGTGCTGGCGGGGATGGCGGTGGTGGCATCGGCGTCGTGTCGTGAGCCGGTTCGGGCGGCGACTCGTACGGCTCGTCGTGCAGGTCGAGCGCCGGCACCACCGGAACCTGCGTGGTGACGTGCGGCCCCTGGAACAGCGGACGTGAGATGCGGTCGAGGTCGGCGGGTGGGGCCACACGTTCGTGCGCGCCGGTGATGTCGACCGGTGGCGTCGCGCCGGCCCGGGCGATCGCGTCGATGCGCAGGTTCATCTCGTCCAGCCGTTCCTGGATGTTGTTCGACGAGGTGCGTCGGGTGGAGTCGGCGCGCTCGAGGTCGCTGACCCGCCGTTCGAGCGACGCGATGGTGCCGAGCACCTGATGGTGACGCTGCTCCTCCTCGGCGGCGAACGCAGCGAGCTCGTGGCGCACGGCGTCGAGTCGCGCGTCCACCGCCTGCAGGACCGACCGCACCAGTTGCTGGATCTTCTCGTCGGTGCTGGGCTCGCTCATCGCGTCACCCCTTCCTGCCGCGCAACCAGGTGCGCCGCGTCGGCTCCGTGGTGTCGTGCGTGTCGTGCTCGACCGGCAGCGCCGCAGCCGGCACCTCGGCCGGAACGGCGGGATCGGCCGCGTCCGTCGGTGCCACGTCGTGGTGTGGCAGCCCGAGCAGGTCGTCGACCATGTCCCAGATCTCCTGCACGGCGGGGGGCTGTGCAGGGGCGGACCAGTCGGTGATGGGGGTGTCGAGCAGCGCCTCGAACGTGGGGATGTGCATCGCCGCACGGGCGTCGGCGTGGTGCGTGTCGGCGACGGCCTCGGCCTCCGGCAGCGTCGGCGCGCTGCTGGGAGCCACCGCGTCGTCGGCGGCCTCGTCGGCGGCCTCGTCCTCGACGGCCTCCTCCTCGACGGCGGCGTCCTCGACCACCACTGCTGCGGCCGGTGCTGCGGCGGCGAGCGGGGCGAAGCCCTGCAGCGTGGGCAGTCCTTCGACGGCGACCGGTGTGTACACCGACTCCTCGACGGGTGGTGGCGTGTCACCTGTGATGACGGCGTGGGCCGCCGTGATCTCGGCCATCGACAGCGGCTTGTCCATCAGCTTCGGCAGTTGCTGCGAGTCGAGTGCCTGCGGCGCGAAGCGGTGCTCGGCCGTGGGCTCCCGCTGGGTCTCGGGTGGCGGCACCCATGCGCCCACCGTGCCCAGCGTGGGGAGCGCCGGCGAGTCGCTCGGTGCGGGTGGTGCCGCCGCAGGGATCGGCGGTGCCGGCGGCGCCGGGAACGTGGCGGCGATCGCCGTGGGTGGCGGCGGGGGCAGTGTCGCGGCGGCGATGCCGGCGCTGCTCGCCTGGTCATCCACCACCGTCGACATCGCAGCCACCAGTGCGGCCATCGTGTCGTCGGGTGCGGTCGTCACGGCCGGCGGCTCGGGCTGCCACTGGTGCACGCCGCTCGGATGGTGCCGCAACGGGCGCAGCGACACCTGACCGACGGGATAGCTCGACACCGAGTCGAGCAGCTCGGCGGTCATCCGCTCGAGCGCCAACTCCACCTGGTCACGGTCGATGCCGGGCTCGCGCTGGAACATGCGGGCCAGCGACAGGGTGTCGCCGACGTGCACGGCGCCCTTCGCCAGCTGCTCGGGCGTCAGCGCGCCGGCCTGGACGAGCCGCTGACCGATGGTGGGCCCGTCGACCAACTCGGCGGCGTAGACGTGCCCCTCGGTCGCGAACAGCGCCACACGGGGATCGATGCCGAGTTCGGCCTCACCCGTGAACCGGTCGGCGCCGACCTCGGCGACGAAGCGCCAGATCGGCTGGTCGCTGCCGAAGTCCTGCAGCTCGCTGCCGCTCATCTCCGCGTTCCTCCCACGTTGCGTCTTCCGAGATGTGTTCGGCCGGTTCCGGGCCGACCTTGAGGGGATGTCCACGGAACTCTCAAGACCGGCCCCGGCCAGGCCGATGCTCCATCAGCGGATGGTCGCCGTGTGATGGTCGCGGGGCGGGAGCCCCCAGGTAGGGAAGGGGACGGGGCAATGCTTCGACGATTGAGGATCGGCGGGAGGGTGAACCTGCTCATCGCCGTGCCGTTGCTGGCCCTGGTCGCTGCCACCGTGATCGGATGGTTGGCCCTCGAACGCGCGAGCGTGCGCGGTGACGAGTACCAGGCGTTGAAGTCGGCCCAGGACCTGCGTGCCGACACGTTGCCCCCGCCTGCGAGCCTGTTGGAGGCGTGGGCCGAGGTGAACGTGGTGGGTGTGCTCGCCGCGTCACCCGACGCCTTCACACCGTCGAATCGCGCGGCCATCGACACCCATCTGCGCAACATCGAGCTGGCCGAGCAGGACTTCACGGCGTCGATGGACTTCTGGTCGCAGCAGCCGCTCGACGACCGCGTCGACATCCGGTTCGTGCAGATGGGCCGTGATGCCGGCGACAAGTTCTTCCAGGCGGTGCGGGAACAGCTCGTGCCGGCGGTGGAGGCCGGCGATGCCGCACAGGTGGTCGCGGTGATCCGTGGCCTCGAGTGGCGGTACGAGCTGCAGCAGACCGGTTCCGACCGAGCGCTCGAATGGGCCGAGAACGAAGTGATCGTGCGCGAGACCAACACCGACGACTTCGTGGGCAAGGTGCTGCTGTTCGGTGCGTTGGGCGCGGCGTTGCTGGCCCTCACCACCCTGCTCCTGGCCGTGCGCGTGCGCCGGTCGATCGTGCGGCCGATTCGTGGCCTCGCCGTCCAGGCGAAGGCCGTCGCCAGCCACGACCTGCCCGAAGCGGTCGATGCCGTGGCCGAACGGCCGGCCGACGCGCCGGTGCCGCGCCTCAAGCCGTTCGAGGTGGAGACCAAGGACGAGTTGGCCGATCTGGCGGACAGCTTCAACAGCGTGCAGGACGCCGCCGTCGACCTGGCCGCCGACCAGGCGCGCACCCGTCGCGTGGTGTCGGAGAACCTCGTCAACATCGCTCGCCGCAACCAGGCGTTGCTGGGGCGCACCCTGGGCTTCATCACCACGCTCGAGCAGGGCGAGCGCGACCCCGAGGTGCTCGACAACCTGTTCCGCATCGACCATCTGGCCACCCGCATGCGTCGCAACGCCCAGTCGTTGCTGGTGCTCGCCGGTGCCGAGCCCACCCGACTGTGGTCGGCGCCGGTGCGTATCGGCGACGTGGTGCGCGCTGCGCTGTCGGAGGTGGAGAACTACGGCCAGGTGGAGATCGGCGACGTCGGCGACGTGGTCGTCAGCGGTGCCATCGCCCCCGAGGTGTCGCACCTGCTGGCCGAGCTGCTGGAGAACGCGACCAGCTTCTCGCCGCCCACCACCACCGTCACGGTGGTCGGTCGCGCGGTGCCCGACGGCCATCAGCTGGCCATCTTCGACTACGGCCTGGGCATGAGCCCCGAGGACATGGCAGCGGCGAACGCCCGCCTGAACCAGGTGTCGTCCATCGACCGCGAGAGCAACAAGATGCTCGGCTTCCAGGTGGTGGCCCGGCTCGCGGCGCGTCACGACATCAAGGTGATGCTCACCACCACCCCTGGCGGTACCGGCGTGACGGCGATCGTGCGGTTGCCCAAGGCGCTGCTCGACGTGCCCGGTGCGGTGGAGGGTGAGCCGGCCGTGCCGCTGGCCGGGCTGGCCGAGGCGTCGGAACGGCTCACCCAACAGCTGCCGGTGGTGCCGATGTCGGTGGCCCCGGTCACCCTGGCCGCGTTCGAGTCGTCGGTGTCCACCGGCCGGTTGGGCGCGGTGGAGGTGAGCGGACCGGTCGACACCGTGGCACCCGTGGAGCCGGTCGTGATGCCACCCGCGGCCACGCCGATGTTCAGCGAGCTCGCCCCGCCCATGGCGGAGGCCGTCACGCCGGCGGGCCTGCCGAAGCGGGTGAGGGGCGCGCAGTTGCCCGACCTCGGCACTGCCCAACTGGAGCCGCCGCCGGATCGCGCCGCCGACGAGGTGCGCGACTCGCTCGCCAGCCTGCAGCGTGGCATCGACCTCGGCCGCCGGCACGGCGGCGACGAATGACGAGGGGGCGACGGCGATGACCCTCTCCGAGCAGGCAGCAAACGTCAACTGGCTGATGTCGAACTTCGTCCAGCACACCCCGGGGGTGGAGCAGGCCATCGCGGTCTCCTCCGACGGACTGTTGATCGCGATGAGCACCGACCTCGACCGTGCCGCGGCCGACAAGCTGGCGGCCATCATCACCGGCATGCGCGCGCTGGCGCACGGCGCTGCGAACGAACTGGCGAAGGGCCAGGTCGCGCAGGTGTTGGTGGAGATGGCGCACGCCTACCTGTTCGTCAGCGCCATCTCGGGTGGCTCCACGCTCGGCGTCGTGGCCGCGCGCAAGTGCGACCTCGGCCTCGTCGGGTACGAGATCACGCTGCTCATCGATCGTGTCGGTCCGCAGCTCACCCCCACGCTGGTGACCGAGCTGAAGAACTCGTTGGTGGCCGTGTGAACCCCGAACCCGAGGTCTCGGCGGTCCGACCGTTCCTCGACCGAGGTCGCCACCTCGGCCGTGTGCCCGAGCCCGACCCGTTCGATCCGAGCCTGCAGGGTGTGCGCGCCTACACCATCACCAGCGGGCGTTCGCACGCGGCGATCCACCTCGAGTTCGAGACGATGCTCCAGGCCACCCCCGTCGGGCTCGGTTCGGCAGGGATGCTGCGGTTCGAGCGCGCCGAGATCGTGCGGCTGTGCCTCGACGAACCGTTGTCCGTGGCCGAGCTGTCGGCGCGGCTGCGGCTGCCCATCGGCGCTGTGCGCGTCGTGGCGGCCGACCTGTTGCACGAGGGGTTGCTGCAGGCGTTCCAACCCAGCGAGACCGTCGCCGACGACGTGCTGCTCCTCACGAGACTGATCGCCGGTGTCCGTGCGCTGTGATCCCCCCACCGCTCCTGCTGCCGCACCGGCCGCGCCAGCCCCCCGGGTGGGGCCGATCCCGGTGAAGATCGTCGTCGCCGGTGGCTTCGGCGTGGGGAAGACCACGTTCGTCGGCGCCATCAGCGACATCGAACCGCTGACCACCGAGGCGGCGATGACCAGCTACGGCGAGGGGGTCGACGACCGAGGCGACGTGTCGACGAAGACCACCACCACCGTCGCCATGGACTTCGGCCGCGTGGCCGTCGACGACGCGATCGTGCTGTACCTGTTCGGCACGCCCGGTCAGGACCGGTTCGGGTTCATGTGGAACGACCTCATCCAGGGCTCGCTCGGTGCCGTGGTGCTGGTGGACAGCCGACGCATCGAGGACTCGTTCCCGGCGCTCGACTACTTCGAGAACCGCAGCGTGCCGTTCGTGGTGGCGGTCAACCGGTTCGGTGGGTCGATGCACCACACCATCGAGGAAGTGCGCGAAGCACTCTCCATCTCCCCCGAGGTGCCGGTGGTGACCACCGACGCCCGCCGTCGTGGTGACGTGAAGGAGACCGTGCTGAGCCTGCTCGACGTGGTGCTGCAGCGAGCACTCACCAGAGCTGCAACTGCTCCCAGGTGATCGCCACGTCGCTCACCGACTGCCAGGTGAGCCGACCGCGACTGCCAGGGCGGCGCACCTCGACCCGTTCGGGTCGCAGGCTCCTCGCGCCGCCGTTCGCATCGAACACCGTGATGCTGCCGTCGACGGCGATCCCCGACATCTTCCCGGCGAACCACCGGCCGCCCTCGGCCTTGCGGAACCGCACTGGCTC
Source organism: Actinomycetota bacterium (assembly GCA_005778215.1). Lineage (GTDB taxonomy): Bacteria > Actinomycetota > Acidimicrobiia > Acidimicrobiales > Ilumatobacteraceae > UBA668. The sequence goes on along the minus strand of SXKB01000295.1, from coordinate 5,157 downwards.
GCCCGCACGCAGGCCCAGCCGCTGCAGGGTCGCGGTGTCGATCATGCGGCGATCGTAGGGGGTCGGACAAGGGTCACACGGGCTTCCGTCACCTTTGCCGAGGCTCGTCCATGCCGTTCACCCGAGCGGTCGATACCATGCAACGCAGAGGTGGTACGCGAGGTATACGGTGCGTCCACCAGCCGACCGCATGAAGGAGAGCCCGATGACCGAGACCAACGAAGCCGTCATCCACGAAGCGCTGACCATCATCGACAAGGCGCTGTCGCAGATGATGAGCCGCGAACTGGTCTCGTCGGGTGAGATCACCGACGTCCTGCTCGACGTGCGCACGCTGCTCACCATGCCGGCCCAGGTGCCGGCAGGCGCACCCACCGCCTGACCCCTCGGGTCACACCGCCTGGAGCTCGGCGAACGCACGCTCGAGGCACCGGCGCAACAACGCGGGGTCGGTGACGGCCTGCGTGTCGATGTTGACGCCCATGTCGAGGCTGCCGCTGTAACTGAGCAGCGTGAGGTTGTAGGCCACGCCCAGCAGCGGGCCCACCGGGTAGTTCTCGAGGATCTGCGCACCCGCCAGGTACAGCGGTACCGGTGCGCCGCGCACGTTGCTGGTGGCGAAGTCGACCGTCTGCGCCTGCTGCCGCGCGAGTCGGGTGATCACACTGGTGGGCAGCGTGGCGGCCACGGCCGCCAGCGCGTCGACCGAGCCGCTGGTGCCGGCGTCGCGGGCCTCGTGCGCCAGCGCCTGGATGCGGGTGAAGCGCTCGGCGATGGGCATGTCGCCCGTGGGCACCAACATGCGTGCCAGCGAGAACGCGTTGGCGCCGCTGTCGGCCGTGCGCGTGCTGATGGCCATCGAGGAACGCAGCTCGTCGACGGGCGCACCCATCTCGCGGTGGTAGCGGCCTGCCGCATCGGCGGCCGCCGTGAGGAACGCCGTGTTCAGCGTGCCGTCGAGTCGTTTCGCCGCCTGACGGGTGGCGTCGAACGGCACCCGCAGCACCTCCATCTGCCGCTGCAGTGACCGGGCGGTCCACAGCGGCGAACGGGCACCGTCGGTCTCGCCGAGCTGCTGCAGCACACCGCGCACCGTGTCGGCGGCGTTGGAACCGGCCTCGGGGATGCCGGTGGGGTCGGCCAGCAGGTCCTTGACCTGCTTCAGCAGCGTGACCGGCACGCGCAGCCCACCGTTGAGCAGTTCGCGCAACAGGTCGACCGGCACGGCTTCGGCCGCGGCCTTCTCCTCCGCGGCGGCGATGAGATCGGGGTCGAGGGGAGGCAGCTCGGGCGCATCACGCTCGAAGTCGAGGAACTGCAGGCTCAACTGCACGCCACCTTCACCGTCGACGATGGTGTGGTGCATCTTCTGGATGAGCGCACTCTTGCCGCCGCGCAGGCCGTCGACCACCGTGAACTGCCACAGCGGCCGGGTGCGGTCGAAGGCATCGCCTGCGAGCAGGCTGGCGTGGTCGAGCAGCTGTCGCATCGAGCCCGGCTTGGGCAACGACACGTGGCGCACGTGGTAGCGCAGGTCGAAGTTGGGGTCCTCCACCCACAGCGGCGAGGTGAGGTTCACCGGCGCCGGCTGCACCCGCTGGCGCAGGCGCGGGATGGCGTACGTGGCACGCTCGAGGCGGCGCAGCAACTGGTCGAAGTCGGGCCGGCGGTCGAGCACCGTGACGTTGGCGAAGGTGCTGCTGAGGTGCGGGTCCTTCTCGAGGCGCCACATCAGACCCTCGGCATCGCTCATCTTGCGGTCGAAGTGCGGCAGGTCGGCCATGGTGGGGGAGGTTACCGGTCAGCCGAACGCGGCGAGGCAGGCGCGAGCGATGCCGCCGAGCGCGAGACCCACCAGCGCGCCGCCCACCACGTCGCTGGGGTGGTGGATGCGCACGAACGCCCGGCTGGTGCCCACGATGGTGGCGAGGCCGAACCACAGCGGCGCCCAGGCCCAACCGTCCCAGTAGGTGAGCACGGTGGCGGCGAAGAACGCAGCGCTCGCATGGCCGCTGGGGAAGCTGCTGGTGCTGGGCCGGCGCACGGTGTAGCGCGGATCGCCGGTCTCGGTGGGTCGGGTGCGGCGGAACAGCCGCTTGATGCCCTGGTTGACGATGAGGCTCTCGAGACCGATGAGCGCCGAGAACACGAATGCCTGGTTGGCGTGCGGGATGCTGGTGAGGCCGCGTACCGCGCCCACCCAGTGCCAGATGAGACTGAAGTCGCCGAGTTCACTGGCGGCGAGCATGATGCGGTCGGTGACCCGATGGCCGCGCAGTCGCTCGAGCCGCTGGTCGGCCCAGTGGTCGAACCGCTCGATGGCGGGGGACTCGAGCAGGCTCATGCGGCGGCCGTGGGCTGCACCCGCAGCGGTGCCTCGACGGCGGCGAGCGCAGGGTCGCCCCCGAATGCCGGGCACCAGGTCTGGAACGAGCAGCTGTTGCACAGCGGGCCCTGCTTCGGCTTGAAGTCGCCGGTCTGGCAGGCCTTCTCGACCGCCTTCCACACCGCGGTGGTGCGCGTGGTGAGGAACTTCACCGACTGCTCCGAGGGGGTGGCGGTGATGACCTGGCCGCTGCGGAGGTACATGAGGCGGATGGCCGAGGGGCGCTGGCCCAGCACCTCCTGGCACAGGAACGAGTAGAAGTGCACGCCGGCAAGGCTCTTCTGCTCGTAGTTCGCGCCGGGAGCGCGGCCGGTCTTGTAGTCGGTGACCACCAGGCCGCCCTCTGCATCGAGTTCGAGCCGGTCGATGATGCCGCGCAGGGTGAGCGAGCCGACCGGGGCCTCGAGCCGCAGCTCCAGCCCGATGTCGCGCACGGCCGTGGGATCTTCCATGTCGAAGTACTTCTGCACCAGCACCCAGCAGTCGGCGAAGAACTCGTCGGCAGCGGGGCCGTCGAGGCCGAGCAGGGTGAACTCGGGGTCGACCGAGTACTCGGCGACGGCCTGCTGGAACGCGGTCTGGGCGGCGGCCAGGTCGCGCGCACCGTTGGGCTGCAGGAACATGAGCTCCAGCGCCCGGTGCACCAGGGAACCCTTGGTGGTGTACGTGGCGGGCGGCTCGGGCAGCCGCTCGATGCTGGCGAAGCGGAACGCCATGGGACAGGAGAGGAAGCTCTCGACCCGGCTGGGGGACAGGGACGTGGGGACCGGGTACATGGCCGTCATCGTAGAGAACGGGTGTGACAGAGGTGTGGCGTCAGGCCCGCAGGGCCTGCTCGACCAGGTCGGCAACGAGCAACGGGCGCACCATCGGGCCGAAGTGGTCGAGCTGGTCGAGTTGCAGGTAGCGGCCGTTCGGCAACCGCTCGGCCACACCCGCGGCGATGGTGGACGGCTGCATCGGCTGCACGGCGCCGCACACCACGAGCACCTCGGTGGTGATGCTGGGGAGGTGCTCCCAGGTGTCGTGCAGCTGGCCGGTGGCGAACGTCTCCGCCTCGGTGTCGGGGCGGCACTTCAGGTGCACGCCGTCGTCGTCGGGCGCGAAGCCGTGCGTCACGTAGGCGCGCAGGGCTTCGGCGGTGAACCCGTTGAGCGGTGGCTTGGCGGCGAAGTTGTCGATGGCCGCCTGGTGCGAGGGGAACGTGGCCCGTCGCCGACGCGCCCCGATCACCATCGGGCTCTCCTCGGGGTTCGAGCCCCCCTCGTCGGCCGGACGGATGCCACCCGGCGGGAACACGATGGGCTCGAACACCACGAGCCGGCGGAACAGGTGCGGCTCGCGCAGTGCCGCCATCAACAGACACGCGCCACCCATCGAGTGACCGAACCCGTCCACGGGTGCGCCGTCGTTCTGCTCCACGGCCCAGCGCGCCATCGCGACGGCGTCGTCGCCGTACCGCGCCCAGTCGACCGGGCCGTCGGGGCGATCGGTGTCGCCGTGCCCGCGGTAGTCGAAGGCCACGCAGTGGCGTTGATCGGCCAGCGCATGGGCGAGCGGCTCGTAGCAGCGGCCGTGGAACCCGGTGGCGTGCGACACCAGCAGCAGCGGGCCGTGGCCGCCGAGGTCGTGCACGGCGAGCTCGACGCCGTCGGTGGACGCAACGGTCACGTGTCAGCCCTTCGGTTCGCGCGGCAGGCCGAGCAGTCGTTCGCCGATGATGTTGCGCTGCACCTGGCTGGTGCCACCGGCGATGCGGCCGCCGGGCGCGGCGAGCATGCCGAACGCGTCGGGGCCGTCGAGCATTGCGTCGGGACCCGAGAGGTCGGCGCGCAGCATCGACGTGTCGAACATCATCTCGGTGATGCCCAGCTTCATCAGGCTCGCGGCCGTCGAGGCGATGGGGCCCTGGCGTTGTGCCATCGCCTTGTACGCCTGGCCCTTGGAGATCAGTTCGGTGAGGCGCTGGCGTTCAACGGTGGAGAGGTCGCGACCCTCGGCGAGCTTCGCCATGCTCTCGAGGCGACGTTCGAGGCCGATGACGCTGGTGCCGATGTGGCCGCGCTCGCTGGTGAGCACGGCCATGCCGACGCCCCAGCCGCCGTGCAGTGGGCCGAGGAGATGGTCGGCGGGCAGCTCGACGTCGGTGAAGAACACCTCGTCGAACTCGGCCTCGCCGGTCATCTGCTTGAGGGGCCGTACCTCCACGCCCGGCAGGTCCATGGGGAACAGGAAGAACGAGATGCCCTCGTGCTTCGGCGCCTCGGGGTTCGTGCGGGCCATGAGGATGCCCCAGTTGCTGTAGCGCCCGCCGCTGCACCACACCTTCTGCCCGTTCACGATGTAGCGGTCGCCGTCGCGCTCGGCCTTCGTGGTGAGGCTGCCGAGGTCGCTGCCGGCGCCCGGCTCGCTGAACAGCTGGCACCACACGTGCTCGGTGCTCAATGTGGCGGCGAGGTGCTTGGCCTGTTGTTCGGGGGTGCCGAACTTCATCAGCGCGCCACCGGTGAGCACCAGGCCCACCATGTTGAACACGCTCGGTACGCCGGCGAGCGCGCACTCGTACTGCCACGCGGCGTTGTGCGCCGGGGTGAGGCCGCGCCCGCCGAACTCCGTGGGCCAGTGGATGCCGGCGAACCCGGCCTCGTGGACACGGCGGTGCCACGCCAGACCGGCCTCCACCAGATCGGGTGGGCAGATGGCGCCGTAGTCACGCGGGGCGTGGGCGCGGTTCGCCGCCAGCCATTCGCGTGCTGCGGTCTGGAAGTCGT
>SXKB01000294.1 GCA_005778215.1 Actinomycetota bacterium | reverse complement strand
TAGCGGCTCATGGCAGGTCCTTTCGGGGAATGGCGAACAACGGCTGGATCAGGAGCCGGTGCACATTCGACGAGTGAAGGCCTGGGACGTCATGCGCCCAGGATACGCCCGCCCGGGTGGACGGTGGCAACCGCATTGCCGTCACCGGGGTGACGTACTGCCAGGGCGGCCGCGGTACCTTCGGGCGATGGTCGCACTGCAGCGTCAACTCGGTCCTCACGTCACGGTGCTCTTCGGGCACGAACAGGGGAAGTACCCCGACGGCAACACCGTGGTGGTGCGCGGCACCTCGGGCTCGGTGGCCATCGACCCCGCCATGTCGATGCGCACGATGGTCCCGCCCCTCGAGGTCGACACGGTGTTGCTCACCCATGCGCACGAGGACCACGCGGCGGGGGTGTCGGCCGTGCGGTGGCAGTCGCTCAAGGTGCACGAGCTCGACGTGGCGGCACTGCGGTCGATCGACGACCTGATGCGGCTGTACGGCGTACCCGGGCCGGTGTGGGGCGAGATGACGCGGATGGTCACCGAGCGGTTCCATTTCGACACGTGGCCCGAGGCCGAGGGCATGGTCGACGGCGAGTCGATCGACCTCGGCGGCGCCACGGTGAGGTTGGCGCACGCGCCCGGCCACACCTCGGGCCACTCGGTGTACGTGATCGACCAGGCGGACGGTCCGCGTGTCGTGGTCACCGGCGACATCGATCTCACCACGTTCGGTCCGTACTACGGCGACGCGGCGTCGAGTCTGGATTCGTTCGAGTCCACCCTGACGATGATCCGCGACCTGCGCGCCGACCACTACGTCACGTTCCATCACAAGGCGGTGATCGACGGGCACGAGGCGTTCGCCGCGGCCGTCGACGTGTACGCCGCGGTGTTCGGTCGCCGCGAGCAGGCGTTGCTCGACCTGCTGCACGCGCCGCGCACGTTCGACGAACTGGTCGCCGACGGCATCGTGTACCGCGCCGGCACCCGGCCGCCCCTGTTCGGTGAGTCCGTCGAGCGGCGCTCGATCGAGCAGCACCTCGACCGACTGCTCGCCGATGGGGTCGTGGCCACCGACGGTCAGCAGTATTGGCGTCCATGAACGAGTTCGAGTTCGACACGGCCACGTCGGTCGCCGACGGCGACGCCGCCATCCACGACGGATGGGACATCGGCGGCAACGCCAACGGTGGCTACCTGATGGCGCTCGCCGCGCGCGGGTTGTTGCAGGCATCGGGTCGGCCCGACCCGATCAGCCTCACGGCCCACTACCTCTCGCCGGGACGGCCGGGGCCCGTGCGCATCGACGACGAGGTGGTGAAAGCGGGACGCCGGTTCACCACCGTGTCCGGCCGCATGCACCGCGACGGCACCACGCTGTTGCAGTTGGTCGGCGCGTTCGGTGACCTGTCGCAACCGCTCGGGCGCTACGAGCATCTCGCGTCGGGTCCGCCCGAGCTGCCGCCGTTCGAGGAGTGCACGCCGCGTACCCGCGAGCAGGGCAACGTGGAGGTGGCGATGATGGACCGCCTCGACGTGCGCATCCATCCCGACCACCTCGGATGGATGCGGGGTGCGCCGCGCGGGGTGGCCGAGATCGCCGGATGGTTCGCGTTCGCCGACGGTCGTCCGCTCGACACGCTCGCCTTGCTGATGGTGTGTGACGCCTTCCCGCCCGCCGTGTTCCATCTCGACATGCCGCCGGGGTGGGTGCCCACCGTGGAGTACACGGTGCACGTGCGCGCTGTGCCTGCGCCCGGACCGGTGCGCTGCGTGTTCCGCTCGCGGTTCGTGCAGGGCGGCTTCCTCGACGAGGACGGCGAGGTGTGGGACAGCGAGGGACGACTCGTCGCCCAGTCGCGTCAGCTCGGACTCACGCCCCTCGGCTGACCTCGGAACGTCAGTGGGAGCGGGCCCACTTCATGCCGCCCGCGAACCCACCGGCCACCAGTCCCACCGCGCCCACTGCCTGGGTGGTGCGGCGGATGACGGCCTTGGTGCGCTTGCGGAACTCCACCACCGGCCAGCCCTCCTGGTCGGCGTGGCGCTGCAGTTTCGCGTCGGGGTTCACCGCGACCGGGTGCCCGACGGCCTGCAGCATCGGCAGGTCGCTGGCCGAGTCGCTGTAGGCCCAGCACCGGTCGAGTTCGAGGCCCTGCTCGTGGGCGAGCGCCTGCATGGCCTCCACCTTGCCGGGGCCGTAGCAGAACGGCCCGTCGAGCTCACCGGTGTAGACGCCGTCGCGGATGGTGCTGCGTGTGCCGATGCCGGCGGTCATGCCGAGGGCCTTCGCCAGCGGCTCGACCAGCTCGATGGGTGATGCCGACACGATGTACGTGGCCCTGCCGGCGTCGCGGTGCAGTTCGATGAGGCGACGCGACTCGGGGCGCACACGCTCCATCAGCTTCGGCACGATGTCGGCGTTCAGCGCCACCAGGTCGTCGACCCGGACGTCCTTCACCACGCCGAGGATGCGATCGCGGACCGCCATCGAGGTCTCGTCGCTGGCGCCGGTGAGTGCGAAGTCGAGCGCGCTGACCGCGTCGCGGACGAACTGGTGGGTGGGTACCAACTTGCCGCGCCAGGCAGCGATACCCAGCACGAACGCGCTCGACCCACTGATGAGGGTGCGGTCGAGGTCGAAGAACGCGGCGCTCGGACGGTGGGGGAACGTGGTGTCACTCATCGGCGGATCGGGGGATCGTGAGGGCGAGGTCGTACACCCGACGCTTCGATGCGCCGGTTGCAGCCATCACCGTAGCGATCGCCGACCGTCGATCGGCACCGCCCCCCATCGCTCGGCGGAGCGCGGCGAGGATCTGCTCGTCGGAGGCGTCGGCCGGCGCGGCGGCGCCCTCCAGCACCACCACGTACTCACCGCGTGGCGCCACCTGCTCGGTGTGGTCCACTGCGGCGGCGAGGGTGCCGCGCCACACCTCCTCGTGCAACTTCGTGAGCTCGCGTGCGAGTGCCACGCGGCGCTCTCCGTCGCACGCGGCCGCCAGGTCGGCCATGGTGCGCGCCACGCGGTGCGGTGCCTCGTACAGCACCACGGTGCGGCGTTCGGTCACCATCTCGGTGATCCGGTCGGCGCGCTCTCGGCCGCTGCGTGGTAGGAAGCCCTCGAACACGAACCGGGTGGTGTCGAACCCGCTCACCACGATGGCCATCACCAGCGCAGCGGGCCCCGGCACGGCGGTGACCGGATGGCCGGCCTCCACCACGGCGGCCACCAGCCGCATGCCGGGGTCGCTGATGCCGGGTGTGCCGGCGTCGGTGATGACGGCCACGTCGTTGCCTGCTGCCAACAGGCCGAGCACCTCGTCGACGCGGGCGGTCTCGCGGTGCTCGTCGGCGACGGCGAGGCGCACCCCGCTGATGCCGGCGTGGGACAGCAACTTGCCGCTGTGTCGGGTGTCCTCGCAGCAGATCAGCGCGCACGTCTTCAGCGCCTCCACGGCCCGCGGTGAGAGGTCGCCGAGGTTGCCGATGGGGGTGCTCACGAGCACCAGTCGACCGGTCACTCGCGCAACTCCACCACGTCGCCCACGCGGAGGCCCCAACGCCCGAACGCGCCTGCCTCGGCCTCCACCACCCGCGCGGCCTTCTTCACGTACGGGCCGATGCGGTTCGGGGGCATGTGGGTGATGCGCAGCACCGTGCCCTGCTCGTCGAGGTGGGCGACATCGATGGCGAACTTCATCCCGACGGTGTGCACCCAGCGTGTGCGTTCCAACACCAGCGCACCTTCGATGCCGGAACGGCCGAGCAAGCCCTTGCCGCGGTCGGTGTGACTGGTGGCGTGCTGTGCGCTCGCGAGCACGTTGCCGTTGCTCACCAGCCAACCGTCACGGGTCATGGCGCAAGATTGGCACGTCGCGGGTGGCTCACAACAGCGGCACGTCGGGTGCGGCCGTGAACTCGTTCTTCCGGCCGGCTGCCGCGTCGTACCAGGCCTTGCCCACCACGGCACCGAAGATGATGGCGCCGCCCAGCAAGGTGAGGGGTTTCGGGGTGAGGTCGAGGATGAGGAAGCCCCACACCGGCACGAACACCATCTCGGTCTGGGCGAACACGGTCATCGGCACGGCCGGCACGTGCTTCGACGCGGCGTTGAACATCACCGTGCCGACCACGATGATGACGGAGCCGTGCAGCAGCGCCCAGCCGATGTCGGCGGCGGGCGGGACGAGCGCCTTGCCGTGGGCCAGCGTGACCGCGCTGCACACCACCACCATCAGCAGCCCGTAGCCGGGCAGCACCGGTGACCAGTCGCGGGTGGTGTCGGTGCGCAGGCACACGGTGTAGATGGCGAACCCCACCGACGCCACGAGCGCCGACACGTTGCCCACCATGCTGCCGGCCTCGAGGTCGCTGAAGACGGTGATGACCAGACCGACCATGCCGACGGCGAGCGCGACGATGGTGCTGCGCGACAGCCGCTCGCCGAGGAATCGCGAGAACACCACGGCCACCAGCGGCGTGAGCGAACCGAGGAATGCGGCGTTCGCCGGCGTGGTGGTCTTCACCGCATAGACGAAGCAGATCGACGCGAGGAACAGACCGAAGTTGGCGAGCATCATCACCCGTCCGCTGCGCCAGGCGCGGACGGTGGGGAAGGGCTGGCCCTGCACGGCGGCCATCACCTCGACCACGGCGATGACCCCGATCGATCGCCACACCATGTACTGGAACGCATCGGCGCCCTCGGCGAGTCGACTCGCGATGGCGCCGAAGCTCCACACCACACCCGCGCCGAGACCCAGCAGCGAGGCGACCACCGGGAGTCGTTGCTTCTCCATCCGTCGCCGACAGTAGTGGTACGGGTGTACCGGTCATCGTGCTCGGTGCACGGTAGGAATGTGGGGTGGATTCGCCGCCCCCGTACGCCCGCAGCTTCCGGCCCCGACGCCGTGGCCTGCCGACGGCGCGGGCCGCAGCGTACGAACGTGATGCGCCGCGTTGGCGACTCGACGTCACGGGCCCGATGCTCGATCTCGATGTGGTCTTCGGCGAAGGCGCATCGGTGGTGCTCGACATCGGTTTCGGCGGCGGTGAAGGACTGATCGAGATGGCGGCCGCCCGCAGCGACGAGTGCATCATCGGCGTGGAGGTGCACACGCCCGGTGTGGCAAAGGTCATCGAGGCCGGCGAGGCCGGCGGCTGGCGGCACGTACGCGTGGTGGAGGGCGATGCGCTCGACTTCCTGCCGCGGCTCGCACCCGCAACGTTGTCAGGGGTCCGCATCTGGTTCCCCGATCCGTGGCTGAAGCGCAAGCAACAGCATCGGCGCATCGTGCGTCCCGACGTGGTGCGCCTGCTCACCGACCGGCTGCGGGTGGGTGGCACGCTGCACGTGGCCACCGACATCGCCGAGTACGCCACCCACACCGAACGAACGGTTGCAGGTGAGCCGCGGCTGACCGGCGGACTGGTGCCGCGGCCGGAGTGGCGGCCGACCACGCGCTTCGAGCGGCGCGGTCACGCCGAGGGTCGCACGGCCACCGACCTGGTGTACGAGCGGATCGTCTGAGCCGGGTCAGCCGATCACAGGATCGGGTGTGCGGCCGGCGACGCCGGTGCGCCGCACCAGGGTGCCGGTGAGCTGCCGGTCGAGGTGCGTCTGGCGCCACACCAGCATCTGCTGCGCGAGCGGCAGCACCACGGTCGCGTCGGTGACCCTGGTCTGCCACGTGGGGTCGGTGGCGAGGTCGAAGCACAGCCAGTCACCGTTGCCGAACTGCACATAGGCATGGGTGTCGTTGCGCACGACGGCGAGATTCGACCGCTCGAGCTTGCGGTCCCACGGCCAGGGGTGTTCCTCCATCTGGATGAGGATGTCGCGCCAGTCCCACTCCCAGTGCGCCTCGGTGCGCCACCGGGTCGGCCGCTCGCCGCGCAGGAACGGTGTGAGCGGCAGCCCGTCGCACTGCAGTGGCACCGGCATGCCGATGGCCTCGCAGAGCGTGGGCATGATGTCGACGTTCTCGGTGAAGTGATCGACCACGGAGCCGAACCCCTCCGGGTGCCGAGGATCGCGCACCATGCCGATGATGTGGTAGCTGCTCTCGAAGAACCCGGCCTTCTGCACGAGACCTTGGTCGCACAACTGCTCGCCGTGATCGGCGGTGACCACGACGATCGTGTTCTCCCAGTCGCCGCGATCCTTCAGCGCCTGCCAGATGCGGCCCATGTGGTGGTCGACCTCGGTGATCATGCCGTAGTACTGGGCGCGCAGGTGGGCGATGTCGATCGGCTCGGTGGGGGCGGCGGTCCACTCCACCTGCAGCAGCGTGTCGTGCACGGGGTGACGATCGGCGGGCACCGGCAGCGGCGGAGGACAGTCGGCAGGGTCGTACATCGTGGCGTAGTGGCCAGCCGCGTCGTACGGCGGATGCGGACGGATGTACGAGGTGTGGGCGAACCACGGCCCGTCCTGCTCGTCGAGCCACGAGAGGAAGTGGTCGGTGAGGAACTGGGTGACCGAGTGCTCGGCCGGGCGCTCGTGCTCCGTGTCGAGCATCACATCGGGGTCGGTGGCGTCGTAGCCGAGCGAGCGCAGCCACTCCAGCCAGGGCGCGTGCCGTTCGTCGAGGCACAGCAACTCCTCGAACCCAGGAAGGACGCCCTCCCAGTTGCGCAGGCGAGGGTCGTTCGGGTCGTCGATGCGGCGGATGTCGGCACCCTGGTCGGTGTAGCCCCACATCACCGGGTGGTACCCGGCGCGCAGGCCGAGGCGCGCCACGTTGTCGAGTCCCCAGTCGAGCGGCGTGCCGTTGGCGACCACGCGGTTGTTCATCTGGTACGTGCCGGTGTACAGCGCGGCACGGCCGGGCGCGCACGGCGCGGCCTGCGCGTAGTGCCGTGCGAACCGCACTCCCTCGGCCGCGAGCGCATCGAGGTTCGGGGTCCGCACCAGCGGATGACCGGCGCAGCCGAGCGAATCTCCCCTGAACTGATCGAGCGTGATGAGGAGTACGTTCGGGCGCATGCTGCTCCGTGATGTCGCGTTCGACGGTGGTGCCGTCGAGGTCCGTGGTGCCTTCGATCTCGATCGTACGCCGGACGGTCTGCTGCCGAGGAGGCTGCCGGCGTGGACCCGGCCGCAGATCCCCGATCTGTTCATGGAGACCATCGTCACGCTCACCGCGGGCGTGCGCCTGGTGTTCGTCACCGACTCGCCGGTCGTGGAGCTGACCACCCACCCGCGCACCATCCACAGCCTCCCCGACGTCGTTCGGCCGCCGGTGTTCCAGATGACCGTCGACGGCGTGCTGCAACCGGATCGGGTCGCATCGGGCGGTACCTACGTGCACATCGACCGATCGAAGGGGCCCGACGGCATCGATTTCGAGGTCGGTTCGGAGGTCACGGTGCGTTGGGACGATCTCGGTGCACAGGCGAAGCACATCGAGATCTGGTTCCCCACCAACTCGTCCGTGGAGCTGCGCTCGCTCCGGGTGGCCGAGGGCGCCACCGTCGACGCGGTGCCGGTCACCCGCCGCCGCTGGACGCACTACGGCTCGTCGATCAGCCACTGCATCGACGTGGACCGGCCGTTCCAGGCCTGGCCGGTGATGGTGGCGCACGAGCACGGGCTCGAGCTCACCGACTTCGGCCTCGCCGGCCAGTGTCAGCTCGACCCGTTCATGGGTCGGGTCATCCGCGACGCCCCGGCCGACGTGATCAGCCTGAAGATCGGCATCAACCTCGTGAACGCCGCATCGATGAACGAGCGCACGTTCGCGCCGGCCGTGCACGGTCTGCTCGACCACGTGCGCGACGGCCACCCCGACACGCCGTTGCTGGTGGTGTCGCCCATCTTCTGCCCCTCGGCCGAGGACCATCCGGGTCCCACCGTGCCCACCGACGACGGCAGGTTCGTGGTGGTACCGGCCGCGCCCGAGGTGCGTCCCTTCGGGCTCACGCTGCGCCGCATCCGCGAGATGGTGGCGGGCATCGTGGCGCAACGACAGGCCGCCGGTGACACCGCGTTGCACCACCTCGACGGGCTGTCGTTGTTCGGCGCCGACGACGCGCACCTGCTGTACGACGACCTGCACCCCACGCCCGAGGGCTACGCGCTGCTCGGCCGACGGTTCGCTGCTGCCGCGTTCGGCCCGGGCGGCCCCCTGGCCTGACCCGCCGTCGGCGGTCAGCGGGCGAGTTCGGTGCGCAGTTGGTCGAGGCCCACCGCGCCGAGCCGCAGCGCCCGGGTGTGCCAGGCGCGAAGGTCGAACGCGGCACCGTCGCGGCGGCGCGCCTCGTCGCGTGCGGCCACCCATTCGCGCTGGCCGATCTTGTAGCTGATGGCCTGTGCCGGCCATCCGAGGTACCGGTCGATCTCGCTGCGCATGAACGCCTCGGTGTTGCCGGTCTCCGACAGTGAGAACTCGTAGCCGAGGTCGGGTGTCCACACCTCACCGCCGTGGAACGGCGAGCCGTCGGCCAGCGTGGTGCCCTCCGGGATGCGCATGGCGAGGTGCATGCCGATGTCGATGATGACGCGCACCGTGCGCAACATCTGCCCGGCCAGGAAGCCCAGCCGGTGGTCGGGGTTCTCGAACCACCCGAACTCGTCGCACAGCTGCTCGGCGTAGAGCGCCCACCCCTCGCCGTGGCCGCTGATGAACGACATCCGCTGGATGCGGCTGAGCGAACCAGCCTGCACCAGCGCGTACGCGAGCTGCAGATGGTGACCCGGCACGCTCTCGTGGTAGCAGGTGGTGACGTCGCCCCACTTGGGGAACTGCGTGCGGCCGAGCGTGGGGTACCAGGTGCGGCCGGGGCGGCTGAAGTCCTCCGACGGCGAGGTGTAGTAGGCCGCGGCGGCCGACCCCTCGGGAGGGATGAGCGCCTCGCAGCGGTTCATCTGCGTCGGGATCTCGAAGTGCTCGTGGCTGCGCTCGAGTGCCTCGTCGGTGAGTGTCTGCAGCCACCGCTGGTACTCGTCGACCCCGTGCGCGGCGCGGGCCGGATCGGGGTCGTGGTCGAGGAGATGGATGACCTCGGCGAAGCCGGCGCCGGGCAGGATGCGCTCGCACGTGGCGGTGATCTCGGCGCGCAGGTGGTGGAAGTCGTCCCACGCCCACTCGTACATCTCGGCAGGGTCGAAGTCGGCGCCCAGCATCTGTCGCACCCCGATGCGGTAGCGCTCGGCCCCGCACCCGTCGGCCTCGGGCGCGTTCGGTGCGTACGTGGTGCGGAGGTACTGCGCGAACGCCGCGTAGGCGGCGTTGGCAGCGTCGGCGCCGGTGCGGACCTGCTCGACCAGCGCCGACGGCAGTGCTGCGGTCGCTGCCTCGGCGGAGAGGGTGTCGAACCACCGGTTCGCCGCCCACGTGCCCGCCTGATCGGCCGCGGCGTGGGCCTGGCGACGGGCCGACATGCGGCCCTCGGCTCGGCCGAGTTCGTCCGTGGCCTGCAGGCCGGCCAGCGCGGTGGGCACCAGCGCGAGCCGGTCGGCGATGTTCGACCACGCCGCCTCGCCGTCGCGTGACATCAGGTCGAACGTGCCGCGCAACGCGCTGGCCGGCGCGGCGATGGCGCGTACGCTGCGCTGCCACTCACCGGCGTCGAACGCCAGCAGCGAGGTGTCGAACCGCTCGGCGATGAAGTCGCGGGCGAGGCGGTCGTGTTCGCCGGTGATGGGCAGCGTGTCGAGTTCGGCTCGGGCTCGCCGGTTGTGTTCGGCCCGGGCATGCTGGCCGTCGGGCGACCAGTCGGTGAGCAGGTGGTCGTGCCCGGCGATGCCGCGGCCGGTGGCGCCGCACGGGTCGAGCGCCGCCTGCTCGTCGATGATGCGATCGGCGAAGGCGAAGAGGGGTGACGGGGTGGTCATGGGCGGAGCGTAGACCTCGGCCATCGGGCCGCCGATGTTCCAACTCTTCCATCGGCGTGGAAAATCCCGTAAGGTTTCCAACGGTGGCCACACTCTCGGAGATCGCAGAACACGCCGGCGTCGGCATCGGGACCGTGTCGCGCGTCTTCAGTGGCAGCCCCAACGTCAGCGAACCGATGCGCGAACGCGTGCTCGCATCAGCCGCTCACCTCGGGTACGAACCGAGTGGCCGCAAGCGCCCTCAGCAGGCAGTTTCCCAAGGTTTCGTCGGTCTGCTGGTCACGTTCTTCGACGAGCCGTCGGCGCTGCAACGGTTCAGTGGCCTGGTGCCGCGGCTGCAGTCGAACGATCTCCACGTGGTGCTGTACAACATCGAATCGCCCAGCCAGGCGCGCGCCAAGCTGTTGGAACTTCCACGGCTCACCACCCTGGAAGCGCTCATCGTGGTGTCGTTGCCCCTCACCGACGACGAGGCCCGTGCGCTCACGAAGGCCTCCTATCCCACGGTGCTGGTCGACACCTGGGGCAAGGGGTTGCCGAGCGTCACCATCGACGACCGGCATGGCGGCCGCATCGCCACCCAGCACCTCATCGACCTCGGCCACCGCCGCATCGGGTTCGTGGGCGAGCCGTCCGACAACTCGTTCGGGTTCGTGTCGAGCGCACGGCGCGAAGAGGGGTATCTGTCGGCCATCCGCGGCGCCGGCATCGAGCCCGACCCCGCGCTGATGCGCCACGGCGCACACCTGCGTGGCGCGGCGAAGCAGATGACGCTCGACATGCTCGACCTCCCCGACCCGCCCACCGCCATCGTCGCCGCATCCGACATCCAGGCCGTCGGTGTGGTGGAGGCAGCCGAGTCGCGCGGCAAGAAGGTGCCGTACGACCTGTCGGTGGTGGGCTACGACGACATCGAGGTGGCGGCCCTGATGGGGCTCACCACCGTGCGCCAGCCGTTGGTGCGTTCCGGAGAGCGCGCGGCGGAGCTGGTGCTCGAGGCAATGGGCGCCAAGCGCCGATCGGCGTTCGACGAGCAGCTCGAGGTGGAGCTCGTCGTGCGCGCCACCACCCGCCCGCCTCGCTGATCGGAACGCCGCATGAACACCCCCACCGACACGTCCTCGCTGCCCGGGTGCATGGCGACGGCCCGCACATCGTGGTGGTCGACCACGGGAGTGTGGAGGTGTTCGCCGACGGCGGCCGAATCACCGTGACGGCGCAGGTGTTCGCCGGCACCGACCCCGACGTCCGCGTGCAACGGCCCTGACCAACGGCCCTACCGGCACCCCCGTGCAGGAGTGGCAGACTGCCATCACCACGACACCGGAGGTTGAACATGGCGGTCGACATCGTCATCGAAGTGGAGAACAAGCCGGGCGAGCTGGCCAAGCTCGCCGCCGCCGTGAGCGATGCCGGGGTCAACCTCGCCGCCGCGACGTTCACCGGCACCGGCGACTCGGCACAGCTGCACATCCTCGTGAAGCACGCCGAGCCCGTCCGGCACGCGCTCGCCATCACGCATGCCGACATCCATCCGCTCGAACGTGAGGTCGTGGTGGTCGACATGGGTGACAACCCGGCGCTCCTGGGCGATCTCGCCCGAGAGATCGCCGACGCCGGTGTCAACATCGACACCGTCTACGTGGCCACGAACAATCGTGTCGTGTTCCACAGCACCGACATGGACGGCCTGCGCGCCGCCCTCGGTGCGCACGCCACCCACCTCCACTGACGCCGGACGCGCCGCCGGCCGGGTCGACGTCAGAACGCGTACGGACCGAGGCGGCCCCACGCCACCACCACGCACAGCAGGCCGAGCACGATCGCGGGCATCGCCGCGGCGAACCCTTCGCCGTCACGCAGGTGCACGACCACTGCGCCCACCATCGTGAGGGCGAGGCCGATCGCAGCCAGCGGTACGAGCACGGGTGCGATGTCGACGATCGCCGGCAGCACGAGCCCGATCGCGCCCAGCACCTCGACGAGACCCACGAGCTTCACCTGGGCGTCGGTGGCATGGTTCACCCAGTGCATCTTGTCGGCGAGGGCGGCGCGTGGCGTGGTGAGCTTCATCGTGCCGGCCGCGAAGAATGCGGCTGCCAGCAGCCCGGCGATGATCCACAGTGTGACGTTCATGACGCTCCTTGAGTTGAATGTTCAAGCAACATAGCCGCGATGAGTTGAACATTCAACACGTGGCAGCGATGCGATCTAGACTTCCGGCATGACGCGCCAGCCGAGCCCGAAGGAACCCGACGTCGAGACGAAGTGGCTCACGTCCGAGGAAGTGCGCAGCTGGGCGGCGTTGATGGCCGTGGTCGAGATGCTCCCGTCGGCACTCGACGTGCAGCTCAAGCGCGACGCGGGGCTGAACCACTTCGAGTACATGATCCTGGCTGGCTTGTCCGACGCGCCCGGGCACACGATGGGGATGAGCCAACTGGCGCTGTTCTCGTCGGGCTCCTTGTCGCGTCTGTCGCACGCGGTCGGGCGCATGGAGTCGAAGGGGTGGGTCGTCCGTACCCCTGCCGGGACGGGACGCGCCGTCGACGTCTCGATGACGGCTGCTGGGCGATCGATGATGGAGCGTGTCGCGCCGGGGCACGTCGCCGAAGCTCGACGGCTCGTGGTCGATCCCCTCGGCCCGCAGCGCACGGCTCAGCTCGGCCGCGCGTGCCGGATGATCCTCGATGCCATCGACCCGAACGTCACATCGGTGATCGACGCGACCATGGATCGCGTCGCCGACGGCACTACACGTTGACGCCGGGCGCCGCCTGGTCGTCGACACTGTGGAACAGCCGCTTGCGGTGCACCACCACTGCGACGATCGCGAGCAGCATCGCGAGCGTGGAGCCGATGGGCAGACCCTCGTTGGGATCGAGTTCGTTCAACGTCGCATCCGGCCCACCGAACACGACCAGCGCGAAGTCGACCAGCGCATGGATCACCATCGCAGGGACGAGCGAACCCGTCACCCGCCGGCACACATAGAACAGCACGCCCATCGGGATGGTGCCGAGCACCTGCTTCACCGTGGTGGATGCGTCCTGCCCGAAGAACACGTTCAGGCCGTGCATCATGCCGAACAGGACCGACGTGCCGACGGCCACCCACACCTCGACGAGTTGCGCACGGAAGCCGGTGACGAGCAGGCCCCGGGTCATCAGCTCCTCGCTGAAGCCCACCAGTGCGAAGCCGACACCGAGCCACACGAGGTGGCTGGTCGAGAAGTCGTCGACGTGCGTGGAACGGGTGACGTCGAGTGCGGGCCCGGCGAACGCGAGTACCGGTATCGCCCACAGCCACTTCGGCAGCGACGGGCGCCGGCTCGGCTCGCGCAACGCAGGGCGCCACCAGCCGAGTGCCGTGGTGACCGCGACCAGGTAGGTGGTGGCGAGCGCCACCGGTAGCACGACGCCGTCGCGGACGCTCTGTGGCGAGGCGGCGACCTCTCCGAAGTCGATGTCGCTGGCGAACACTCGGTTCGCGCCGATGATGACAGCGAGATAACCCAGGAACACCACCAGCGCGGTGATCGCCGTCGGCCGACGGCGGACGTGCTCCAGTTCTTGAGGGAACGGTGTGACCATCGACACAGTTCAGCACATTTGCCGAACCCCGTGCGTCAGACGTTGAAGCGGAACTCCATCACGTCGCCGTCCTCGGGGTGGTAGTCCTTGCCCTCGATGCGGATCTTGCCGAGTTCCTTCGCCTTGCTCCAGGAACCGATCTCGAGCAGTTCGTCCCAGTGGATGACCTCGGCCTTGATGAACCCGCGCTGGAAGTCGCTGTGGATGCGGCCGGCGCACTCGGGCGCGCTGGAGCCGGCATAGAACGTCCACGCACGGGTCTCCTTCTCGCCCGTGGTGAAGTAGGTGCGCAAGCCGAGCAGGTGGTACGCCGAGCGCACCATGCGGAACAGTGCGCCCTCGCCGAGGCCGAAGCCCTCGAGCATCTCGGCGCGCTCGGCCGGGTCGGTGATGGTGGCGGCCTCGGCCTCGAGCTGCACGCACATGCCGATGACCTCCACGTTGTCGCCGGCCGACTGGAACTCGTCGCGCACGCGTTGCTCGACCTCGGGGATGCGGTCGAGTTCGTTCTCGCCCACGTTCACCACGGCGAGCACCGAGCGGTTGGTGAGCAGGAAGTAGGGCTTCAACTGCTCGCGCCACTCGGCCTTGAGGCCGGCGCGGTACAGCGGGCGGCCCTCGCTGAGTGCGTCGTACGCGGCCTGCAGCGCCTCGAGTTCGCCCGCAGCGCTCTTGTCGAGCTTCGCCTGACGGGTGGCCTGGGTGAGTCGCTTCTCCACCGTCTCGAGGTCGGCGAGCGCCAGCTCGATCTCGACCACGCGGAGGTGCTCGATGGGGTCGCTGGGGCCGGGCACGTCGTCGTCGACGAAGGCGCGCAGCACGAACACGATGGCGTCGACCTCGCGGATGTTG
>SXKB01000293.1 GCA_005778215.1 Actinomycetota bacterium | reverse complement strand
GATGCTGACCACGAGCCGCAGGTTGGCCTGGATGAGCTCGCTCTTGGCCTGCTCGCCTCGACGGATGAGCCGCTGCAGGTGGCGTACGTCGGCGTCGGTGAGCGGCTCACCCACGAACTCGGGGTGCAGGCGGGCCGAGGCCAGGTTGCCGTCGACGATGGCCTGCGCGAGGCGACGTTCCTCGTCGACGTTGAGCAGATCGACACGCCCGATCTCCTTGAGATACATGCGCACCGTGTCCTGGGTGCCGCCGGTGTCGCCGCGGTCGTGCGACGTCTTCGGCAGGCGGCGACGGCGACGGCGCTCGTCGGCACCGTCGTCGTCGGACGAGGTCTGGAGGATGTCGACCGGACGCTCGATGCCTTCGGTGGGTGTGAGGTCGTCGACCTGGTCGTCGATGGTGATGCCGAGTCCACCGAGTCGCGACTCGACCTCCTGGAGGACGTCGCCGGTGAGCTCGACCTTGCGGAGGACGTGCGCGATGTCGTCGGCCTGCAGCACGCCGACCGCGGAGCCGCGCTCCACCATCGACTGCCACTCTGCCGCGTCGACCCCTTCGTACGGAGTCGATGCCGCCGCTGCATCCGCTGTGTCGTTACTCACCACGCTCCTCATTCGCCCCTTGGAGCCACCCTAGCAATGCCTCCGCTGCACCATCGGCTGCTTCGGGGTGTTCGATGAGTTCCAATGCGAGTCGGGCCTCACGCATCGACAGCATCACCGCCGGATCCGTGATGTTCGACTGTCGGCTGAGCAACCGACGGGTGGCCGCCGCGATGAGATTTCTCGCCTCTAGCACCGGATCGGCGTCGACGTCGGTGACCGCCGCGCGCTCGAGGAACTCGCGCGCCTCGGGGTCGGCCAGCTCGAGTGCCTTCTCGATGGCGCCACCGGCCTCGGCCACCGCGAGGAAGGCACGGCGTGCCACCTCCTGCGCGAACAGGTCCTCCACCAACCAGGGCGCGATGTCGTCCCACCGCTGCAGCAGCATGGCCACGGCGACGAACTCGGCGTTCTCGGGCGTGCCCACCTGCCGCTGCTGCACCACACGCACCGTGGGTGCGCGGGTGCCGCGCTGGGCCAGCTGGACGAGATCGTTCACCGGCAGACCGACGTGCGTGGCCACCTGGCCGGCGTACAGCTTGCGCACCTGTTCGTTGGGGTGCTCGTTCACGATGGCCAGCGCGTCCTGAGCCATGCGTGCCCGGTCCTCCGGCGATCGCAACGGGCGGCTGTTGAGCACACGGTTGAGGCGGAAGCCAAGGAACGGCAACGCATGGTCGACCGCCTCCTTCAACGCGTCGGGATCGTTGACACTGAGGTCGCCGGGATCCTTGCCGTCGGGGAAGCGGGCCACGCTGACGCGCACCTGGTACTTCTCCTCCCACTCGTAGAACCGTTGCGCGGCACCCTGGCCCGCGGCGTCGGCGTCGAACGCCAGCACCACCTGGCTGGCGTAGCGCTTCAACAGCCGCACGTGGTCCTCGGTGAGCGCGGTGCCACACGTGGCCACCGCGCGGCGCACGCCCGAGCGGTGGAAGCCGATGACGTCGGTGTACCCCTCGCACACGATGACCTGGTCGCTGCTGACGATGTCGCCCTTCGCCCAGTGCAGGCCGTACAGGGTCTTCGACTTGGCGTAGATGGTGGTCTCCGACGAGTTCTTGTACTTCGCCGGGTCGGGGCTGCCGGGCATGATGCGCCCGCCGAACGCCACGGGATCACCGTTCTCGGTGAAGATGGGGAACATCACACGAGCACGGAACGAGTCCTGCAGACGGCCGGCCTTGTTGGTGAACGCGAGGCCCGTGTCGCGCAGCACGTCGGCCGGCAGCTTCAGGTCGCGGCACAGGGCATCCCAGTCGTCGGGTGCCCAGCCCAGCTTGAACGTGCGCGCCGTGTCGCCCGCGAGGCCACGGCGACGCAGGTAGTCGCGCGCCTCGCGTGCGTCGGGCGACGTGAGCAGCCGCTGGTGGTACCACTCCACGGCTCGGCTCATGGCCTCGACGAGCTGCTTGCGCCGCTGACGGTCCTTGCTCTCGCCGCCCGTGGTGTAGCGCAGCTGGATGCCGGCCTTCGAGGCCAGTTGCTCGACCGCCGTGACGAAGTCGACGTGCTCGATCTCCTGCACGAACTTGAACACGTCACCCGCCGCCCCGCAACCGAAGCAGCGGTAGCGGCCGGTCTCGTCGCGCACGTTGAACGACCCCGAACGCTCGGCGTGGAAGGGGCACAGACCCACCTGGTTGCGGCCCACACGGCGGAGGGCGACGTACTGGGACACGACGTCGGAGAGCACCAACGATGCCCTCACCCGCTCCAGGTCTTCCTCCTCGATCGCCATTGCATCCGCACCCTACCGGCGGGGTGCGACACCCATGAAAGAGCGGTCGGGCTCAGCGTTCGGCGGGCGGCGGCGGGTCCTCGGGGATGCTGATGTGGTCGTCGGCATCGCGGGTGGCGCGCAGCGAGAAACCGATGGACGCCAGCAACACGATCGCGATGACCAGCAGCGACAGCCACGTCGGGATGACGTACCAGTGGTGGATGAGCATCTTCACGCCGACGAAGGCGAGGATGATGGCCAGCCCCTCCTGCAGGTAGCTGAACCGTGCGTGCATGTCGGCGAGCAGGAAGTACAACGCGCGCAGACCGAGGATGGCGAACGCGTTCGAGGCGAACACGATGAACTGCTCGTGGCTCACGGCCAGCACCGCCGGTACCGAGTCGACGGCGAACAGCACGTCGGTGGCCTCCACCAACAACAGCACCGCGAACAACGGCGTCGCAAAGCGCTTGCCGTCGATGCGGGTGAACAGCTTCTGCCCGTCCATCTGGTCGGTCAGCGGCACGATCTTGTGCACCAACTTCAGGAACTTGCTCTTCGACGGGTCGACGTGTTCGTCGCCACCCACCACCAACTTCACGGCGGTGTACAGCAGGAACGCACCGAACACGTACAGCACCCACTCGAACTTCTCGATCAGTGCGATGCCGGCGAAGATGAACACGGCACGCAGGATGAGCGCACCGAAGATGCCCCAGAACAACACCCGGTGCTGGTAGCGGCGCGGCACCACGAAGTAGCTCATGATGAGCGCCCACACGAACACGTTGTCGACGCTGAGGCTCTTCTCGATCAGATAGCCCGAGTAGTACTCCCCCGCCGCAGCGCCGCCGAACCCCCACCACACGACCAGACCGAACGCAAGGCCGATGCTGATCCACACGGCCGACTCGATGGCCGCCTCGCGGGTGTAGACCTCGTGCCCCTCCTTGTGCACCACCAGCAGGTCGACGAGCAGCAGCACCATGATGAGCGCGAGCAGGCCCACCCACCAACCGACACCCACATCGAGCTGCACGAACGAATCGGACACGTCCTCCGACGCAGCGAGGAGCACCGGTCAGTCCCGACCGAACAGTCCGCCGACGTTGAGCCCGGTGGCACCGGTACCCGAGTTCGAGGTGCCGACGAAGCTCATGATCCAGCTCTGCAGCTCGTTCGGGTTGCGGGTCTGCGTCCACACGCGGCCGGGGCCGGAGAACTCGAACACGAACCCTTCACCGCTCTTCCAGCTCTGCACCAGGCCACCACCACTGGCCTTGCGGAAGCCCATCGTCACCGTGTCCTCGTAGGCGACCATGTGGCCCGTGTCGACCGTGAGGCTCTGACCCTCCTGCAGGTTCCACACCTCCAGCGCGCCATAGCAGCCGAACACCACGGTGCCATGACCGTCGGCGCGCACGATGAAGCCACCCTCGCTGCCGAACATGTTCTTGAACCCGCCCCACTTGGCGTCGATGTTCACGTTCACGTCGTTCGCGAGCCACGAGCCCTTGCTGACGAACAGCGCCTTGCCGGGCACGATGTCGTGGGTGCTGATGTCGCCGGGCAGCCGCGCCGCGACGTCGACGAAACCGCCCGACGGTGGGGCCGTGTACGTGCTGACGAAGAAGCTCTCGCCGCCGAGTGCGGCACGCTTCAACGACTTCATGATGCCACCCTCGGCCTTCGCCGCGAGGGTGACCCCTCCCGACATGGCCATCATGGCACCACCCTCCACCTTCACGGGTTCGTTCGGGCCGAGCGTGAGACGGGCCACACCGAAGGCGGGACCCTGGCGCGTCTGGACCTGCATCGTGCGCTCCTTTCGATTGTCGACCATTGTCGCTCACCCCGCAGGGTGAGCGACGGATCACTTCGTCGAGCTGGTGGCCCCACCGATGACGGCCTGCGCCGCCTCGAGACGGGCGATCGGCACGCGGAACGGGCTGCAGCTCACGTAGTCGAGGCCCGCTTCGTAGAACAACTGGATGCTCTCGGGGTCGCCACCGTGCTCGCCGCACACGCCGAGCTTGAGGTTCTTCTTCAGCGAGCGGCCACGAGCAGCGCCCATCTTCACCAGTTCACCCACGCCACCGCGGTCGATGGTCTCGAACGGGTTGCGCTTCAGCAGGCCCTGCTCGAGATACGCCGGCATCATGCGGCTCTCCACGTCGTCACGGCTGAAGCCGAACGTCATCTGGGTGAGGTCGTT
>SXKB01000036.1 GCA_005778215.1 Actinomycetota bacterium | reverse complement strand
GAGGCGGTCGATCACGTGGACGGGTGCGGCGTCGCGGTCCTCGCCGAGGCGGCGCAGCACCAGCACGCCGGCCAGCACGAGCACGATGGTGGCGCCGCCGATGACCACGAGTGCGTTGCCGAGGGTCATGGTGGTGATGAGCACGGCCGCGAGCACGGAGCCGAGTGCCAGGGCGCCGGCGTGGATGGATTCGGCGATGCCGAACACGCGGGCCATCACGTCCATCGGTGCGCGGCGTTGGAGTGCGATGGTGGCGGCGAGCGCCAGCAGGCCTTCGCCGGCTCCTTCGAGGGCGAACAGTGCCACGGACGGGCCGAGCGCGGTGGTGACCGACATGCCGGCGAACGCGACGGCCATGGCCACCCCGGCCCACATGATGGGGACGCTGGCGCGGGGTGAGTGCAGCAGGCGTGCGCCGAGGGTGGCGGCCAGCACGGCGCCGAAGCCCGAGGCGGCGTTGAGGATGCTGGACTTGCCGCCGCCGCCACCGAGCCGCAGGTCGGCGAAGCTGACGAACAGCACGTCGGTGGTGCCGGCCACCAGCGCCACACAGGCGGTGAAGAACATCAGCACGGCCACGTGGGGCGAGCGGCGCAGGGTGACGAAGCCGGCGCAGGCCTGGCGCACCACTTCGCGCGCGTCGATGGGCATGCGTGGCAGGGCGTCGACCCGGGCGGTCGACACGACCACGGTGGCGAACAGGGTGGCGAGCATGCCGATGGCGAACACCTCGGCGGGGGAGGTGAGCACCATCACCACGCCGGCCAGTACGGGGCCGAGCAACGTGGCGCACTTGTCCACCAGGCCGGTGAGCGCGTTGGCGGCGATGAACTCGGTGGGGGTGTGGGTGACGGCGGGCAGCATCGACACCATCAGCGGTCGGCAGAAGGTGACGGCGGTGGAGGCCACGGTGGCGGCGGCGTACACGCCGATCGCGCTGCCGACCCACGCGGCCATCGCGGTGGCGCCGTAGGCCACCACCTGCACGCCGTAGCCGACGGCCATCGCGCGCTGTGGCGGGTAGCGGTCGCCGGCGTATGCGGCGAACGGTGCGAGCACGGCGCCGGGCAGCAGCAGCACGAGGGCGACGATGCCCACTTCCTTCGCGCCGCCGCGTTGTTGGGCGTACACGAACACGGCGAGCCAGGTGGAGTAGGTGGCGAGACCGAATGCGAAGTAGGCCGCGAGGTGGCGGCGCAGTTCGGGACTGCGGGCGGCGCGCAGCAGTGCGGCCACGCGCCCTGACCGTTCGCGGATCGGCATGTGGTGATGGTGCCCAGATCGGCGGGGTGCGTACCGCCAGCCAGCCGACAGTGTGAGATGCGCCGCGGCGGCCGACCTGGGGTCTACGGTTCGCGTCAGACCACCAGGAGGGGACCATGGATCTGATCGGTTACTGGAAGAAGTGCGTGCTCGAGAACTACGCGAACTTCAGCGGGCGCGCCCGGCGCGCCGAGCTGTGGTCGTTCGCGCTGACGAACGCCATCGCCTACGTGTTGCTGGCGATCCTGACGCGCGTGTCGGGCATTTTCGTGGTGGTGTACATCGCCTTCGCGTTGGCGATGCTGGTGCCGAGCATCGCGGTGGCCATCCGCCGCCTGCACGACACGGGCAAGAGCGGCTGGATGTTGCTGGTGGGTCTCATTCCCATCGTCGGTGGCATCCTGCTGCTGGTGTGGTACTTCACCGACAGCACCCGCGGCACCAACCAGTACGGCACGTCCGAGAAGTACCCCGGCTGAGGTTCGCCGCATGAGCAGCCTCGCCGTCGTCGGCACCGTGTATCAGGCGCCGACGGCCGAGGCGCTCGAGGTGTTGCCCGACGTGGTGGTGTCGGTCGATGCGGTCGGTTCCATCACGTCGGTGGTGCCGGCCGGGTCGCCCGAGGGTGACGTGGCGGTGGCGTCGGCCGCGCAGGTGCACCGGTTGTCGCCCTCGCAGCGGCTGTTGCCGGGTCTGGTGGACCTGCACATCCATGCGCCACAGTGGCCGCAGTTGGGGACCGGGCTCGACCTGCCGCTGGAGCGGTGGCTGTTCGAGTACACGTTCCCGTTGGAGGCCCGGTACGCCGATCTCGGGTTCGCCCGTGAGGTGTGGGCGCACATGGTGCCCACGTTGTTGGCGCACGGCACCACGACGGCGGTGTACTTCGCCACGGTGCACGAGCCGGCCACGTCGGCGTTGGCCGAGCAGTGCGTGCGCAGCGGGCAGCGGGCGTTCGTGGGTCGGGTGGCGATGGATCTCGACGTGCCCGACTGGTACTGCGATGCCTCGGCGGCCGAGGGTGTGGCCGCGTCGCGGCGTTCGGTGGACGACATCCGGGCGCTCGGCAGTCCGCTGGTGCAGCCGATCATCACGCCACGGTTCGTGCCGGCCTGCAGTGACGAGCTGTTGCGCGGGTTGGGGCAGTTGGCGGCCGAGACGGGTGCGCTGGTGCAGACGCACTGTTCGGAGAGTGTGTGGGAGCACGGTGCGGTGCTGGAGCGTTACGGCCACAGCGACACGACCGCGCTGTCGACGATGGGGTTGCTGCGTGAGGGCACGGTGTTGGCGCACGGCAATCACCTCGGCAGCGACGACCTGCCGCTCATCCGTGCCGCCGGTGCGGGTGTGGCGCACTGCCCGCTCAGCAACACGTACTTCGCGAACGGGGTGTTCCCGACGCGTCGGGTGCTCGACGCCGGGGTTCGCGTGGGGTTGGGTACCGACATCGCGGGTGGTGCCGAGCCGGGTCTGTTGCACCAGTGCGCGTTGGCCATCGACGTGTCGCGTTCGGTGGCCGACATCGATGCGGTGACGGCGTTCCATCTGGGCACGGTGGGCGGTGCCGGGGTGTTGGGCCTGCCGGTGGGGGTGTTGGCGCCCGGGTTCCAGTTCGATGCGATCGTGGTGGACACGGCGGGGTCGGCGTTGCGGGCCTGGGACGGCATCGACGATCACGCTCGGGTGTTCGAGAAGATCGTGCGCCTGGCCCGCCCGGTCGACGTGGTCGACGTGTGGGTGGCCGGCACCCGGGTGGCCGGGACGCGCCAGTAGGGCGCTACGCATTCGCGTTGCACCCGGTAGCTGGCGTCAGGCCGCCGCCTGGCCTTGTCGGTCTGGTGGGGCGGTGTTCTTCCGCAACTGCTCGAGGCGCTCCCGCTTCTTCCGCCCGTTGCACTCCACCACGGTGCCGTCGGCGAG
>SXKB01000292.1 GCA_005778215.1 Actinomycetota bacterium | reverse complement strand
GCGCCGACACAGGTGTGGGGCCTTCCATTGCGTCGGGCAGCCACAGGTACAGCGGCAACTGGGCGCTCTTGCCGCAGGCGCCGACGAAGGCGAACAGCGCAATGGCCGTGGCCGTGGTGGCCGAGAGCGACTCGGCCGCTTCGTTGATGTGCAGGTAGTCGAGCGAGCCGACGGCCCAGAAGGCGAAGAACATCGCCATCATGAAGCCCCAGTCGCCGACGCGGTTCGTGACGAACGCCTTCTTGCCGGCGGTGGCGGCGCTCTCACGCTCGTGCCAGAAGCTGATGAGGAAGTACGAGCAGGTGCCCACGCCCTCCCAGCCGAGGAATGTGACGAGCATGTTCGAGCCGAGCACCAGCATGAGCATGCTGAACGCGAACAGGTTCAGGTAGAGGAAGAACTTGCTGAACCTCGGATCGCCGTGCATGTAGCCCACCGCATAGAGGTGGATGAGCGTGCCGATGCCCGTGACGAACAGGCACATCGTGATGCTGAGCGGATCGGCGAGGAACGCAAGGTCGACGTGCAGGCCGCCGACGGTGACCCACGAGAACAGCGTCTTCACCTGCTCGGCGCGCGCCTCGGCCTCGAGCGACATCAGGTCGGCGAAGACGCCCACCGTGACGGCGAAGGACGCGGCGACCATCGCGGTGGCGAAGTAGCCGGCCTTGGGATCGCCGAGCTTGCGGCCGAACAGCAGGATGACGAGGAAACCGAGCAGCGGGAATGCAGGGATCAACCAGACGACGTCGAGCATGACATCAACCCTTCAACTCGGCGAGATCGTCGGTGGTGGCCGTCGGACGACGGCGGAGGATGGCCACGATGATGCCGAGGCCCACCACCACTTCGGCAGCGGCGACGACCATCACGAAGAACACCGTGGTCTGTCCGCCGATGTCGCCGTTGCGACGGGCGAACGCCACGAAGGTGAGGTTCACGGCATTGAGCATCAACTCGATGCACATGAACAGCACGAGCGGATTGCGGCGCACCATGACACCGACCATGCCGATGGAGAACAGCATCGCGGCGAGCACCAGGTACCACTCGGTGGTGACGATGGAGGCGAGCATCAGGAACCGGCCTCCTGCAGATCGGCCTTGCGCGGCTTGCGAGCGAGCAGCACCGTGCCGACGACGGCGATGACCAGCAGCACCGACGTCAGTTCGAACGCGAGCACGTGATCGCTGAACAGGTCGCGGGCGAGGGCCTTGATGTTGCCGTCGTGGATGGGTGCGCCGTCGTCGCCGAGCACCTCGAGGCCGTTGCCCTTGGCAGCGGTGTTGGCGTTGCGGGCGACGAACACCGCCGTGACCACGAGACCGAACACGGCCACGCTGACGAACGCGGCGAGCGGACGCTGGATCTTGAACGGCTCGATCCGCAGGTTCTCGGCGTTGTCGACGCCGAGCAGCATGATGACGAACAGGAACAACACCACGATGGCGCCGGCATACACGATGACCTGGACCGCGGCGAGGAAGTTGGCCTCCTGCGCCACGAACAGCACCGCCACGCCGAACAGCGTGAGGATGAGGCTGAGTGCCGCGTGCACCGGGTGCTTGCTGACGATGACGCCGATCGCGCCGCCGAGCACCATCGCTGCGGCGACGATGAACACGAACAGTTCCATCATCGCTGTACCGACTTCACGGTCTTGGCGGCCTTCGGCGCGTCGGCCTCGGCCTGCGTGGGCTCCGCGTCGCGCACGCCGTAGCCGAGTTCACCGCTCCAGCCGACCTGGCCCACGAAGTCGGCGTCGCCGCTCGCGGCCGTGGCGCGCATCCAGCCACTGGTGCTGAGGTCCTCGCCGGCGCGCCAGTCCTCCCAGGGCAGCTGCTTCGGCTTGCCGTCGTCGCCCACCAACAGCTCGGCCTTGGTGTACACGGCGTCGCGGCGGTTGGTGAAGCTGAACTCGAACAGCTTGCTCTCGGTGATGGCCTCGGTGGGGCACGCCTCCACGCACATGTCGCAGTGGATGCAGCGCAGGTAGTTGATCTCGTAGACGAAACCGAAGCGCTCACCGGGGGAGGTGGGCTCCTGCGGGTCGTTGTCGGCGCCGCGCACGTAGATGCACTTGGCGGGGCACACACCGGCGCACAGCTCGCAGCCGATGCACTTCTCCATGCCGTCCTCGTAGCGGTTCAGCACGTGGCGACCGTGCAGACGCTCGGGCTTGGCGATCTTCTCGTCGCGCCCTTCCACGTCCTTGCCGCGCTTCGCGACGCGTCCACCCGAGTACGGGGTGGTGACACGCTGGCCACCGAACATGCGGTGCTGCTTCAGCGTGACGAGGAATCCGTCGAGGTATCCCATCAGAACATCGCCCCCTCTCGTTCACGGTTGCGGGCACTGACCTTCGATGCGTACGACAGCAGCCAGGCGCACGCGCCGAGCACCACGAGGCACACGATGCCGACGACGGCACGGTTCCAGCCGTGGTCCTGCCCGACACGGAATGCGGCGAGCAGCATGAACCAGCCCAGGGCGAGCGGGATCATCAGCTTCCAGCCGAGGTTCATCAGCTGGTCGTAGCGCAGGCGGGGCAGGGTGGCCCGGAACCACACGTACACGTACAGGAACACCATCACCTTCAGCAGGAAGAGGACGGTGCCGGCGAACGGCCCGAGGAACGAGAGCGTGAGGTTCACGCCGCCGAACCGGATGGGCTGCGGACCGCCGAAGAAGAGCGTCACGATGACACCGCTCATGGTGATGGTGTTCATGAACTCGGCCAGGAAGAACAGGGCGAAACGGATGCTGGAGTACTCGGTGTTGAAACCGCCCACGAGCTCCTGCTCGGCCTCGACGAGGTCGAACGGCGGCCGGTTCAACTCCGCCGTGGCCGCGATGAGGAACACCACGAACGGCACCACGCCGGTGGCAATGACGTGCCAGCGGCTGACACTGTTCTGGGCCACCACGATGCCGTTGGTGCTGAGCGTGCCGGCCACGAGGATGACGGTGGCGAGGCTGAGACCGAGGGCCGCCTCGTAGCTGACCATCTGTGCCGAGGCACGGACGGAACCGAGCAGCGGGTACTTCGAGCCCGAGCTCCAGCCGGCGAGCATGATGCCGTAGACGGCGATGCTGCTGAGAGCCAGCAGCAACAGCACACCGATGGGCGGATCGGCGAGCTGCAGCTTGGTGGCGTGGCCGAAGATGACCACGGTGCCGTCCTTGCCGTTGCTGAAGTCGCCGCCGAGCGGGATGACGCTCCACACCAGGAACGCCGGCACGAACGCGAGGTACGGCGCGAGCTTGAACACGAACCGGTCGCTGCGGTCGGGGATGAGGTCTTCCTTGAAGAACAACTTGATGCCGTCGGCGAGGGTCTGCAGCAGACCTTTCGGGCCGGCCTTGTCGGGGCCGATGCGGTTCTGCATGAACGCGATGACCTTGCGTTCGAACCACACCATCAGCATCGTCCCCACCAGGCCGACCACGAAGACCACGAGGACCTTGATGATGACGATGAGGAACTCGGTGCTCCAGAGCTTCAGGTTGTCGAGGAGTGAGTCGAGCGCGAGCATCAGATGGTCTCGATTCGCACGTCGTTGACCGCGGCGAAGCAGTCGATGAGTTCGGCCACGTCGGGGCCCTGCTGGTTGAACGGCACCCAGGCCGTGCCACGACGCACCGAGGCGTCGGCGATGGCCGTGAACCGCACGCTGGTACGGGTGCTCGACACCTTCACCTGGTGGCCGTCGGTGGTGCCGACGCGCTCGAGGTCGAGCGGGTGGAGGTGCACGGCGGCCGTGCGGGCCAGGTGGGCGAGCGACGGCGAGTTGGCGGTACCCGTCGCCTGGTCGTAGAGCACGCGGCTCACGACGAGGCGGAAGTCGTAGGCGTTGCGCTCGGCGACGGCCGGCAGCGGGATGTCGAGGGTGCCCAGGTCGGTGGCGGGCTCGGTGAGCACACCGTCGCCGGCGGCCGACTCGGCCGACACCTGGCCGTAGCCGGGCACGTTGTCGGCGATCATCGCAGTGAGGTCCTGCTCGGTGCCGAACAGGAGATCGGCACCCAACGCCATCGCCAGCTCAGCGGCGATCATCCAGTCGGCGCGGGTGGAACCTGCCGGGGTGACCTCCCGGGCCAGCGTGGTGACGCGGCCCTCGAGGTTGGTGTGCGTGCCGGCCTTCTCGGCGTAGGCGCTCGCGGCCAGCACCACGTCGGCTCGCTGCGAGCTGGCGGTGAGGAACGTGTCGACGGCGATGATGTGGCGGGCGCCTGCCAGACCGCGCCGCGCGAGGTCGGCATCGGGGAAGTCGGCGAGCGGATCGGCGCCGAGCAGCACCAGGCAGCTGATCTTGCCGTCGGCCGCGGCCTGCAACATGCCACGCGTGTCGAGCCCACCCTCGTCGGGGCGCATGCCCATGCGCAACGCACCCACCACGTTGCCGCGGCGGAAGGTGTTGAGCACCTTCAGGCCGGGGACGGCCGAACGAAGCTCGTTGAACGCAGCGACGGTGGCGGCCGTGGACTCGGCGAGGTTGGCGCGACCCAGCACCACGACCACGTTGCCCTTGGCGAGCTGCGCGGCCACATCGGCGTCGGCCAACGTGGTCTGCACTGCGGCAGTCTGCGCACCCGGCTCGTAGCCGACGTGCTTCCACGCGTACGGGGTGAGGCCCGACTCGCGCGGTGCGAACTCGATGATGCGGCTGCGTCGCTTCGACGCGGCATCGCGAAGACGCAGGTACAGAACCGGCAGCTCTTCCTTCAGGTCGGGGCCGAGCAGCACGATGGTGGTGGCGTTGGCGGCCTCGTCGATGGTGGCCGGCGACTGACCGAGCAGTGCGATCGGCATGCCGTCGCCCATCTGCGCGTAGCGGTTGGGGGTGCCGATGACGTCGTGGCCGAGACGGGCCCACGCGAACGCGTCCTCGTTGGTGCCACGGGCACCGCCGATGATGCCCACCCGCTGGGGGCCACCGGCCGCGATGGCATCCTGGATGAGCGACGCAGCCGCGGCTAACGCCGCGTTCCAGCTGGCCGGCTGCAGTTCGCCGCCCTGTCGCACCAGCGGCTGCAACACGCGCTGGTCGCTCTTCACCTGTTCGAAGTTGAAGCGACCGCGGTCGCACAGCCAACCGTGGTTGACGGGATCGCTGTCGACACCCATGTAGCGCAGCAACTCGTCGCGGCTGCTCTGCACCACGGTGCGACAACCGACCGAGCACGTGGTGCACGTGCTCTCCTGCTGCGACAGGTCCCACGGACGCGCCTTGAAGCGATACGGCTTCGCCGTGAGCGCACCCACCGGGCAGATCTGCACCGTGTTGCCGCTGAAGTAGCTGCTGAACGGCTCGTCGGGGAAGGTGGTGATGTGCGTGTTGTTGCCGCGGCTGTTGAAGTGGATGAGCGGATCGCCCGCCACCTCATCGGCGAACCGGGTGCAGCGATCGCAGAGGATGCAGCGCTCACGGTCGAGCAGCACGAGGTCGGAGATCGGAATCGGCTTCTCGTAGTGCCGCTTCTCCTCGATGTACCGGCTCTCACCGGGGCCATGGCTGAACGCCTGGTCCTGCAGCGGGCACTCGCCGCCCTTGT
>SXKB01000006.1 GCA_005778215.1 Actinomycetota bacterium | reverse complement strand
GGCGAAGTGGGTCCGCTCGCGTTCTCCGTCGCCGACAGCGGCGGCGTGTACCTCGTGCCGGCCTTCACCGGACTCGGCAGCCCCTGGTGGGACCCGTACGCCCGCGGCACCATCGTCGGCATCACCCGCGGCACCACCAAGGCACACCTCGCCCGCGCCGTGATCGAAGCGATGGCGTACCAGACCCGTGATGCGGTGACGGCGATGACCGGTGCCGCCGGTGTCGAGGTGCGCGACCTGCGCGTCGACGGCGGCGCCTCCGTGATGGACGAGATGCTGCAACTGCAGGCCGACCAGCTCGGTGTGACCGTGCGCCGCCCGAAGGACCAGGAGACCACCGCGCTCGGTGCCGCCTTCCTCGCAGGACTGGCCGAGGGCGTGTGGACCTCGCTCGACGACATCGCCGGTGAGTGGGCGGTCGACGCCGTGTTCGAAGCCGAGCCGGAACGCCTGTTCATCGACCTGGCGCACGACGCCTGGTTGCGTGCCGTCGAACGGTCGCGCGGTTGGGTGGAGGCATGAGCCCCGACTCGGTACTGGTACCCGCTGCGTCGCCCGATGCCGTGGTGCCCCACGTGCGCAACCACGGCCACATCGTCGTGCCGCTGGGCAACGGCGAGCCCGTGGCGCTGCTCGATGCCATCGAGGCAGCGGCGGCCGCCGGCACCATCGACGGCGTCACCGTGCACCAGATGCACGCGCTGCGTGACCGCCCGTACCTGCACGGCGAGTACGGCGACCGCCTGCGCCACGTGAGCTACTTCCTGTCGCACATCACCCGGCCCTGCTACCAGGCGGGCACGGTCGACCTCGTGCCCAACCACTTCAGCGAAGTGTTCAGCCACATGCAGCGCCGGGCCAACGATCCGCTGGTGATCGCCGCCGCGGCGCCGCCCGACCAGCACGGCTACTTCAGCCTCGGTGTGAGCGCCGACTACACGAGCAGCTTCATCGGCCGTGCCCGGTTCTTCCTCGAGGTGAACGAGGCGATGCCACGCACCTTCGGCCGCAACCAGATCCATGTCAGCCAGGTGGAGGGGTGGATCCGCAACGACCATCCGATGACCCAGGTGCCGCCACCCGACATGGACGCCGACGACCACACCATCGCAGCGTTCGTGGCCGACCGCATCCCGGACGGGGCCTGCCTGCAGACCGGCATCGGCGCCATCCCGAACGCCATCATGAGCGCGCTCGCCCACCACCGCGACCTCGGGGTGCACACCGAGCTGCTCAGCGACGGTCTCGTCGACCTGGTGGAACTGGGCGTGGTGAACGGTGTCCGCAAGCTGCACAACCGCACCAAGGTGGTGGGCACGTTCGCACTGGGCACGCAGCGGTTGTACGACTTCCTCCACGAGAACACGGCCATCGAGCTGTGGAGCGCCCGGTACGTGAACGACCCGCGCCTGCTGAGCCGCGAACGCAACTTCGTGTCCATCAACGCCACGCTGTCGGTCGACTTCCTGGGTCAGTGCGCGTCGGAGACCCTCGGCGGCCACTACTACTCGTCGTCGGGCGGCCAGGTCGACTTCGCCCGTGGTGCGATGTACTCCGAGGGCGGCCAGGGCTTCATCGTGCTGCACTCCACGGCGGCCCACGGCACGGTGAGCCGCATCGTGCCGCAACTGGGCGCCGGCGAGGTGGTCACCAACTCGAAGAACACGGTCGACAAGGTGGTCACCGAGTACGGCGTGGCCGAACTCCGGTCGAAGACCATCCGCGAACGCACCACTGCGCTCATCGGGGTCGCGCACCCGGATCATCGCGACGAACTGACCCGGCAGGCGAAGGAACTCGGCTACCTGTAGCCACTCAAGTCGCGCCCACTGAGGGCCGATCTAAGTGCATGACCACCGAACCCGGCCTGCTGCCCCCGCCGACGGGCGCGCCGGCCGACGTGCCTCGCCTCGCACCCGCACCGGTGCCGATGCCGGCGCCGGTGCTGCAGCCCACGATCCCCGTCGACGGACCTGCGCTGCCGCCGAAGGCCCCGAAGGCCGACGGCGTGCGGGACACGGCCATGATCGAACTCCCGCCGATCCTGCGCCCGAGCGGTCCGCCACCGGCGACCAAGGCGCGGTTGTTCAGCAAGGATCGACTGCAGCGCGTCGTCGCGCTGGTGCTGGCGTTGGGCGTCATCGTCGGGATCGGCGCGTTCGTGCGCAGCCGCCTGGCACCCACCCCCGACACCGCCCCGGTGTACACCCCGGTCACGAACGGGGTGGAGGTACGGTCCGGCGCACTCTCCTTCGTGATGCCCACGCAACCGACGATGGAACCGGTCGACCTCACCGGACCGGACACGGAAGGCCTCGTGGGCCGTGCCTACCGCGTCGTCGTGGGAACCGAGGACGTCGAGGTGCGCGTGGTGCAGGCACAGCGGAACTCGTCGATGGACGACCTGCAGGCGTTCTGCAACGGCGCGGTCAACGAGCTGGCCGCCGTGAGCAGCTACCCCGTGACCACGAACACCAACGGTGTCGACGGTGACACGTACCGCCAGACCGTGGTGTGGAACACCGGCACCGGCCTGGTGAGCGTGGACTGCGTGGCCAAGGCCTCCACCGGGGTGCTGGTGATCGGCATGGGCACCGGCGCGATGCTCCC
Source organism: Actinomycetota bacterium (assembly GCA_005778215.1). GTDB lineage: Bacteria > Actinomycetota > Acidimicrobiia > Acidimicrobiales > Ilumatobacteraceae > UBA668. The sequence goes on along the minus strand of SXKB01000006.1, from coordinate 2,905 downwards.
GACCACGGTGGGTGTCGTGCAGAGCGTGGCGATCGCCGACTGAGTCGGCCTAGCGCCGCGGGAGTTCGACACGCACCCGGGTGCCCCCGCCCGGCGCCGCGGTGAGTTCCAACCGACCGCCCAGTACCAGTGCCGCCTCGCGCATGCCGATGACGCCGAGATGGCCGTGCCGACGCGCTTCCACCAACCGGCCGGGGTCGACGCCCACGCCGTCGTCGGTGACCGTGAGCACCACCTGATCGACCGTCATCGCCACGGTGACCAACGCCGACGACGCTCGGGCGTGCTGGTCCACGTTCCGCAGCGCCTCTCGCGCCGACCGCCACAACGTCTCCGCCACCTCCCCGGTCACGTCGTCCGCGTCGTCGGGCAACTCCAGTGTCACCGGCGTGCCCGTGACGTCGACGAGGTGCTCGAGCGCGACCCGGAAGCCGAAGCGCTGCACGTTCGAGTGCAGACGCTGCAACTGTCGCCGAATGGCAGCCTCGACGGCATCGAGCGCGTCCATCACCTCGCGGTCCACTTCGTGCCCACCGAGCAGCCACCGCAGCCCGGCGAGTTGCTGGAGCGCGTCGTCGTGCAACTCCTGCGCGATGCGAGCCCGTTCGTCGATCTGCACCGACACCACGTCGTGGCGGGGGCCCCGTTCGTCAGGTGTGATGTCGAGCGTGAATGCCACGGCGAGGCGCGGCTCGTTGGGCATCATCGGCAGCGGCGCCAGCCATGTCGACAGCGAACGCCAACCTTGCACGGCGTGCCGGAAGCGCCAGTGTGCCCGGGTCTCCTGACCGTCGACCGCATCGACCACCGCGGCTGCCAGTGCCGCACGGTCGTCGGGATGCGTGGCCGACAGCAGTGCGGCGAGGTCGACGTCGACCCCGGGTTCGACGAGCGTGCCGCGAGCGTTCGGCGCCAACCAGATGGCACCGGTCGAGGCCACCACTGCCACCGCCGAACCGAGCACGTCGAGCACCGACGAGCGGATCTCCTCGGGCAGGTCGTCGCGACGGGCGGTGTCGCTCATCTGCCGCCAGAACGGGTCGTCGGCGGGCAACGTCACCTCCCTCGGCACGGGAGCATCGAGCGTGTCCATCGACGCCCGCACGGCGGCGAGCGCGTCGTCCACCATCGCCCCGACATCCGCGGTGTCGCCCTGGTCGAGCGCCCAACGAGCCGCGACGAGATGCTGCACCGCCCCCTGGTGGAGTTGCTCCACCACCTCGCGCCGCCCCTCGGTACGGGCCGCCACCACGGCGTCGATCACCGAGGCGAGTGCCGCGCGGGCCTCGTGCAGCTCGGTGACCTCGACGGCGGTGGAGCGCACCTGCACGATGCGTCCGGCGTCGTCGTGGATGGCCCATTCGGTCCAGCGATACCAGCGCGTGGGCCCGGTGGAGTTCTCGGGCATGTCCATCACCACGATCGGCTCGCGTTCCAGGGCCGTGAGCGCGAACCGCAGTTGCTGCCAGGCGAGCGCCGACTCCTCCGGCACCAGGTCGGGCCAACGGCGGCCGATCAGGTCGGACACCTGCATGCCGAAGTGCGCCGCGTACGAGTCGCTGGCCGTCCGCACCGTGCCGTCGACGTCCCACACCACGTAGATCGGCGACGAGTGCCAGGCGATCGCTTCGGCGATGGCTCGGTCGGGCGTCGTGGGCTCGGTCATGCGATCAGTACAGTACGCGCCGTGACACTCCGGGTTCTCGTGGTCGACGACCATCCCGCCATCCTCCGCCACGTCAGCTCGTGGGTGGGTGCCACCAGGGTGGCCGAGGTGGTGGCGACGTCGTCGGTGCCCGCGGACGTGACGGCGCTGTGGGACGAAGTGCAGCCCGACGTCACGCTGTGCGACGTGCACATGCCCGACATCGACGGACTCGAGTTGTGCCAGCAGTTGCGCGCGCTCCATCCCGACGCGAGGGTGCTGCTGTTCTCGGCACGCGACGACCGCACCACCCGCGACGCCGCAACGGGAGCCGGTGCATGCGGCCTGGTGTCGAAGACGGCGAGCCCCACCGAGTTGGCGGCCGCGCTGCTGGCCGCGGTGCGCTGACCGCGATCAGCCGGCGTGGCGCTTGCGATAGCCGTCGAGGAACCGCTCGATGCGCACCAGCGCCTCGTGGAGGTCGTCGGAGTTCGGCAGGAAGACGAGACGGAAGTGGTCGGGGGTCGGCCAGTTGAACCCCGTGCCCTGCACGATGAGCAGTTTCTCCTCGGCCAGGAGGTCGTACGCGAACTGCTGGTCGTCGACGATGGGATACACGGCCGGGTCGAGGCGCGGGAACATGTACAGCGCCGCCTTCGGCTTCACCACCGACACGCCGGGGATCTGCGACAGCGCGTCGTACGCGATGTCGCGCTGGCGGCACAGCCGTCCGGTGGGCGCCACGAGGTCGTCGATGCTCTGGTAGCCACCGAGTGCCGTCTGGATGGCCAGCTGGCCGGGGGTGTTGGAGCACAGGCGCATCGAGGCGAGCATGTCGAGCCCCTCGATGTAGTCCTTGGCGTGGCGCTTCTCGCCCGACACCACCATCCACCCGGCGCGGTAGCCGCACGACCGGTAGTTCTTGGAGAGGCCGTTGAAGGTGACGAACAGCACGTCGTCGGCGAGCGAGGCGATGCTGGTGTGGGTGTTGCCGTCGTACAGCGTCTTGTCGTAGATCTCGTCGGCCATCACGATGAGCTGGTGCTCGCGGGCCTCCTGCACGATCTGCTCCAGCAACTCCGTGGGGTAGAGCGCGCCCGTCGGGTTGGTCGGATTGATGACCACGATGGCCTTGGTGCTGGGCGTGATCTTCCGACGGATGTCGGCGATGTCGGGGTACCAGTCGCTCTGCTCGTCGCAGAGGGAGTGCACGGGACGGCCACCGCTCAACGACACCGACGCGGTCCACAGCGGATAGTC